>NZ_CM001488.1:3521600-3814992 GCF_000233695.2 Desulfobacter postgatei 2ac9 | reverse complement strand
TTTTAGCACCCGTACGAGCTTTTTTTGAATATTAGTAAAAATCTCCAGATTTGACCTGCTAAGTTTTAACATTTCTGAGACGGATGATGGGACATGCTCAATGGTGTCCATTAATTCCCAGAAATAGCGTTTGCCATGTAGCTTTTTTTGTTGTATTCAGCACCGACCTCCATTAAAAGTCCAGAGATTTTATTTTTAGTTTGGGTTGCTGTTCTGACTATGTGGTTTCTGTATCTTAAAATTCTTCTTAATTCTCGCAACTCGCTCGGAGCCATATAACATTCCGGTAACAGATCAACTCTGAGAAGGTCACATATTTTCTGGGCATCAGATAGATCGTTTTCTTTTTAGCTGCTGTAATCGCTTTGAGCATTTCAGGGTGAGCCACCTTGATATCATCGGCATAAGGTTTTATGAAGTCATAAATCCAGCCGGTAAACGGGCGCATTCCCATTTTCCCGGTTTTAAAAAAGTCTATCTTTTAGTGGAAAAAGCATGATATTTCCTGCTAAGCTGAAACAAAAAAAAATGGATTGTACTGATGAAAAAAGCTGAAGATTGCAATACTGTTGATGAAGTCTATGCTTGCCTGAAAGAACTGGAAGAAGATCCGAATCGCTTGATTCGAAACGCTAAAGAATTGGAACAGATGGAACAGGAACTTCTTGGGTATACGAATCGGATAAGCGCCTTGCTTTTAAAAAAAGTATCCAGGCCTCAGTAGATTCCCCCGATCGGGTTGATCAAGAAAAAGAATTGATGTCCAACTGGCCTGGCCGGGGCGGATGAAAAGCGAAGGGTTTGAGACCGTTTCGATTCAGCTTTGTACAGGTATTTCGGTTGATATTTGTGTTCGATATTATCGGCGATCCTGTGACCGTCGAAATCGAAAAAGGTATAAAGGTGCATACGCCGGTTTAATCCTTTATTGATGGCTGTTTCAGCGGTCCGGATGGCGTATTTCACTTGTTAAAGGGTTATTTGAACTCCCTTCGTATTCAGGCCTCAGACAAAATACTGTTTGTTGCAGATGGAGCACATTGGATTTGGAATCGAATCCCCGGACTGATCAACGCATTGGGTTTGACTCCGGAGCGTGTGTATGAACTTCTTGATTTTTACCATGCCGTGGAGCATTTGGGTGCAGTCGCGGGCTTGAAGAAAACCTGGTCATCCAAGGAACGCAAACGCTGGGTATCAACACAGCGAGGTTCCCTGCTGAAAGGAAAATCGGCTGACGTGGTCCAGGCCGTCCAGATGCTTTGTCGAGGCAGAAACAGTAAGGCTATCAAGACGGAACGGGATTATTTTGTGCGCAATGAAAGCAGACTTGATTTTTCAACGGTAAAAGCGTTGAATTTACCTATTGGCAGCGGTGCTATTGAAAGTTCAATTCGTAGAGTGGTGAATTTACGTCTTAAAGGTCCATGCACTTTTTGGTATCGGGAGAATGCAGAAAGAATGATTATGTTACGATCATATTATAAAGCAGGGCGTTGGAACTGCCTGAAACAGATGGCAATACGCATAATCCAGTGCCGGCGGCATGACCGGGAAAATGAGAATGCGCCCTATATATATTAATAATAAGGAAAATCCATGTCCGAAGAAACTACGCCCTGGAAGCAGGCAGAAAAATTTTTGAGAAAAAGTCAAAATCGGCCATCTTTAAGACAGCCTCAGTCTTCATCTTCAAGACAGTCCCATCCTTTTTTAGCAAAGGACCCTGACGCTGTGGTTGGGCAGTTCCAGGCTCTGACTGTGAAGAACCTTTCCGACTATGGGGTATATTTAAGTTTTGGCCAGGACCGGGTGCTTCTGCCCAATAAGTACGTGCCGGAAAATACTGCTGTGGGGCAGACAATCCGTGTTTTTGTCTATACTGATTCCGAGGACAGGCCCGTGGCAACCACATTGGCGCCTGCCGGGGTTGTGGGAGATGTTGTGGGACTTAAAGTCAAGGATACAGCCCCTTTTGGCATTTTCATGGATTGGGGCCTGGAAAAAGATCTTCTGGTTCCCCGCAGTGAACAAGAGGGGCGGATGGAGCCGGGTGAAACCCATCTGGTCAGGATTTGCCTGGATGAATCCACCCACAGGATTTATGGGTCCACCCTGATGTCGAATCTTGCCTCTGGTGATGCCGGTGAACTCTCTTATGGGGAGGCTGTGGAGTTGATCATCCATAGTATTTCACCTATCGGCTATACAGCTCTGATCAATAAAACCTGCCTGGGGATGCTCTATAAAAATGAGACCTTTGAAGACCTCTCCATTGGTGACCGGTGCCGTGGGTATGTCCTTCGTGTCCGGGAGGACGGCAAGGTGGATTTAACTCTGAAACAGCCGGGATACGCCTCAGTTGAAGCCTCTGCCCAGAAAATTATACAGGTACTTGAGGCTGGTGGAGGCGTAAGCCCCTGTCATGACAAAAGCCGCCCTGAAGAGATTCAAGCTGCATTTGCCATGAGTAAAAAGGAATTTAAACGGGCCGTGGGCAGCCTGTATAAACAAGGCCGCATCACTCTGCACAAGACTGACGGGATTCGCCTGAAGTCATGACAAAGCTTATGCTTTGTAACCTGTATGGTGAGGTGGCAGATGTCAGCAGATGTCATAGTAGCCAAATGCCTGGAGTAATGCCCCGGATATGGTGAAAGGCTGAAAATCAAGAGTAAAGGAAAAGGTATCCATTTGCTCTGTATTGAGCGCGGACTCGTAAATTGATGGATTGATGATCAACAAATTATGATGAACAAATTGTGCGTATCGGTCGTGTTTTTTAGGATATGAGCAGGAAGGCGTGAGCAAAAATTGAGATGTATTCAATTTTAACCGATAATTTTTTCTGCTTTCAGTAAAGTCCTCGTCAGATACTGTGCTTTTCTTCGCTCACCAGCATGATTGCTCCAATCCTGTCTTTCCTGAATAATACGATTGTAAATTTCCGTTCGGGTAAACCCTCTTCGATAGAGAGCCAAAGCATATGCTAAATCAGTGGCGGATTCGTTACCTTTATTACTCGAGAGTCGTAAGTTTTTTCCTCGTGAGTCGTAACTTTGGGAGGCAATATATCGACGTACTCCTTCCCTTAATGTTCCAAATTTGAGACCATGGGAGCACTTTCGACACGGTTCATTCAAGCTTTGGCAAAGCCGTTTCTGGATCTGGCACCAGCTTCTCCGGCAAAACACCTGGTTTGAGCATTTTTTTCTTGAAACGGTACTTTTGAATTTCCCGTATTATCGCTCCTGGAGCGGAACTGAATAAATCAACGATCAATAAGTTGGCGATTACAAATTTGACCGTTCGTTCAGAGAGGAGGCTTCTGGATTTTGTTCTCAAGAAGCCTTGAAATTCACGCCATACAGAATTTTGATATTTTAATGAAATCAGTTGCAGCAAATCAAGGGCAATTGAACCGATCATGACAAATCGTTCATATGCATCAAAACCAATCAGCATTCCTATGGCCCCCCAGCAATGACCACGGAAATAGGATGGCTTGCTTTGGGTTTCTGAATGTTGATGCCCGAAAGAAATGGATAAATGCATGGTAGCCAGTTGTGTTCAGGCCCCAGAATCGACAAAATGATGTAACACCAATCATTTCAGATGCTCAGATAAACCCAAGAACTACCATACAAAACATGAGCCAGGTAATATTTCTTGAAAAAGCATTGCGGAAAAATCGTAGAGTCTGATAAATATATTTGAGAATTTTGGGTCCTTTTTTGTTTGAATTTGGTTGTTCAAGGCGTTAAAAACGCCTAAAACGCTCTTTCCATTTTTAAATGTCACTTTTTTTTGAAAAAACTTACGACTCTCGAGTACAGAACAACGAATTTGGCCAAAAGAAACTGAGCAGGAAAATTCATAGACCGTCAAGGGCCTGTTTCAGCGCCATGATGGAAAAGGGCTTGGACAGGGCTGCAGAGAAGCCGAAGAAAGAATGGTTTTCCATGACCACGTCATTGGAATAGCCCGAGGCCACAATCCCCTTGATTCCGGGGTTCAGGGCCAGCAGTTTTTCCATGGTCTCTTCGCCGCCCATGCCATGCTTAACTTCAAGGTCAAGGATCACCTTACCGATAATTTTGCCCTCCACAAGGCAGGCCTGGTATCTCTCCACCGCCTCTTCGCCGGATTTTGCAAGGACAGGCTCGTAGCCCAGCTGGGTGAGAATTATTTCGGTGACCTCCAGAATCATGGCATCATCATCCATAAACAGGACAAGGGGTTTTCGGGTTGCCACCCTGGCAGATCGCCTTGTCTTAGGCTCCACCTCTTTGGGTTTAAAGGTTTCTTTGGGTGTACTTTTTGGGAAAATGGGCAAAATGATATCCACACAAGTGCCCTGGCCCGGCGTGGAGCGAATCTGGATATTGCCCTGGTGATTTTTCACAATGGCCCAGGCAATGGAAAGTCCAAGGCCGGTTCCCCGGTTACCCCCTTTGGGTTTGGTGGAAAAATAGGGGTCAAAAATTTTTTCTAAATCCTCCGACCGGATCCCCCTGCCCTGGTCTGTGATTGATATGACAATCATGCCTTTTCGTTCGGCATAAAGACGAGCCGTTATCTTTACCGGAGCCTTATTCTCCATGGCTTCTGATGCATTTATGACAACATTCTTCAACGCTTCATTGAGGGCTTCCCTATCGGCTTCAATGACAGGAGGCAGGTCAAAGACCTCAAGCCGGGACAAAATATTTTTTTCCTGTTTCAGTTGATCAAGGGTAACGTTAATAAAGCCTGTCAAGTCGATATGGGTTTTAATGCCCACGGTGCTGCTGCTTGAAAAGATAACAAATTTGGAAGCCAGATTTTTTGCCTGGAGAACCGATTGTTCGGCGTCATCCAGGTACCCTCTAATCGTCCCGCTTGCCGCCGCCATCTGGGCCAAATTGATATTGCCAAGCGTGATGGAGAGGGTGTTATTGAAATCATGGGCAATGCCGCCTGCCAATGTGGCGATGGCTTCAAGCTTCTGGGTGCGGACCAGGCGTTTTTTGGCTTTGCGCAATTCGTTCTCAGCCTGCTTTTTTTGAATGGCTGTGGCAATGGTATCCGAAACAAAACTGAGTAGCTCCACATGCTCTTCATTGTATTTGACGCAATTATTATAACTTTTTACCGCCATCACGCCAACCACATCGCTTTTGACCATCAACGGGATACCCAGCCAGTTTTTGGGCAATCGTCCCATGACCCTGCCTTTGGCGGCAAGGTCGATAAGTTGCTGTTCATCCAGCAGTAAGGGCTTTTTGTTCATAACCACATCACCTGTTAAACAGCACTTTTCAGGAAAATTGTATATCCATTCAGGAGCCATATCTGACCCTTCGTCCCTGCGAAATACATACTGTATGGCTTTTTGGTCTTTGTGATAAACGGCTATAAAAAAATTCGAAATATCCATAAGGCCTGACACACGTTTGTAGATGGAGGCGTACAGGTCTGCAAGGGAGTCGCAGGTGGTCAAATCGGATGCAATATAGAACAGCGTTCTATTGATCAACTCTGCCCGGCGGGCTCCTTGGACGGAGCGCTCCAGTTTTTTGATCTGTTGCTCAAGCATTTCGTAACTGGGTTTATCGCTCATTTAAGTCTTACCTGTAATACAATGTGGAGATAACTATATTACATGATTTTAATAAAAGCTTCAAGTCATTGAAAAAAAACCATCTTCAACCCCAATTTAATGGCACCATAAGCGTCCGAAAATCCATCCTGTTGCCTATACAACCAGAGATGAAGGTGCTACAATCGTGAAAAAAGTTGTTCATGAATTTAAAACAATTTTTTTACCTTAACGGCCGTTGACCCTATTATATAATATTAAGAGACAGATCCGTTCTTGCTGGTCATGGGCAAAAAAATGCATCCGTCTCGATAAATTAAGGAGCAGACAATGAATCGATTCAACCACATTATGGCCTGTATTGACCTGTCTGATTACTCACCCATGACCCTGGGCTATGCCCTGGGCCTGGCAGGACGGGCAGATCTAAAGGTCACCATTTGTTCTATTGTCCCTTTGCGCGAAGTTAATCCGGTGTATATGGCCGGAATGATGTATCCCTGCAGGGAGGACACCAAAGAGTACCTGGAGGAACTTAAAGAAGCCAGGATTACCCAGATCAAGGAACTGATCCGGACACGTTACCCTGAATTCGACGGCAAAACCGATATCCGCATTAAAATGGGATATCCTGCCGAAGAGATCCTTACCATGATCGAAGAGGTCGACCCGGACCTTGTGGTCATGGCCAACAAAGGGCGTTCCAATCTATCGAGCTTCATGTTCGGCAGTGCCGCGGAATTTGTATTCCGTCACTGCAGAAAGGCCTTGTTCAGTGTCAGGGACAAACATATTTTTAAACGAATGTACTCAGGCAACGAACTGCCGGCACCCGGTGAGCTCCGAAACATTATGGCTGCTGTGGATTTTTCTCCCTGGACCGAACACATTCTGGCACGGGCGGGATGGATTGCAAAAATAACAGGTGCAAAGCTTCATGTGGTCCATTGCATCGGCACCAAGGAGCTTGCCTGGATAAAATCCCATTACATCCCTGAAAACACCTTTTCTGAAGAGGAATTTTTACCCAAGGCCAAACAACAGCGAAAAAACCAGCTTGAGGATCATATAAAGGCCGCAGGCATTGAGGATTTGGCAGGGATTGATATCACCATTGACTCGGGAGATCCTTGTGAACAGATACTTAGTGCGGCAAAAAACCTCAGGGCAGATGCCTTGGTTTTAGGCCCGTTAGGTCACAGTCGCTCGGTCAAATTTGTTCTGGGCAGCACCATTGAAAAAATTTTTCGTCACAGCCCGGTACCGGTGCTGCGTTTGAGCCCTGATATCTGCATTTAAATCTTATCTGTCTAAAGAGAATAAAGGAGTTTAGAATGAACAAAGCAGTTATCGTCAGTGCGACCCGAACCCCCCTCGGCAGTTTTGGCGGTTCCTTAAGCGGCATGGGCGCCACAACACTTGGGGGTCTTGTCATCAGGGAAGCAATCCGACGTGCTGATATTGAGGATGCCGTGGTGGATGAATGCATCATGGGAATGGTCCTGCCCTGCGGGTACGGCCAGAATCCTGGAAAACAGGCTGTGGTTAAGGCAGGCCTACCCTGGGAAGTGGAAGCCATTACCGTAAACAAGGTGTGCGGGTCATCTCTTAAAGCCGTTATGCTGGCAGCCCAGGCTATCCAGTGCGGCGATGCTGATGTTGTGGTGGCCGGCGGCATGGAGACCATGAGCATGGCGCCTTATTATATGGAAAAGGCCAGGTGGGGACATCGCATGGGGCCCGGACGCATTGAGGACCATATGGTCCATGACGGGCTGTGGGATGTTGTAAATGATTTTCACATGGGCATGTCCAATGAACTTTGCTCCGAGCGCTGGGAAGTGACCCGTGAAGACCAGGACCGCTTTGCAGCCCAGTCCTATGCCCGGGCCAACAAGGCTGTTGCCCAAGGGCGGTTTAAGGATGAAATTATGCCTGTTTCGATCCCCCAGCGAAAGGGTGATCCTAAAATCTTTGATACGGACGAATGCCCCCAGGAGACAACTTTTGAATTTTTGTCCAAAATGAAACCCGCTTTTAAAAAAGACGGCGTTGGCACGGCAGGCAATGCGTCCATCATCGCCGATGGCGCAAGCGCCGTGGTGATAATGAGCGAATCAAAAGCAAAAGAGCTGGGATGCACGGTCATGGCAGAAATCGGCGCCCAGGCCTCCTATGCCATTGATATGAAATATGTGCTCATGGCACCCATTTACGCCATTCCCAAAGTCTTAAAAAAACAGGGTATCGGTATTCATGAGGTGGATTTGTTTGAAATCAACGAGGCCTTTTCCGGCACCTCCACCGGCATCAACAAGGTCCTGGAACTGGACCCCGAAAAGGTGAACGTCAACGGAGGTTCCGTGGCTTTGGGGCATCCCATCGGCGCCTCAGGCGCGCGGGTTCTGACCACATTATTGTATGAAATGGCCAAAAGAGATGTGAGAACCGGCCTTGCTTGCCTGTGTTTAGGGGGGGGAGAGGCCGTGGCACTAGTTGTCAACCGGTAGCTATTGTCTGTTCTAAAAAAAACTTTTCCACGTTGACTGTATAGGAGAATAAAACAATGGAAGTAAACACCTTTGGTGTTGTGGGTTCCGGTCAGATGGGCAACGGCATTGCCCAGGTGGCTGCTGCGGCAGGAATGAATGTAATCATGAGCGACATTAAAGAAGAGTTCTGCGAAAAAGGCCTTGCAACAATTTCAGGCTCCCTGGACCGTCTGTTAAAGAAAGAAAAAATAACCCAGGCGGATAAGGATACCACCCTTGCCAGAATTACCACCACTACGGATTTAAAGGATATGGCCAAGGCCGATTTCGTGGTGGAAGCCGCCGTGGAACGTGAAGACCTGAAATTTCAAATATTCAGGAACTTGGACGAAATCTGCCCAGAGAACGTGATCCTGGCCTCCAACACGTCATCCATTCCCATCGGCAGCATAGCAGCCCAGACCTCCCGACCGGACAAGGTGATCGGCATGCATTTCATGAACCCCGTGCCCATGATGAAACTTGTGGAGGTCATCAGGGGGATTGCCACTTCCGAACAGACCTTTAAACTGACCTGGGATCTGTCCAAGAAATTCGGAAAGATCCCGGCCGAAGCCAATGACTTCCCCGGGTTCATCGCCAACCGGATACTGATGCCCATGATCAATGAGGCGGTTTTCTGTCTCTACCAGAGCGTCGGCACCAAAGAGGACATTGATACGGTCATGAAGCTTGGAATGGCACATCCCATGGGCCCGTTGACCCTTGCCGACCTCATTGGTCTGGATACCTGCCTTGCCATCATGGAAACCCTGTATGACGGATTCAAGGACTCCAAATACAGACCTTGCCCGCTGTTAAGAAAATATGTGCAGGCAGGATGGCTGGGACGCAAGACCGGCAAGGGATTTTACGATTACAAATAAATTTTGGTTTCGCGGCATCAGAATAGGGCATAACGCGATAAAAAAACATCAGTTGTTACAAAGAAAAGGCGGGGCATCATTTACCCTGCCTTTGATTCTTTTATCGTTTAAAGCAGGCTGGCAGAGAGATTATGGTTGCTTGCCGTCACTGTCCAGATGCTGATCACGCCCTGCGCATGCCTGATCTGTTGCCGTATTTTAAAACGACCCTGGATAACAGAGATCATACCGCCTTTTTTTACATAGGTTTTAAAATTACGATAATGCGCTTCACCAGCGAGGCGTTCAATTATGGTGGCAGCGATTTTGCTCATCATCTTGGCCTGATCATCCAGAGAAAAATCCACTAAAATAAGTTGACCGCCCGGCGCTAACAGACGATTCGCCTCCGCCAGCATATTATTTTGCATCTGGGCAGATTTTTCATGAACTGCAAGGGAAATGATAATGATGTCGAAACTTGCACCAGGCAGTCCTGTGTGCTGCACATCACATTCCATTAGCTTTGCAATTTTATTGCCTTTCCGGGCAACCTTAAGCATGTCGGAGGATATATCCACACCTGTTAAATTGCTGAAGCCTGCGTTTGACAATCTTCTCAACTGATCGCCGGTCCCGCAGCACAGATCCAGAATGCGTGCGTCATGGTCTGGAATCAGACGGATGATATCCTGCCGGATGTTTTTCAGGGCAAAAAAGAGTACAGGGTCGTATATTTTTGCAGCAAAAGCGCCTTGGGTATCCATTGTTCGCTCCCGATTCTGTTATTCCAACCGGTCAGTGTCTGAATGGTCTTTTGGGCTGCAGCACTTCTGCTGCGTGGAGGGCGTACACCCTTCACATCCGGAGCTGCATGAGGACTCTCCTTTAAAAATTTTGATCACTCTTCTGATCAAATAAAACAGGGCTGCGGCCACAATCAGTCCAACCAGAATATTTCCCATTTTTTCCTCCTTAACGTGTGTTTTTTAATTAACAATCAGGGAGCCGACCTGGTACGCCAACACTGACAGCGCAAAAGCCAGGGCCGTATTAAAACCCACTGAAAATGCCGCCCATTTCCAAGACCCGGTCTCCTTTGCAATACACGCAACCGTCACAAAACAAGGGGAGTAAAAGATTGTAAAAATCATCAGAGCAAAGGCGGTGACAGGCCCCCACCCAGGGGCTTTGGCAAGCCTTTGTCCCAGGGATTCTGTGCTTCCAGAGTCCACATCCCCAAGAGAATAGGCTGTTCCCAGTGTGGACACCACCACCTCCTTGGCTGCAAAACCACCCAGCAGGGCGATATTGGTCCGCCAGTCAAATCCGGCCAGGTAAGAAATTTTTTCAAGGGCTTTGCCGATTCTGCCGGCAAAAGAATTTTCAAGCCTGGTCAGGGATTTCCGACCGTCAATACCCGCCAGGGCATCCTTTACCTTCCGGGCCTCAGGGGAAAGCTCAGCGTCTTTATCTGCGGTGTCAATTTCCTTTAAAATCTCTGCCTGAACTGAATCAATGATAGCTGTACGCCGGGATTCAAATTGTGCCGTGGTTTTGTCATCCAGTCCGGGAAAGGTCATCATGGTCCAAAGAAGAATAGAGATACCCAGGATCACAGTACCTGCCTTTTTCATGTACTGCCAGGTTCTTTCCCAGGTGTGGATCCAGAGCCCTTTAAGGGTGGGCAGCCGGTAGGGGGGCAATTCCATGACAAAGGGCGTGGATTCTCCACGAATTACCGTACTCCTTAAAAGTTTTGCCACCAGCAGGGCGCCGATCCACGAAATCATGGTAAGGATGACCATGACAGTGGTCTGGCTCTTGGGAAAAAATGCTGCGACCAGCAGGGCATATACCGGAAGTTTGGCACCGCAGTTCATGAACGGTACAGTCAGAAGGGTGGCCAGACGTTCCTTGGGAGATTTCAGAGTCCGGGCCGCCATAACGCCGGGCACGGCACACCCGCCGGCAATGCCGCCGGAAACAATAAATGCCATGACAGAACTGCCGTGGAGTCCGAATATCCGGAATACCCGGTCCAGCATAAAGGCCATTCTGGCCAGATATCCTGAATCCTCAATAAAGGAGATACCCAGAAACATGAACATGATCAGCGGCACAAACCCCATGACACCGCCAACACCGTCAATGATTCCGGATACAATCATGGATTTGAGAAGGCCGTCGGGCAGGATCGCATCCGCCACCCCGCTGATCCAGCCAAAAAGCCCTTCAATCCATTCAACAGGCAAGGCACTGTAAGTAAAGGTAAACTGGAACAAGGCTGCCAGCACGCCCACCATCAGCAAGGGGCCCAAAAATCGGTTGGTCAGCACTTTGTCGATCTGATCCGAACGCTGGAGCCGGTTACGGTCATAGGCGAACCGGACCACATTTTGCTTGAGGATGGAGTTGATAAATCCGTATCTCTGGTCGGCAATCATGCCTTCGGGATGGGTATCAAGGGTCGCTGACATATGCCTGCCGACTTTTTCCCCAATTTCTATAAGTTTGCCGGCTGTTTCTTTACTGCAGTCCGCGCCAAGCTCCAAAATCTGATTGTCGTTTTCAAGATACTTAAGTGCCACCCAGCGGGGCGGATATCTATCTGTTAAAAAGTTGTTTTCCCGGATAATCTTTTCCATTTCATCCAGGGTCTTGTCAATGTCCTGGCCATAGGAGATCAATAAGGGTGCGGCCGGTTTGTCAATAGCTTTTGCCACTTGGGCCAGCAGCTCTTTTTTTCCCTTGCCGGTCCTCGCCACCATGGGAACCACAGGAACGCCCAAAAGCTCGGACAGCCTGTCGGCATTGATCTCTATGCCCCTTTTTTGGGCCACATCCATCATGTTCAGGGCCAGGCAGACCGGAATACCCATCTCCATGAACTGCACGGACAGGTAAAGGTTACGTTCCAGGTTTGACGCATCCACGATATTAACGATCATGGCGGGCTTTTCATTAACCAGGTAGTCCCTTGCCACCACCTCTTCCAGTGAATAGGCGGTCAGGGAATAGGTGCCGGGAAGATCAATGATTTCAAAAGTGCCGACCTCGGAAACGCAGGTGCCCTGTTTTTTTTCCACGGTGACCCCGGGGTAATTGCCCACATGCTGACGTGCACCTGTCAGTTCGTTGAAAAGGGTTGTTTTTCCGGCATTTGGGTTTCCTGCAAGGGCAATCGCTATGCTCATTCTATTCCACCTCCACCTGGATATAATCGGCTTCGTTGTTTCTTAAGGTCAAGGTGAAGCCCATGATCCGCAATGCCACGGGGTCATACAGCGGTGCCCTGCCCTGGACGGTAACTTCTTTGCCGGGTACAATTCCCATATCCCGTATCCGGCGACCCATTTCGCCCTGCGCTTTCACAGAGGTAATGACCCCGGTCTGGTTCCGCTTCATTTGTCTCAGGTTGATGACGGTCATTAAAAACTCCTTTTATAATTCACAATATACCTTGTGATGTTTTTTAACGTTATTGCGAATAAGTTTTATACAAATAACTTTTATTTTCGTCAATAAAGAAGTAATCATTATTGAACAATAAGAAAGAAAGGGAGAATAAAAAAAAGGTATGGCACAATCTTTGAGACAAAGCCTTTTGTCGACAAGGCGTGTGCCGGAGTTGCAATGTATGATGGTTATTGCCCGTGGGTATATTTTTCTTTAATTGCAAAACGGTCGATATCTCCTGCTGCAGTCAGGGGCAACTGATCAACAAACACAATGAATTTTGGTTTCTTAAAACCGGCAATCAGGGTGCCGGTGTAGGCAATTAACTCTTTTTCTTCAACGGTAAAGCCAACATTCAGGGTACACACGGCCTTGACGGCCTCGCCAAATTCCGCATCCGGCACGCCGAATACACATGCCTTCTCCACCGCCTCATGGCTGACAAGGGCATTTTCCACCTCTGCCGGAAACACGTTTTCCCCGCCGGGTTTGATCAATTCCTTTTCGGGCTTGCGGCCTTTGAAATAAAGGTATCCGTTTTCATCCAGCTGCCCCATGTCTCCTGTATGGTGCCAGCCGTTTCTGAATGTAAATGCATTAAGGTCGTCGGCATTCCAGTATCCCTTGAATACCAGGGGGCCTTTGATAAGGATTTCTCCGGTGCTGCCTGCCGGCAGGGCATTATCCAGATCATCGGCAACGATCATCCTGACCAGGGGCGATACCCTGCCCGCAGATCCGGGCGCTTCAAAAATGGGGGAAAACGTAATCAGGCCGGAGGTTTCGGTCTGTCCGTACATGATCCAGAATTTTGACCCTGTAACAGCTTCCCAAAGTCCTGCGGTTTCCGGGTTTTCAAGGCCTGCCACAAGTTCAAGGCCGGACAGATCCGGCGGCGTATCCTGGGACTGGATGCATTCCAGAATACGGCCCAGAATCGGTGGAAAGGATCCGAAAATCGATACATTTTGTTCCTGGATCAGATCGAGGCTGGATTGGGGGGAAAATTGGTCCATAATCACATTTTTCCCACCGGCCATGAGGGTGGCAAGCCCGATATTCACCCCCATGATGTGAAACAGGGGCAAAATATTTAAATAGGTTTTTGTTTTGTCCAGACCATAGGCATGCATAAGCTGAAGGTTGGCCAGGATAAGGTTGGCCTGACTGAGCACCGCCCCCCTTGGTTTACCCTGGACTGCTGCAGTGTGGATAATAATATAAGCAAGGTCCGGATCTGAAGCGGCGGCCAGTTCAACGGCACCCCGGGAATCCTGCGCATAGAGGGAAAAAAAATTGTCCGATAGATTGAAGCTGTAGACAATGCCGCTTCTCTCCTGAAGCAGGGGATCAATTTTGTCTTTCATTTCGTTATCATAAATGACCACCTGTGGAGCAGTGTCATCAAGGGCATGGGCCAGTTCTTCTTCGCCCAGGCGCCGGTTGATGAGCACAAGAGACAGGTTTAAGGCGGAAGCCGATGCAAACAGGTGAAAAAATGCCGGGTGGTTTTTGGCGACCACGGCCACACGGGTGCCGGCAGCCAGATTGAGTGTTGCCATACCCTTGGTCAGCCGGCAGGCATCGTCAAACAGTTCTGAATGGCTGCGGGTTTCACCATTAAAGTACAGGGCGCATCCCGGGCCGTTCATCTGTGCGTTTCTGTGAAAAAAATCAAATACAGTCAGTTGATGGGGTTTATTCATGACGCTTTCCTTAATTTTATAAGAAAGTCTGGGTACGTTACTCAGATCTTTCAACCTTTGTTGTGGGCTATGCCTGGCAGTTGATATGCCAGGTCAGCCCGTGGCTGTTCTTACAAACAAAATGACACGAGCCAAAAAACCGCTTACAGTTTCCCGGAACAGCCGGGATCTCAAATTTGCTGCCCTTTAACTGTCATGAATCTGAATGCATTGTCAAAAAGATTATTGTGCGGCACATGGAAAAATTTAGGAAACGATGAATCAAGATAAGCGTTGACATGTGTTTTTTCAGGCGATAATTTTTGTATATTCAAGCCAATCAAATCCATCGGCAGGCGTCATTCCCTGCCGGACAGCACGAAGGAGAAAAAGCGATGAGCAATCCGCCTGCCCCGTCTATGACCATCTGCCTGCCGGATACCCTTCCGCCTGAAAAACAATTTCGTCCGGGCGTCCGCAGGGCACCTGACAGAGGGTTTCGCCTGACCCGGTCACAAACCGCTGTGGCCCTGAAAAATGCTCTGCGCTATATCCCTGCAACGCTTCATGATGAACTTATTCCTGAATTTTTAGAAGAACTTCGGACCCGGGGCCGGATTTATGGCTACCGCTTTCGTCCCCAGGGGCATATCAGGGCAAAGCCCATTCATGACTACAAGGGAAGGTGTGTGGCCGGCAAAGCACTCCAGGTGATGATCGACAACAACCTTGATTTTGATGTGGCGTTGTATCCTTATGAACTGGTGACCTACGGGGAGACCGGCGCGGTGTGCCAGAACTGGATGCAGTATCAGCTGATCAAACGCTACCTTGCGGCGCTCACCGACCACCAGACCATGGTGATGCAGTCCGGGCACCCGCTGGGGCTCTTTGCCTCGGCACCGGACAACCCCAGGGTTATCATCACCAACGGGCTTCTGGTGGGGCTTTACGACAACCCGGAGGACTGGGAGATTGCCGTGCAGATGGGGGTCTCCTCCTACGGCCAGATGACGGCCGGCGGCTGGATGTACATCGGCCCCCAGGGGATTGTCCACGGCACCTACAACACACTTCTCAATGCCGGACGACAGATGTGCGGGGTGCCGGCGGACGGGAATCTGGCAGGACTGCTCTTTGTGTCATCCGGACTTGGGGGCATGAGCGGGGCCCAGCCCAAGGCGGCTAAAATTGCAGGGGCGGTCTCCATCATCGCAGAGGTGGATTCCTCCAGGGTGTTAACCCGGCATGAACAGGGCTGGGTGGATGTGGTTTCCGATGACCTGGAAACGGTTTACCGGAGAGCCAAATCCGCTGTAAAAGCAAAGGAAAACACCTCCATTGCGTTTCACGGCAACATCGTGGACCTGCTCGACTTTTTGATCAAAAAAAATTTGACCGTGGATCTGTTGTCCGATCAAACCTCATGCCATGTGGTGTATGATGGCGGATACTGTCCGGTGGGCCTGACGTTCGAGGCGCGCACCGAACTTTTGGCCAAAGACAGGACCCGGTTCAAGCGCCTGGTGGATGACAGCCTGAAGCGGCATTATGAACTGATTCAAAAACTCACGGCTAACGGCACCTATTTCTTTGACTATGGCAATGCTTTCTTAAAAGCGGTGTTTGATGCCGGTGTCAGCGGCGTGTCCAAAAATGGTGTGGATGCCAAGGACGGATTTGTTTACCCCTCCTATTTTGAAGATATCATGGGACCGATTTTCGATTACGGGTACGGCCCCTTTCGCTGGGTATGCCTTTCCGGCAATCCCGAAGATCTGGATAAAACCGATGCCGCGGCCATGTCCTGCATTAATCCGGACCGCCGGTCCTATGACCGGGACAATTACGTGTGGATCAGGGATGCCAAACAAAACAGACTGGTGGTAGGCTCCCTGGCCCGGATTTTATACCAGGATGCGGAAGGCAGGGTATCCATTGCCCTGAAATTCAATAAAATGGTCCGAACCGGTGAAGTCTGCGCCCCGATCATGCTGGGCCGGGACCACCATGACCCCGGCGGCACAGATTCCCCGTTCAGGGAAACCGCCAATATCCATGACGGTTCCAATGTGTGCGCCGACATGGCCACCCACTGCTTTGCCGGCAATGCCGCCAGGGGCATGAGCATGGTGGCACTGCATAACGGCGGGGGCACCGGCATCGGCAAGGCCGTGAACGGCGGGTTCGGCCTGGTACTCGACGGCAGCGAACGCGTGGATTCAATCATCAAATCCGCCATACTCTGGGATGTCATGGGCGGGGTGGCCCGAAGGAACTGGGCCGGCAATCCCAACGCAAGGGAGGTTGCCATTGCCTACAATACCCAAAACCCCAATGGCGACCAGATCACCATCCCCCACCCGGCGGACGAGGCAAAGATTGCGGCTGCAGTGAATAAACTGTTTGAATAAAAGGCATTATATCTATAGTCACAGTGAATACACATGACATTACCCCTATCGTTCTCCGGCATGCCGAAACGTTCTGGGTATAAAGTCCCGGAGTTTTTCAACACCCAGAGTGACCAGGAATACGGTGCCGGCCACCATGATGATGGCAGCCCCCGAGGTCAGGTCAAACCGGTAGGACAAATAGAGCCCCACCATGGTGAAACAGGCGCCCAGCAAACTTGAACCGACCATCATTGCCCCCAGGGAGCGGGCATATTTTTCCACCATGAACGGAGGGATGGTGAGCAGCGCAATCACCATAATCAGCCCGACCACCTGGATCACCATGACCACGGTGAGTCCAAGCATGGCGATCAGGGAAAAGTAGATCCCGTGGACCGGAAGCCCCCTCAGGCCCGCAAATTCCTCGTCATAGGAAACCGCCATAAGCTCCTTGTAGAAAAAGACAACCAGAACAAGAATCAGGGTGCCGATGATACCCATGATGACCAAATCTGATCCGGGCACAGTAAGAATACTGCCGAAAAGATAGCTCATCAGATCCACATTATACCCTGGGGTCAGATCCACCAGAATAATGCCGAATGCCATGCCCACAGCCCAAATCACGCCAATGACGGTATCCGCCCGTTGCCTGTTGTTCAGGGTAACTGCTGCCATGACCAGGGAAGCGCCCAGGGAAAACCCCATGGTGGAAGGGATCACCGGCCAGTTGAAATAAAATGCCATGCCGATCCCCCCATAGGCGGCGTGGGCAATGCCCCCGGATAAGAACACAATGCGGTTCACCACCACCAGCGTGCCCATGATGCCACAGATGATGCTGGTCAGCAGTCCTGCGGCCAAGGCATGACGCATGAACTCGTACTTAAGAATTTCCATCGTCTCCTCCTGCGTGCTTATGCCCTGCCCCGGGCAGGACCTTGGTCAACACCTGTACCCGGCACACATCTTCCACCGAGCAGGCATACATGGTTTCAAGCATCTGCCCTTTAATCTCCTCCTCGGAATGATAATGCAGCCCATGGTTCACGCAGGCCACGGATTTGACATAACTGGAAACGGAAAACAAATCATGGGTGACCACCACAATGGCCACATCTTTATTCAAGGTTTCAAGCAGGTTTAAAAAATCCCTCTGCCCTTTTGAGTCTATGCTTGCCGTGGGTTCGTCCAGAAGCAACAGACGCGGCCGGGTCATCAGAGACCGGGCAATGAACACCCGCTGGCGCTGTCCTCCGGAAAGTTCCCCAATCTTTTTGCGGGCATGTTCGGCCATACCCATGCGCTCCAGGGTGGCTAACGCCTCTTTTTCACACTCTTTCCGGGTCCGTCTGGACTGCCCGAAATGCCCTCCCGTACCCAGGCATCCCATGAGCACAACATCCAGGGCGGTAATGGGGAAATGGTTGTTGATATGGACGTTCTGGGGCACATATCCCAGGGCCTGGGTATGCCTGCCGGGACGCTCTCCCAACACTCGGATTTTACCTTTATCCGGCTTGATCAGACCCAGGATCAGACGAATCAGGGTGGATTTCCCTCCGCCGTTGGGGCCGATAAAGGCTATAAAATCATGTTCCCGGATGGTCAGATTGATGCCGGAAAGAACAGTTTCTCCATTGTAGGAAAAATCCACATCTTCAATCGTAACCAGGGCTTTTTTTAAAATCGCGACTATTTCAGGACCTCCTTGAACTGTTCAGCCACTTTTTTCATATTATCCAGCCAATCCAACGCCAGGGGGTCGGCTGGGATAACCTGTCCGTTGATCTCCTTGGCCACGAGTTCTGCACTTTTGGTTGAAAACTGGGGCTGGACAAAAATCACGTTGATGGCTTCGTCTCTGGCATGCCGGATCAAAGCCTGGAGCTTTGCCGGCTTAGGGTTCTTACCTTCTATTTCAATGGGGATCATTTTCAGCTTGTAATCCCTGGCAAAATAACCCCATGACGGATGAAAAACCATAAACTGCATGCCGGCATTGTCCTTTAGCATCTGGATCAAATGCTGATCAAGGGCATCAATCTCCTTAACAAAGGCATTATAATTGGCCGTGTAAAAATCCATATTTTCAGGGTCTGCGGCGGCAAGGGCGCCAAGGATGTGTTTGGCCTGGATCGTGACCAGCCTGGGAGAGAGCCAGATATGCGGGTCCAGTCCGGCATGGCCATGATCATTTTCGTGGTCACGGTCCTTTTCCGTCCGGGCTTTGTGATCATCTTGATCAGCATGCTCTTCCCCCCCGTGATGGTGGACACCCATGGGCTGTTTTTCTATCTCTTTATCTGTATGCACAATGGTCATATCCGGATTGGCGGATGCAATTTTGTTAAGCCAGAATGTTTCAAAGGGTACACCAATGGAAAAATAGAGGCGGGTTTTGGATAGTTTGGCCATCTGTGCCGGTTTTGGCTCATATGTGGCCGGGCTTGCCCCGGGTTGGACCATTACGGAAACAGCCACTTTATCTTTGCCGATTTGTTGCACAAAATATTGCTGGGGCACGATGCTGACAAACACGGGAAGCGGCGTTTTGGCCCAGACCGGTCCGCAGGAGATAATAATGACTGAAATAACAGCAAAACATTGAACAAATCTTTTCATGTCAGGCTCCTTTTATTCTTATATTGGGCAGGGCGCAGGAAACGAGCGAATTAATTGAAGTCTTCGTTGTCTGTGTTAAAGGTTGGAAGTTTAAATACCGGGACTCCTTCTTTTTCCAGGGTTTTTTCCTCTTCCTTGGTGGTGGTGCCCCGGATCTGTTTGAACTCTTTGACCCCGTAATGCATTTCCAAGGCTTCTTTTGCAAAGGATGAGCCTACATTTTCATAGTTGTTTTCAACGTACTGGGTCATCCTTTCGGCAAATTCGGCCATGGCGTCCAGTTGGGCCTGGGAAGCCATCTCCCGGCCTGAACCGCCGGAAACTGGGGCGGCCGATCTTCGTATGGCCACGGCAGACAGCTTGGGGCTTACTGAAAAACTGTCACACACGGGGCATTGCAGAAGGCCCTGCTCCTGCTGCCGGCTAAGATCGTCCCGGTCATCAAACCAGCCTTCAAAAACGTGCCCGTTAATGCATTCCAAATCAAATACTATCATAATTTTATTCAATTAAATTATATTTTATAATTAATGAGATATACGTTATTTCACTATCTTTTTCAATTGAGAAATGCGATCCAAATCCTGTTGCGAGCGCACACAGGGAAACAGACTGTTGTTGGTCAGCGCCGGATGGGCCGTGATATCAAAACGGGCATTTTTTACGGCATCCGCCCACATGGGGGTGTGAGGGATGGGGGTGTAATAGGCGAGAACCGGGGTTAGCCCCAGGCCTTTCACCAGGTTGACGGACGCTTCCACCTCATCAAGATTCTGGCCGGGCAGTCCACAGAGAAGGTAGGCGCCCAGCTGATCCTTTGCAAATCCTGATGTGCGCAGGTGATCCACAGCCGTAAAAAATTCATTCCGTTTCACCTTAATGTCGTGGCGATGGCTTGAAAAATCTGCGGTTTCAAGCCCCAGGCGGATGGTCTTAAACCCTGCTTTGAACATCAGATCCGCTGCTTTTGCCGAGATCTCTTTTATATGAACGGCATTGGGGGTGTGAAAAAAGATGTCCATTTTTTCATCAATAATGCGTTCAAGCAGGGGAAACGCATATCGTTCCGGATTAATTAGCAGCGCATCATCGTAAAAGGCAAAATTTTTCACCTGAAAATTGTTATGCCAGTGACAGAGCTCCTGAAAGACATTTTCAGGGGAGCGCCGCCGCAAGCGGGGTTCAAGAAAGGAAGAGGCGCAGTATTCACAGGAAAAGGGACACCCCCGGGAGGTCAGAATTGGCGCATAGGCAATGGCGTCCTGAAGATCCAGGGCTGCAAAGGGGGTGGTGTCAAGGTCTGCCGGGTCCGGCATCTCATTGAGGGTAAACCCGGTGTAGGTTTCAACCAGATCTGCCAGGACGGGTTCGGCCGGGCCGGTAATGACCTGATCTGCCCCGGAATATTTTCGGGCATGGGTTTCACAAAGCGTGGCATAAATACCGCCCAACACCACGGGCACGTCGGGAAAAATCTTTTTGAGCAGGGCAATGGTTTCAGCCACACCCGTGGCCCAATAGGTCATAAGCGAGGTAACCAGGATCAGGTCGGGCCGATCCATGGCCAGAAGATCCTGTTCAATCCACTCTTTTAACGCCCCGTACCGGGTGAATTTTTTACTGACATGGCCCAGATGGGCGTCAAGCGCCCGGGGTAAAGGAATCTGGGTTTTGTCAAAGGGGCCTCTGCCGTCCCAATACACCTTGACAGGATTTGTTTTCCGGGGGTGAAACCGATTCATGCAGTCCAGAAATGAAACCCGCACGCGGTTCTGGCGCAGGATGGCGGCAATGGTAAAAAGACCCAAGGGCCGGGCCCAGAAATCAAAAGCGGCAAAATCGTGGACCCAGGGATTGACGCAAAGAATGTGAGGCGAATCAGCTTTCAAAATACTGCATGGATGTTTTTTTCAGCTCCCGACGGGAAAACAGCAGGGTATAATCCTTTTCACCCGTGGCTTCTGAAACCTTTGCCGCAATGGCAAAGCATTCCTCCTCGGTTGCCCCGTGAACCATGGTGTACAGGTTCCTATCCCACCCGGGCGCAGGATCCCTCCGGTAGCAATGGGTGATCTCACGGAAGGAGGCCATGATGTTTCCCACCTCTTCCACCCGCTCTTCAGGCACTTTCCAGGCCACCATGGCATTGGCCTTGAATCCCGACTTCTGATGTTTAAGCGTGGCACCAAAACGACGGATCATATTTCTGTCATGGAGATTGGACAGCACTTCAAGAAATTTTTCTTCTGAAATCCCGATCTGTTCTGCCATTTCAAGATAGGGGCGTTTGCAGACCGGGATGTCGGTCTGTAACAGTGAAATTACTTTTTTTTCCAGGTCTGTGAGGGGTGTCGTCATAAACTGATTTCCAAAATCCTTTTTTCGGGCTGCGTCTTCACGCGCACCTGTTCTTTTATCCGATTTTTTTATCTGCTTTTTTGTCTGGGAACAATGCCATAATCTGTTCTTCACCGGCACCGCAAATGCCGCGTTCGGTGATAAATCCGCTCACAAGACGGGCCGGGGTCACATCAAATGCGTGATTGGCCGCCGGACTGCTTTCCGGCGGCACCAGAACAGATGAAATTTTTCCATCGCAAAACCCTTGAACGAATTTAATCTCGTCCGGGTCCCGCTCTTCAATGGGAATATCTTTTACACCGTCGGTGATGGTCCAGTCAAAGGTGGATGACGGAAGCGCTACATAGAAGGGCACATTGTTGTCCCGGGCAGCCAGAGCCTTGAGATAGGTGCCGATTTTGTTGGCCACATCACCGGCCCGGGTGGTGCGGTCCGTGCCGACAATAACCAGATCCACCATGCCGTGCTGCATGAGATGGCCTCCGGCATTATCCGTGATCACGGTATGACGGATACCGTGTTTGCCAAGCTCCCAGGCAGTCAGGCGCGATCCCTGGTTCAGGGGCCGCGTCTCATCCACCCAGACATGAATGTCAATACCTGCATCAAACGCGGTGTACATGGGTGCTGTGGCTGTGCCGTACTCGATGCAGGCAAGCCATCCGGCATTGCAGTGGGTCAGGATGTTTACGGGCTCACCGTTTTTCTTTTCAGCAATCTCCCTGATGATGGAGAGGCCGAATTCACCGATCTTCCGGCAATTTACAGCTTCTTCTTCCACAACGCCCAGGGCTTCTTTCAACGCGGCTGCCACCCGGGCGCCATATTCGGACGCGTTGAGGGCTTTCTCCATGACCCGGTCCACGCCCCAGGCCAGATTTGTAGCGGTGGGCCGGGCATCTCGAAGACGTGCGCACTCACGTTTCAACCATGCATCATCCGCCCCCTGGTTGCCCTTCTGCACCAGAATGACATAGACACCCAGCGCCCCTGTGGCGCCGATCAACGGAGCGCCTCTGACATACATCTCCTTGATGGCATGGATGACCTGATCATTGGTTGTCAGGTCTTGGACAATCAGCTCATGGGGCAGGCGTCTCTGGTCTATAACCCGAACGGTTTTTGACTCATTATCAAACCAGATGGGCCGCATCTGTTTTCCATCCACATTCATGGTGCGTTTCCTCTAAGGATTTTAGATTTTTTATTCTTTTTACAAGAAAGATATGAGTAGTGAGTATTGAGTCGTGAGATTTAAAACAAGCTGTTTTCTCACTACTCAATACTCACCACTCACCACTCATATCTTTCATTTTTTTGTTGTGTCCATTAGGGGCATGCTCGTTTATACCAGATCAAACACTTTATTTGTATCATAAAACCCAAAACCGGATCAGGAATCAAGGCGCAATGGTATTTTAACCAAATGGAAATATAAAAGCCTTATTCTGTCAGACTGCGAATAAACGGGCCAGTGGCATCCACCCCTTTTTGCTCCACCTCCCGGATGGTCTGGGAACCCACCACGGCAATGTCTGCTTTGCCCACAAGAAAATCAACGTCGGCCTTTTCTTTTACCCCGAAGCCCACGGCCGTGGGCAGCCGGGTGAGTTGCCTGCACAGGTCAAGGTAGTTCCCCATTTCTGAAGAGAACTGAGTCTCTTTTCCGGTAACCCCTTTTCTTGCCAGGCAGTAAATAAAGCCTGTGGCATGGGTATTGATCATCTGCATACGCTGATCCGAGGTTTCCGGAGAAAAGATAAACACCGGGGAGAGATGATATTTTTTCATGGCTGACAGATAATCACCTGCCTCTTCCGGTGGAAAATCCGGGACAATGGCGCCTTTTATTCCAATTTCCGACATGTGGGAGGCAAAGGCATCCATGCCGTATTTAAAGAGAATGTTGCCATAGGTCATGAACAAAAACGGAATGTCAAAATTGTCCGACACCTTTTGGGCAAACGCAAAACATTTTTCCACTGTGGCGCCACGGTCAAGGGCGGCCTGGTTGGCCTTGAGGATCACCGGCCCGTCTGCCATGGGTTCTGAAAACGGGATCTGCAGCTCCATCAGGTCCACGCCTGCGTCCACCATCTGCCGGACAATTTCAAAGGAGGCGTCAAAGGAAGGGTAGCCCATGACAATATGGGTCATCAACAAAATATCTTTTTTCTTTCGCTGTTCCCGGATATAGGTTTCCAGAAAGGCGGGGGCAGGTGCCGAAGTAATTGTATCACTCATTTTGATATTCTCCTGCTTTGGAACAGATAAATTCTTTCCATTTGGGATCGCCAATGGCATCGGCCACGGTGAAGATGTCTTTATCCCCCCGGCCGGACTGGTTGATGATGATGATATCATCCGTTGACATGTTTGCAACTTCCTTAAAGGCGCCTGCAAAGGCGTGGGAGGACTCCAGGGCCGGGATAATGCCTTCCAGCCGCATGGTCAGCTTAAGGGCGTCCACCACCTCGGTGTCCGTGGCATATTCAAACCGGGCTTTTTTCTCATCCCGCATATTGGCAAGAATGGGGGAGACACCGACATAGTCGAGACCTGCGGAGATGGAGTGGGTCTCTTTCATCTGGCCGTCACTGTTCTGCAAAAAATAGGTTTTATAACCCTGGGCAATGCCGGGGCTGGCATCTTCGGAACAAAGCCGCGATGCATGACGACCCGACGCAATACCTTCACCCCCGGCTTCAACGCCCACAAGTTCAACCGGATCATCCATGAATCCCTGAAAAAGCCCCATGGCATTGGAGCCGCCGCCCACACAGGCAAAGACCTTGGACGGCAGCCGGCCTTCGGCTTTCATGATCTGGATACGGGCTTCCTTTCCAATAATGGACTGGAACCAGGAGACCATTTCAGGAAAGGGGTGGGGTCCGCAGGCGGTTCCCAATACATAGTGGGTGGTGTCCATGTTGGTGACCCAGTCCCTGAATGCCTCGTTGATGGCATCTTTGAGAATCCGGGTGCCGTCGGTGACCGGCACGACGGTGGCGCCGAGCTGCTCCATCCAGAATACATTGGGCCGCTGGCGCAGTACATCCACCTCACCCATGTAGATGGTGCAGTCAAATCCGAACTTGGCCGCCATGGTGGCCGTGGCCACACCGTGCTGGCCCGCGCCTGTTTCGGCAATCACCCGTTTTTTACCCATCTTTTTGACTAAAAGCCCCTGCCCCATGACGTTGTTTGCCTTATGGGCGCCTGTGTGGTTGAGGTCTTCGCGTTTGATATAGATTTTTGCCCCGCCAAAGTGACGGGTAAGGTTTTCGGCATAGGTCAAGGGCGTGGGACGGCAGGAATAAGTTGCCATCAGGGTTTCATATTCTTCCCAGAAACGCTTGTCTTCTTTGGCCAGCCTGAACCGCTCATCCAGCTCATCAAATGTGGCCACAAGGATTTCAGGTAAAAATGCCCCGCCAAAGGGACCGTAATATCCGCGGTGTTTCATGTATCTGCCTTTCTTAAAATGGTTGGCAATTTGATTCGGGTCATAAATTTATATCTGAATTTTTAATGGTCTGGGAAAAGGCAAACCGGTCCGTTCGGCAAAACAGCACCGAATAAATCGCACCAGGCGCTTTGGGAAAATTTAACAGCCGCCGGACCACCAGAATCGGCTCTAAAGGCGACATGCCCAGAAGAGAGGCCCGTTGTTCATTCAAGGGCTCCACCTGGAACTGCTGGGTGCCGTCGGAAGGTGCCAGATAAAACCGTTCGGACACCACCCGGGACAAGGAGTTATCCCCAAGCGCCATATGCTCAATACCCGCAAACAGATCCGGGTCCAGAAAAATATCCTCCAGCAGCACAGGTTCATCCCGGGCCACGGTCAAACGGGACATGGCAAAGGCGGGTTTGCCGTGGAACGGATTTTCCACATCACCTGTAACGGTTTGTTTATTCAAAGGTAAAATCACTTTTTTTTGCGTAGGCACCCCCTTGGTTGAAAATGCCCGGGAGGTCCCGGCAAGGGAAAACAGATCAATTTGCGGCGACGGTTCCTTCACAAAGGTTCCGGACCCACGCCTTCTTTGGATCAGTCCCCGTTGCACCAGAATATCCATGGCCTGACGCACGGTGGGGCGGCCCACCCCATATGATTTTGCAAGTTCCGTTTCAGACGGAATCATATGCCCGGGCGGATACATGCCTTCCCGGATACGGGACTGGAGCTGTTCGCAAATCTGGTGATACAAGGGTATGGGGGAGTCAGGATTCAGCATAGCCGGTATTGCTCTTAAGTTTGCAGCTGTTCGGAAATTGTATTTTACTTGTTATCCGGCGGGCTGTTCAATTAATAATACCGGCATCATAGTTAATAATATGTCAAGTTGTCAAGACATTTTAACAAATCAATTCTATTTAAAGAATGCAAGTCAAAACAACCTTGCATAGACGCCTTTATTTTGTTACGAAATACATACAGCAACGAAAAACAGATCTACACTGAAAAAAATGGAAGCCGTAAGCCATAAGCACGATTTTTCATAGGGCCTTGCAGATCCAGTACTCCCAGGATATCAAACTGCCGGTAAAAACGTGGATAAAGATATTATTTTGGCAATCCTTTTGGAGGGCATTACCATGGACAACAAATATTTCACAATCATCATTCTCATTCTGACTGCGGCCGCAACACTGCTTTGCGGCTGCTATCCGAAACGGGTCGGCCCCCTTGACCCAGAAGGAAAACAGCTGACCTGGGAACAAATGGACCTGAGCCAGCGCAAGGCCCATATGCGTCAAAAGGTTCTGCCGGTTGCCGCCGATGTCTTCGGCACCTGGCAGCCGGAACGGTTTGCCCGGGTAGATTGCAGCCTCTGCCATGTCCAGGGAGAGACCCAGGGTATATATGACATGCCCACGGCTGCCCTGCCCCGACTAAGCGGAGCCCTGCTTTTGGGCCCCGAATTCGACAGGGCTCCGGAAACCACCCGGCTCAAACTCGACCGCCTGGTTCCAGAAATGTCTGCAGCCCTGGGCGTCAAGCCGTTCAGCATTATCACCCGCACAGGCTTTGGCTGCTATTCCTGCCATTTGGGACCAAATGGCGCGATGTTCGGGAATTAACGGGCTGAAGTATGTTTCTTGTTTGCATTAAGTAAGCTGTCCCCGGAAATCCTTGAAATCCTTAATCCTTGGATGGTTACCCGCCGCTTTCAAGCAGTAATTGGTTGTAAAGGGATAATTTCATCCTCGATTTTTGTCATATTCTGTTTGGCCATTTTAAGGTCATAGCTGATTTGTAGGTTCATCCAGAATTGCGGGGTGGTGTTGAAGTATATAGCCAACCTGAGAGCGGTATCAATGCTAATCCCTCTCTTTTGTCTTATCACATCATTGATCCGAGGTGCTGGTACGCGCAAAGCAACAGCCAAAGCGTTAGCACTCATATTTAATGGTTCTAAATATTCTTCTTTGATTATTTCTCCAGGATGGATTGCTCTCATATTATTCATATTCATATTCATAACCTGTTCCTCCTAATGATAGTCTGTTATCTCTACATCGTATGGTTCATCAGACCATGCAAAGCATACACGCCAAGGAGGCAATCTACATTTTTAGAATGCACCCGTTCTTGTTTGAATTGAGTAAGCTGTCCGTATGCCGTAACAACTGTAGTTCTAACAGGTTAAAGTCCTGAAGGAGGAATTATCCGTACGCCTTCTTAGCACCGGGAAGCAGCGTCTGGGTAACCAGAGGTTGTAAGTTTCTTATGGGCAAAGATGCAGGCCGTAACGAAAGTGAACCTATATGTAGCCTCGTCAACTAATTGAAGATGCCGACCTTTTGGACATCAAGGGAAGGCCGTAGTGCCTGGGAGTAGAAAACGGAAATCCTTTCAGGTGATCTTCCGGGGTAGCAGGGATGGCATGTATCGGAAGAATTGCAGTGCAGTGCGGGAGACCCAATGCGGTTACGGTGAAGGGCCGTTAACTGATGGATATAAGGAGATCCGAAATTCCATGGGGCTGTATTGGGAGTCGGAGGGGTTCATAGTACCGATTGAGGCTGAGGGACAACATAACCCCGGCCAAGGAAAGGGACCCTACTTTGTTCACGTAACTAACGAGCGGAGGATCAGGAGATTGCAATATGCTACTAACTCCGGATAGGATCAGGACGCTTCAGAGGAAGCTCTATTGTAAGGCCAAGCAGGAACCGGATTTTCGTTTCTATTCTTTATATGACAAGGTCTACCGGGCTGACATCCTTGGTCATGCCTATCGCCTTGCCCGGGCAAACAAAGGTGCACCTGGAATAGATGGTGTCAGCTTTAAGTCCATAGAGAAGGATGGAGGGGAAATCAAATTTGTGCAAAAGTTGGAATCCCAACTTACGCAAAGTGGAAAAGGGCGCAAGCCTTACAGCGAAGAACATCGGAAAGCCGTGTACGGGAGAACCGTATGCACGGTTTGATGAGGGAGCATTGAGGATGCAAGGCCTTTGGAACACGTAGTAGCCGCGTGCGGCAAGGCGTCTCGAATATAAAAAGGGCTGAAGAAACCGGCCGAATCAGTGCTCTACTCTACCCAGAATACAAAGTATCTGCATGGCAGAGTGTAGATAAAGAGATGATACAAATAGCACTGAATAATATAATTCTCCAGAATTTGAACATCAAAATTCCTTATGTTGTGATTTTAGAAATGATCAAAGTGAAAATAGGTTATGAGTAACAAGTGGAGGATGGAAAGTCAATTGGGCACTAAGTTCCGAGAACTTTAATTATCGTTTGATGAGATTCAAATAGTGTAACGCTTTTCATTCCGCCTGATTCAGGCAATTGAATCAATTTCTTCTTTAAATCAAGTTGGTTATATTTAAATTGTTATGTGTCTCAACAATCAAAATAGTGTAACGCCATTAGTATTTCTCCAATATTACAGCAAATTGCAAAACATTTTGACTTTTTCAGCGCTGTGACGGCATCATGAAAACAAAGATTGACAATCGGATTTGAGATGAGATTCATGAGAATAGGCCATCTGCCGGCAAATCGGCAAATGGCCTATAGGGTCGTGCGGGTGTTTTTTATAGATTACTGGGGAGGCAGGTCGGATATAAATTCAAGGGCAAGATTGATGTCCACAAACTGATACTTCAGTTCTTTTGCCCTGTCCCGGCAGTCTGTACAGATTTCCTGGAACTTGCGCATATCACCTTTGACGGTCATATAGATCTGTTCGACGGCTTCCTGCTGAATGTCTTTGTATTCCGAGATAAAATCTTCCACCACAATGGGGTATAAAATTAAGGTTTTCAATCGGCTGAGAATATCGGGATGGTTCCGGCTCAGATAGGTTCTGACTTTGGGCAGCCCGGCAAACACAACCGGAACACCGGCATCGATGATCCGCTTGAGATACGGCCATACCCGGGTGTCCAGATCGCTGGCTTCGTCAATAATAATGAAGTAGTTGGACAAAGCGCAGATCATTTTCAGGTACTGGGGGGTCCGGCGATAGGTGGCCGGGGTGTCATAGTTCAGTTCCCGGAGGATAGATGCCAGGGTTTCATGAATATTGAACAGGGAGTCCACCCATATGGCATGGCGTTTTTTGGGACGCAGCGATTTCAGGAACCTTGTTTTTCCTGCCCCGAAATCTCCTTCGATCAATACACTCTGGCCCCGGTATATCCGGCTGTAAGTTGCGCTCAGATAAGAGATCCGGCGCTTGTCACTGATAAAATCCTCTTTCATGTGATATCTCCATGCAAGGCGTATGGTGCCACATGACCGGCATGCATTGACTTGTGGCAATCCAGAGCAAATGCATTAAACAGGGCCTTGCCTTTTTGCTGTAGGGGTTGTCTCATTTTTTTCATGTACGTGTCGTATCGTTGCTGATGCTGCATGTAAATCGTTTTCGCCTGTTTCAAATCAATGCCTCTGTAATAAATTTCGATCAAGGCGGGTCTGTCGACAATCATACTGCGTTGTTCCAGAAAATCGATCATCTGGGAGATCTCATCGGGCTGTGTATGGATATCCCTGGTAACCGGCGGGCCATCGAACGGCTGACAGGCAAGGCCTTCACCCAGAAGGACACCATCCTCGCGGTATTCCTGAATCAAACCACTGTTTCTCAGATCCTGGAGGGTAATGTCCAGGAGCGTCACGGTAATGGTTTCTTTTTTTCCCTGGTTGAAAATGGTGGTGGGAACGGTTTTGACAATCCGGTCTTCAAACGCCTTGATGACCCGTATTTCAAAATTGTGAAGACTTCTGTGGGTCTATTCAAGGTGCGCTTTGTCTTTCGGGGAGTGAATCCGTGAAAAATCGGATTTCATAAAAAATCCACCCGGTGTGGAATGCGCCGTATTCAATGCGTTGATGGGCCTTTTCAGGTTTAAAAATCCTTTGGCATTGTCCGGCCGGATGCAGATGGTGTCCAAAGGAAATTCGGTTCCCTGTAGAAACCGGATAAACAGCTCCAGGGAGTTCATACTGGTTTCTTCAAACCAGGCATCCAGATCGAACATGTGACGGGACCCGGTATCAAATATTTCAATGGCCTGCGGGGCCTGCCAGTTGCCGTTTTCATTTCTGATCCTGAGATACCGGAACCGGCAGCCGTCAATCTGGATCAGGGCAAAGACCGGTTCCGACTTGAAAGTGTGCTTGACCGGGATGTCTTCATCAGTATCCGGCTTTTCAAGGTAAACTTTGAGATTTTCACTTTTCACAAGCCGTCGAAGCGCCTGAAGGCTGATGGACCGGCAAAATTCCTGTTCCAGCCAGTAGTGGCAATTCTTGATGGTTCTGGCTTTGCGGGTAATAAAAATAAATCCCGGGGACAATGGATCACAGGAGCTTTTGACCATTTCTATAAACCGTATCTTGACGGCTTCATCCAGGGACCGGGGACGGCCGCTGCATTTTCGACCCTCCATCACCCCTTTACCAGCCAGGAACAGCGGCCGGGGAATGATGCCGGTTTTCCGGTACTGGTCCTTGTAATATTTTTTAGCCCTTCGCCTGGCAGATCCGGTCTTGTTCATGATTTTTTTATGGAGCAGCAGATAAAACCGGTCGTCAATGCTCAGATCACTTGTGTCTTTCTGGTCATCCATCACCAATCCCCTTTGACAGAATCTTTTCTTTGACAACCCGGTTCCATAACAGGGCGGCCTGACGGGATGTTGACTGCCAGTTTTCATGCCGGGCAACACGCACTTGTTCCAGCATGGTCTTGACTGCGGCCATGTATTCCGGAGTGATCCGGTCGCTCCAATCAGGCCGAGCCGGTTTTTTCATACCCTGGACGGTAATGAACCGTTTGATATTCTGCGCAGTCAGTTCACTGCCGCCGGCCAGAAAATCTTTCCATACCCGGCGCTGTTCCATGGGCATCAATGGCGCAAGATGGCGGACCTGGGATTCGTTGACCGGCAGAATGTCTCCAATTGGAGAAAGATTGTGGATGACTTCGCAATACTTGATCAGCCGGTATGCATGTGCCCGGCTGATATCCCAACGCGCTTTGGTATAGGCTTCAAATGTGTCAAACAGTGCCAGTTTGTACAATCGGTTGTCCCGGATTTCTTTCAATGCCCGGCCAGCCTGACAAAAATCTTCCTGGTTGCTGGAAATCAGGGACTCCAAATGGGCAAGTTGTTTGTGTCCGCTATCAACTGAAGTCACGACATGGGCCTCCCGATACCGGCGACAAGGGTTCTCAATGTCTGTGCCGATACTTTTTGCGATATGGGCAGATTTTTCAAAAACAAGACACTGTCTTTGAATCCGCATCCCCTGACCGTCATGACCAGATCAATGGTGTTGAAATTTCTTTCACACCGGAAGCACCTGGCCAGATTGGTGTTCGGATTAACCGCTGTCTGAAATTCATTGCAGATGGGGCATAGAAAACAAAAAAAACCGTCCCTGATTTTCGAGGGATCTGCAATTGATCCCTGATCAGCATATCTACCGGTATGTTGTTCCTCAGATCAAATAACTCCCGGGATGAAAACCTGATTTTCATAAAGCACCTCTTATGTCTGTTGTTCCAAGATGCAATTTTTATATCAGCGGCAGTCACTCCATGTCATTTGCCTCTTGAAAAGAGGTTTAGATTAGTCTGGCTGTATCTTTATAATTATCAATAAGTTATATCCATGATGCCTCTTAAAATTAAAGTCGGATTACTTTGTTAATATCCATATATATTACAGTAGGTTATCCCTACCATGCCTCTTGAAATCACCTGTCGATTAGTCGGGGAAAAATCCGGCGATATATCATGGGATTCCGGCAGTTCCGGAACAACCATGGCGGGTGACCTGAAAAACCAGATACTCGATAATGACAGCATTTGTTTTGCCCACCCGAGTAACGATGATATCCATTGGCAAAATTGGTTCCGTAAGGGTTGCTCGGGGTAAAAAGGTGGTGGGTGAATGGTTCGGTCGCGCCTATTGACCAGCAGGCGGCCTCGTTGATTTTTCTTTCTGTTCTTCTTCATCGATTGTCTGGAGCTTATCAGCGAGATAATTGTTTTTGAAATATGCTTTATTCTTCCTGTTCCATTGTTCACATTGTCTGCGGTGAAGTTCTTTTCGACATGCCGGACCGCACGTCCTTTGTCGCTCTTTCTGCTGAGCAATGGGCTGAAACCATTTCCGGCAAATACAGCAGGGACGTTTTCCACGTATATTTTTTGCCATAGTAAAATCTCCAGCGTTCAAAATTGGACAAAAATATACGCAAAATCGAACATGAGAAAGGGCGGCGGGTATTGGCGGGATAGCGGGGTATTTATTTTATTGATTGGCGGGGTATTGCGGCGGGATATCCGTTACAGTATTTCGTCACTGATTCTAAGGTATGGCGTTACACTATTCGATTCTTACCAGCCCAGACGGGCAAGCCCTTGTGTGGTTTCCTCTGCCAGCATTGCCGACCCGTTATCGGTCATCAATGACCTGGGCAACCTCCGTTTCATAAACGCCTGGATCAATCCATGAACCAGGCACTGGGCAGTTTCTGCCAGATAAAACTGCAGGTGGCAGCAAATACGGGAATGGTCATCAAGGATCGCCAGTACCATAGGCTGAAGCCAGTTCCCGGACGCATCCAGCAGTGCTTCGGGCATGGACCAGCGTATACCTGCATCGAATCGAGGTTTTCGCCCCAGGACAACTACCGGATCATCAGCCTCTTTGGCTTTATAATACCACCGTTCAATGGTCGATGCACCCAATGTGAATTTGCGGTTTTCGTCAATGGGGTGTTGATAAATTTTTTGTGAAAGCCGTTGAATTTCCTGCTGCAGCTGCCCCTTGGCAGGCGGGCTGGACAACAGGAACAGGCCGCACTCACAATAATGTGGTTGAAAATGAAATAAGACCCTTTGTGGTCGGTAGAAAAAATTGGTTATTTTCGTGTACATCCGAAGGCGCCAGGGCCAGTGCCTGCATTTACAGCCTAATCGAAACCGCCAAGGCCAATGGACTTGAACCTTATTGGTACCTCAAATTTCTTTTTGAAAATTTACCGGAAGCCATGACGGAAGACGAATTTAAAGCTTTGATGCCACAAAACGTGGATAAAAACTTGCTGGAAAACTATACAACACCCCGATAGGCTTAAAAAGGTGTGGTTCATACACTGCTTACGTTGTAATGACGTCAAAACCATAGGTGCAATACATCGGAGCAATTTGCTGCCATTCAGAGGATCTCCACTTTTCCCCGTAATTGGTGCAACCGGGACTGTCGCACTGCTTGGGCCAATAACCGACTTCCACTGTCGATGACAGGTTTTGTACAATTTTATGTCCGCTTGAATAACGACTCAACTCCAGTTGTTCACCACATAACGGACATTGATCTAATTCGCAAATGTACATTTCCGATGTTTGAGGGTATAATGTATGACGTGTTCTCATGGCATGTTCTCCTTTGAGAGTCTTTGTTTTTGACAAAACATTTATTGCCATGAGAACTTCCTTTATTCAACCCTTTTCGGGGTGAGTTTTGCGGTATTGCGAAAATCCACTTCATAGACCTGTAAAATCTGAAGTGCGCTATTCAGCGGTAAGGGTCTTTGCCACAAACCCTGCGAGGGTCAATCCGAAACACCCCGGCACCCAGGCGGCAGATCCGATGGGCGGCCTTGGGCGGCCATGACCGCCTTCCACATGATCCTGCTCCAGGAGATCCACGGCGTCTTTATCCTCAAAGGGTTCCTTGTTCAGTGGGGGCTCAATGGAATAGACACAGGGCACGCCGCTTGAAAGCCCCCTGCGGCGCAGCCGTCTTCGCACCATCCGGGCCAGGGGACACACTTCGGTGTCAAAAAGATCTCCTGTCCGAATCATGGAGACATCGGTTCTGCCTGCAGCTCCCATGGAGGATACGAGATTAACCCCCATCTGTTTTGCCCCAAAGATCAGAGCGACCTTTGCGTTGAGTCCGTCAATGGCATCCACCACCATGTCCAGGTCCGGGCTTAAAAACTGGGAGAGGCTGTCGGCATTGACAAAGGAGGTATGCAGAACCACCTCGCAATCAGGATTGATGTCCAGGACCCGGGCCCGGGCCACGGACGCTTTTTCCAGCCCCAGGGTGGAGTGCAGGGCATAAATCTGCCGATTGATATTTGAGGCGTCCACCCGGTCAAAATCCACAAGCCGTAAATAGCCGATGCCGGACCGCGCCAGAGCCTCCACCACAAAAGAGCCCACAGCACCCAGCCCGAATACGGCTACCCGGGAATGCTTAAGCCGATCAACCGCCGCCGTTCCCAGCAGTTGCTCAAGCCGGGCAAAAGGGCTGATCAGACTTGAATCCCGGGTCATCTGATTTTCGCCTTTGGGTTTAAAACAGACCCAAAGAGATTCAGGCTGTTTTCATATCCATGCCGGGCCAGGGTTTCAAATGCCATGCCCCTTCTTTCCGCTGCCACCCTGACAATCTTTGGTACATTGGCCGGCTCATTTAACGGTGCTTCCCCGGGATGGGCATCCAGAATAAACTGGGGCACAATATCCGGGGTGTCGGTCTCGAATACGATTCGGTCCAAACTGACCGCCCCTAACGCCTGAATCACCTTTTTGGCATTGGGCCGGGTGACTGATCCGGAAAAGGAGATATAAAGGTTGAATTTCTCAAGGACCGGAATAAGGTCGGCAGACCCGGAATAGGAGTGGATGACACCGCCGGCAGTCACCGGTCCATGGTGTTTCAAAATTTTCACTATTGCGTCCCAGGCTTTGCGGACATGGATGTTAATGGGTCGGTTGAGCTCACAGGCCAGGGCCAGATGGGTTTTGAACACATGAACCTGCAGATTCCGGTCCGCGCTCTTGTCCATGAAATCAAGCCCGGTCTCCCCTACCCCGGCGGGTATTTTTTCCAGCCATTGACCCAGATTCCGTGCCCAATCCGGGCGCAAAGTATCAAGGAACCAGGGATGAATCCCCAGACAGGGCACCACACAGGAAAATTTTTCCGACAATTGGGCTGTAATCCCAAAATTTTCTTCCATGGTGGCACAGGTGGCTATTTTTTCCACCCCGGCGTCTTGCGCCCGCAGAACAATATCCGGGGCGTTATCAATTATCCGTGGATCATGGAGATGCGTATGAACATCAATGAACCCGGTCATGCTCAGCAAGCCAGGGCGTGGAGAAAATCAAGGGCCATAGAATAACCATAATGGCCGAATCCGGTGAGCTGGCCCGTGGCAATACCGGCAATCATGGAGGTGTGGCGGAAGGTTTCGCGTTTATGGATGTTGGACAGATGCACCTCCACAATGGGGCATGACAGCATGGATAGCGCATCGCGCAGGGCCACGGATGTATGGGTCAGGGCCCCCGGATTGATAATCACACCGGCAGGGCCCTGTTCAAACGCGGCATGAATATAATCCAGAATTGCGCCTTCGTGATTGGACTGAAAAAAATCCAGGCAAAGCCCCAATGCATCTGCACGCGCCTTGAGTTCCCCGTTGATCTGATCAAGGGTAAGCGACCCGTAAATATCAGGCTCCCTTTTCCCCAGCATGTTCAAATTGGGACCATTGATGACATGAATGATACCGGGTGTTTTCTGGGACTGAGTATTCATCGTTTCCTCCTCCAGCAAGTCTAAATTTATTCTCACACAAACCCTCAAAGGCACAAAGGTCTATAAAATAAAACCTTTGTGCCTTAGTGTCTTTGTGTGAGATTTTCAACAACGGTTTTCAGTCATACAGTGCCGGCAGCGGCAGCCTCAAATCCCAGATCAAAGGCATGAAGGTTCATCTCCACAAGCGCCGGTTTAATCCTGCGCCTGATCGCTTCCTTGACGTTTTCCTTGGAAAAGCCGAGGGCGCCGGTCTGGATCAAGGCACCCAACAGCACAATATTCACGCTCATCGGGGAACCGGCTCTTTTGGCCAGTGCCATGGCGTCTATGGCCACAAGGCCGGCTGTCTTCTCCTTGAGCACCCGTTTGATTTCGTCCACTTCAGGATAAACCCCTTTGCCGATAGCCACGGTAAAGGGCGGCAGGGTGGCGGTATTGGTAATCACTCGTGTATTGGCAGAGCACCGGCCAATGGCGCGCAGGGTTTCAGCCGGTTCAAATCCCAGCAGGATGTCGGCTTCCCCGTCGGAAATAATGGAGGAGGAGGCATCGCCGAAAATAATGGAGGATTCCACCACGCCGCCGCGCTGGGCCATGCCGTGGATCTCGCTCATTCTCACCTCCACCCCTTCAATAAGCGCGGCTTCGCCCAGGACCTTGGATGCCAGAAGATTGCCCTGTCCGCCGACCGCAACGATGATCATTCTTAATGTTTTCATATCGAACTTGTCTCCTTGTCTATTTCAATGGGCGGATGGCGTTTTCAGGACAGATCTGGGCGCACAGAGCACAGCCCACACAGGTATCGGCATCAATTTTCACCCGGCCCGCTTCAATGTAAAAGGAGGGACAGGCGATCCCATTGATGCACGCCTTGTGATCCGTACATTTATCAGTTACCTCGAAGGGCCTGGGCTTTTTCAGTTTAATGCTCTTTGCCCAGAGGATACAGGGCTCTTTGGAGATGACAACGGAGACACCCTCAAAGGCCATGGCCTCTTTAAGGGTTTCAATGCTCTTTTTCACTTTAAATGGCTTGATTACGGAAACATGTTCCACACCCAGGGCTTTGACCAGGGTTTCAATATCCACCCGGCCGTACCCGGACATGCCCATCAGTTCCATATCCACACCCGGGTGGGGCTGATGACCGGTCATGGCGGTAATACCGTTTTCAAGGATCACCAAAGTGAAATTGTGGCGGTTGAACACGGCATTGACAAGGCCTGTAATCCCTGAATGGAAAAAGGTGGAGTCGCCGATCACGCTGACCACCTTCTGGTCCGTGGCCTTGCTGAAACCGCATGAGGTACTCACCGAGCCGCCCATGCAGATCACAAAATCCCCAACGGACAACGGCGGCATAAAACCCAACGTGTAGCAGCCGATATCACTGGGGTGGATAACATCCATTCCTTCAGCCGCCTTTTTAATGGCGTAGAAGGTGGCCCTGTGGGAGCATCCGGAGCACAGATTGGGGGGACGGTTGGCAATTTCCGGCACATCGGAGGTATCAATCTTCGGGGCCGGGGTATAGTCTATGCCGAAAAAGGCCGCGATCTTCTCCCGGACCATGGCGGGATGAAATTCCCCCAAGGGTGTAAACAGCCCATCTGTCTTGCCCTGGATGGGTATGACAAGACCCGCTTCCTGGGCAAAGGCCTTGACGGCCTCTTCCATGAAGGGTTCACCCTCTTCAATGACAAGCACCTTTTCACAGCCGGCCAGAAAATCTTTAATCTTATCCTTGGGCAAGGGATTGGAAAACCCGGGGCGAAGAATCTTGACCTGTGATTCGATACCAAGGTCTTTTACAGCATCCAGGGCATAATGGTAGCTCACCCCGTTGGCCACAACGCCCTGGACACCCTGCCCCGTAACAAAATTGAACTTCGAGGCTTCAGACATGCCGGCGGCCTTGTCCATACGCTCCAGAAGCTTGACATGCAGTCCCCGGGCTACGGCGGGTACGGTAACGCAGCGCATAGGATCTCTTTCAAACCGGCCTTTTGTCTTTCTTTCCTTGATCTGGCCAAAGGTCACAAAGGCGTTGGAGTGGTTGATCCGGGTGGTGGTACGCAGGATGACCGGCTGTTTAAGGGTTTCGGAGAGCTCAAAAGCCTCTTTGATCATATCCTTGGCCTCGGCCACGCAAGAGGGTTCGAGCATGGGCAGATGGCCGAACTTGGCATAGTAGCGGTTGTCCTGCTCGTTCTGGCTGGAGAACATGGCCGGATCGTCGGCCGTTAAAATCACCATGCCGGCGGTTACGCCGATATAGGCAAGGGTCATCAAAGGATCGGCAGCCACGTTGAGCCCCACATGCTTCATCATGCAAAAGGTGCGAAGCCCTGAGTTGGCAGCAGCGGCGGCGACTTCCAGGGAGACCTTTTCATTGGTGGAATATTCAAAATAGAGATCCGATTCCCTGGACATCTGGAACAAATTCAAAGAGACTTCCGAGGACGGGGTCCCCGGATATGTGGTGGCAAAGGCGACACCGGCTTCAACAGCGCCCCTTGCAATGGCTTCGTTGCCCAGGAGCATGATTTTCTCTCCGGGGCTGTCCTTTAACAGTTTATGCATGCGCACAGCTCCTTCTATATTTTAGTTTCAGGCATAAAGTTTTTCAGCATGAGCCAGGGAAGAGGCATACCCTTTGAACCCTTGGGTATCCTCACAGGAGTTAATGGCACTGGAGGCAAAAAACCCTTCCACCATGGTCTTTTCCCCATGACGGATCAACCCCATGAACAGCACCGGGACAAGGCTGAGCCCATTTTTACCGGTCTCAACACTGAAATCCAGGGGCTCTTCAGTCTGGTACACGGCAAACAGACTGTTTTGGACAGGCATCAGCTGAACAATTTCCGGGTGTTCATGGTGATGGTGGTGATCGTGATCACTACAATGGTTACACATGATCTTTAAAGCCTTTCATTATTCCAGGTTGAGGGCACCTAACGCTTAAACCATCAGGTCTTTGCCGGCAAATAACACAGACCTTGTACCCTAAAAACAGCTTAAGCCCTCAATAATATCGAAATTTATTATAGAATTAAAGGTTTTTGCAAAAATTTTTTAGATTCATGTCGTGTTTCAGCTTTCTGTTACAATTGTCTTATAATTTTTCCTGTTTCAGTACGCTTGAATGGCTTTTTAAACACAATTTTTTTCGGGCGTTCGTAGCGGTCCAGGTATTGCTCGAACAGTTGTGCCACTTTTTTTTCAAAAAGCTTGTCAAGCATTGTTTCAATAACCAGCACCATGCAGTGACCAAGGGTTTCATCGGGCAGGGAGCCGATGAAAAAAGGGTGTTCAATGGCTTTTTCCAGCTTTTTTTCGATGATTTCAGGAAAATACTTAATGCCGCCTGAAATGATCACATTATCCGCCCGGCCTAAAATACGAAAGGTGGCACTGTCAATAAGTTCTGCCAGGTCGTTGGTAACAATAGGGGCGGATTGGTCCAGGCCCGGCATTTCAATGGTAAGAGACCCTTTTGGGGAGAGCCCCACGCAAATATCCCGCAGACAGTGGAAAAGATCAGATGCATCCGGCCCATTGATCCGGCGAAGGGCGATGTGGGTGGCGGTTTCGGTCATGCCATAGCTTGCAAAACAGGCCGTGGGCACGGTTTGAAGTGCGGTTTCAAGGGTTGCCGGAAGCGCGGAGCCGCCGATGAGCAAGGCCCCAAGGCCCTCAAACCGTTCCGGATATGCCAAAAGCTTTGTGACCTGGTTGGGCACCATGGCGGCGAACCGAAAGGGGGTATCCCGGCACTGGGACAGGAAGGCAAAACCATCGGTTGGTTCTGCGGTGCATAGATCAAGCCTGCCCAAAAGTGCCCTGACCACCATAAGTTTCCCCGCGATGTACCTTAGGGGCAGACACAGCAGAAGGCGCTGGCCGGGTTTGAGTTCAAAAAATTCAAGAGTGCGCATGGCGCTTTGGGCCACAAAGGTTTTCTTCAAAAAAATGGCCTTGGGCGGACCTGTGCTGCCCGAGGTATGTACGGTGATGGTGTTTTCCGGCCCATACCACTGGGTTAAAAAATCAATGAGATCGGATTCGATGCCCGGGGGGCAGACCTGAGCGCCCTCCTGCACAAGCCTTTTTATCCGGTGTACGGTACCGTTGACGCATAGGGTATCAGGAAAAATAGTCACAGACTTAAAAAATCCCCGGAAAAACAAACCGTTTGCCCGGATCAAAAAAGAGTTGTTCCCCCCGGATTTCCAGGGGAGAGTCCAGATTATTGGTAAATAACTTCCCCGTACCAAGGCCCTGGTGCAAATGGGGCTGCTTTAAAAAAGTCCACTGGGCAATGGCGTTTAACCCCAGATCAGATTCAAGGTAAGAGGTGACCCACCAGCCCATGCCTCGGGCATCGGCCAGTTCAACCCATTCGTCACACCCTTTCATCCCCCCGTGCAGGCTGGGTTTCAGCACCAGGTAATGGGGGGAAAGGGTATCCAGAAGACGAATTTTTTCTTCACGCTTCGTAATCCCGATCAGTTCCTCATCAAAGGCAATGTCCAGGGGGGACTTTCTGCACAACCCGGCCATGTGCTGCCACTGTCCTTTGGCAATGGGCTGTTCAATGGAATGAATACCCAATTCGGCCAGCTGCCCAAGCCGGTCCAGAACCTGGTCCGGGGAAAAGCCGCCATTGGCATCCACCCGCAAAATGACGTCGTCGGCACTGTATTCAGACCGGATATCTTTAAGGATGGCAAGCTCTTCCTCAAACTGGAGCGCCCCGATTTTAAGCTTAATGCAGCGCCACCCCGAATCCAGTTTCTGCCGGACCTGCTCTTTCATGAACGACAGGTCCCCCATCCAGATCAAGCCGTTGATGGGGATACCTTTCTCACCCCGGGTGAAGCCGGAAGGAAAAAGAATCTGCGTACCGGCTTGTTCCAGATCCCCCAGGGCGGTTTCCAGCGCAAACCGCACCGAAGAGGGCATACGCTCTTGATCGGCCTGGGCACAAAACCCATCCGGGTCTGCGGCAAGCGCCGCAAGGACCTGTTCCACCTCCGGAATGGTCTCAGCGCTCAACCCCGGTAAAGGCGCGCACTCCCCCACCCCGATCCGGCCCTCTTTTTCCAGAACAAGATACCACACCCGGCGATGGTTCAGCACCCCCCGGGATGTCCCGGCCGGCCGTTTAAACTGTAATTTATGTTCAATGACACGAGCTTTCATTATTTATTGAACCCATTCAGAACAGGTTAAGGGAACTTCGGAAATTTATTGAAATCCGGCTTTCTCTTTTCAAGAAACGCGTTTTTGCCTTCCTGGGCCTCCTGGGTCAGGTAATACAAGAGCGTGGCGTTACCGGCAAACTCCTGGAGCCCCACCTGACCGTCGAGTTCGGCATTGAGCCCCAGTTTGATCATGCGAAGGGCCAAGGGGCTGTGTTCCTGCATTTTCATGGCCCAGGCCACAGTCTCATCTTCGAGCTGCGCCAGGGGCACCACCTTATTAACAAGCCCCATTTCCAGAGCCTCGGCAGCCGTATACTGACGACACATGAACCAGATCTCCCGGGCTTTTTTCTGCCCGATCGTGCTGGCCAGATAGGAGGAGCCTAATCCTGCATCAAAACTGCCCACCTTGGGGCCGGTCTGGCCAAATATGGCGTTTTCGCTGGCTATGGTGATGTCGCACACCACATGGAGCACATGGCCGCCGCCGATGGCAAACCCGTTGACCATGGCGATCACGGGCTTGGGCATGGAACGGATTTGCTTCTGGACTTCAAGGATATTCAGCCTTGGGGTGCCGTCCTTGTCAATATAACCACCCACCCCTTTCACATTCTGGTCGCCGCCGGCGCAAAAGGCCGTATCCCCTGCCCCGGTCAAAACAATTACATTGATACGCTGATCCTCCCGGCAAATGCGCAAAGATTCGCTGATCTCATGGACGGTGGTGGGACGGAAGGCGTTGCGGTAGCGTTCACGGTTGATGGTGATCTTGCCGATGCCCTCATAATACTCAAAAAAGATATCTTCGAACTCTTTGATGCTTTCCCAGTGGCGTTTTTCTGTCATTTATTCGTCTCCGTATTAGTTATTCTCTTTTTAATTTCCGAAAACAGTCCCTTAAATACCTTTGTGTTGGTCCGGGCATCCGTAAACACCTCTAGCAGGGTGGGGACAATCCGGCCGGGATTATATAATTTTTCAAGGGCCATGTCCAACTGGGAAGCTGAGCCGGCCTGCAGGTAGTCAAGGCCGAATGTCGATGCAAAGCCCTGGGCCTTTGCACTGTGGCCCGCAAAAAAATAGTTTTGAAACACCCCCTGATTATCCTCTCCGGTGCAGCCGGCAAGGTCTTCCACGAAACTGAAAATATTGCCGCCGCCGTTGTTGAGCAGAATAATCCTTAAATTTTTCCCCAGGTATTTATTCCACAATCCGTTGGAATCGTAGAAAAAAGAGAGATCTCCCAAAATAAGCGTATTGATCTTAGAGCTGCATGAGGCATACCCCACCGCCGTTGAGACAGAACCGTCAATACCGCTGGTTCCCCGGTTGCCAAGCCAGGTAACCTCTTTGATGCCGGGGGTTAACACGGCATATCTCACGGTGGAGCTGTTGCCAAGATGCAGGACTGAATCTTCCGGCACTGCCTTTAATGCGCCGGCACATGCCGTAAAATCACTAAAAGGGGCCCGGTCCAGATAATGTTTATAAATTTGGAGGGTCTCTTGCTCGCGGTCTTTCCAGGCCCCGGCATAACCGCCGGATGCCTTTTGGATCTGCATATCAGCCAATTGTCCAAAAAACAGTTCCGGGGACATGGCACAAACCCTGGTCAATGCCTGGTAGGTGTCCATATGCCCACCACCGGCATCCACATGAATATGCTCGTGTGGTTTATTGGCTCTTAAAAATTGCCGTATACGCTTGGATACAAAATGCCTGCCAAAGGTAATGAGCAGATCAGGCTGAAACACGGCTGCATCGCCCGAGGATATGGACCCAAGCACAAGTTCCGGAACGGCACAGCAGCAACCGGAAGGTATCTGCAGATTGGCCAGGTGCTCGGCGGCAACCACGGCACCGGTTTTTTCCGCAAACAGCGCCAGGGAACTGTCAAGTTCTCCATTGCCCTGGGACTGGCCTGCCAGTACAAGTATTTTATCTGCCCGGCCGATCTCTTCGGCTGCTGCGGCCAACGCCTTTTCGTCAAGATTGATCCGTGTCTGTGCATTCCCGATCACTTTAACATCAGGCAGTTGCGCATCCATGGTCCGGTGCAAAGGCTCTTCAAGGGGAATGTTGATATGCACAGGTCCGGGCGCATCAGACACGGCCGTATTAAGTATTTCGTTGATTAACCGCGCACCGGACCAAAGCCGGCAGTCCGACTCCTCCAGGGGCAGCGAACACGATTGCTTGATAAAATTTCGGTACAGCGCCGTTTGCTGGATGCACTGGTTTTCCAGCTGATCTATCCAGTAGGCGGGCCGGTCCGCAGTCACCACGATCAAAGGGATATTCTGGTAAAAGGCCTCAGCCACAGCCGGGGCAAAATTAATTGTAGCCGTACCGGAGCTGCACACAATAACAACCGGGTTTTCCTTTGCCTGGGCTAACCCTAAGGCAAAATAACCGGCACTGCGCTCATCCACAATCACCCTGCAGTCAAATTGTCCGCAGCCTGCCAGGGTATGAATCAAGGGACCGTTCCTGGACCCGGGGCACAGGACAATATCAAAAATCTTTTTACTTAGGAATAACGATGCAAGCTGCTGCACATGGCGCTTTGTTGAAATCATCATGTCTGCTCCCCAACTATCATCAACTTAAATTTCTTAGTACATTTTACCCGTTTTGTCTAGGGAAAATGCTAAAGCAAAAACTTATATCCCACACCTAAAGGAGTGGGTTTTACGGCCTAAAGGCCAGGACTATAATCGCGGTGCTGGACGAAATCAGCAGTCACCACTTCGTTTTTATAGTTAAACTGACACCAAAGTTTGTAAATGCCCGCAGAAGGGAATTGGGTTTTAAATTTTATCAAAGATGGTTCCCCCTCTTTCATCGCATGAGCATGGATATAGTCATTGACGTTCAATATCTCTGATTTTCTGATTACGACAAGATGAGCTTTCTCACCGAGAAACGGATGCAAACCTTTGACAGGGCTGTCATCCGATACCATTTTCAAATCAAAGGCAACAGTTGTTTCTTCATTCGTTTTCACTGTTTTCGGCGAGACATCCATACTGACCTTGACATCTCCGACAATTATTTCGGTTTTTTTTGTATCCGGAACGGTCAGCGGTCTTGCGGTTCCTTTTATGCGGAGTTTGAGCACTGAAATCTGCTCTCCGCTATTTTCCGGTTTGTAATCACTGAAAAGAGTATACTCTCCGGCATCGGGGAAACTGGTTTCTGTCAGAAAACTGCCGTCTGCCTTATAATCAGGATGAAGATGACGGAAAAATTCCAGATCATCACTGACAATGATCAGATGCATCAGTTTTTCCTGAAATGTTTCAAACCGTGTAACATTCCGCTCTTTTTCATCTTTAATAAGGATCGTTATCGGAAAAATCTGCTCCTGTCTGATTTCAGACGGAACAGACATTTCAGCCTTAAAAGATTTCACTGCACTACCTGATGAGTGCGATCCATGCTTGGAATGATCAATCTGCCCGTTTACAGTTGAAGCGGTGATCATCAACAATATTACCATGATTACTTGAAGATAATTTTTCTTCATACATACTCCTTGTTAAGAATACTTCGGTAATTTTTTTCAGACTCAATAAATTCAGTAGGTTATGAAATTAGAAAATAAAATTCAGTTCCAATAATTTCAATTAGTTACAAAAATTTAACCTTTCAAATCCCAAAAATTACCGAACTATTGTGTTAAGACAGGGCGTAGAAGTTTAATTTTACTCTGACCCCATTTATCCTGACCCCATTTATCGATTATGCGATATTTTGCACATGGCGTCATTTCTTGGCTCTTCGTAGTTCAACAATAAGTTGATTTGAAATCTCACCGTTTTCGGTCAATCCCTGCTTGGATTGAAACTCCTTTATCGCTTGTTTAGTTTTTGCGCCGATAATTCCATCTGCGACACCCACCTGATAACCAAGACTAGATAATAGCGTTTGAACTTCCTTTATTTTTTCTCTTTCTTTCGCCTTTCTATCTTTTGCAGTTGTATAACCCAACTGTTTACCGAACAACGTTTTAAAAGAAAGATTGCAGTTTGTAATCGCTGGATTGTCAGTGCCTCCTGTTTTAAAGGGAGACGTTTGCCCGGGCAATATTGGATTGTAATCAATTAGCGAATCTTCGGATTTGACTAGAGTTCCATCTTTTGTGCGGAACTCACCAACGGCCATAACGTTTTTAATGCTTTGACTAGAAATATTTTTCACTTCGCCTCGAACAAAGACATAACTATATTCTTTGTCACATTTCCACGAGATTACCTCAAGCGGAGGTGAATATTCTCTCGGTGCCAAATAGCTTGATGAATTTGAGGAACTGCTGGACGTAGTACTTGGACTCGATGAACGTGATGTTGTTGATGGACTAGAAAAATATCCGATAGCCCAAAGAACAATAAAAATTGTAACTATCCATGTTAAGAGAGAAGTCTTCTTTTTGGCGGGCGCACCGCATTTGGGGCATTTCTCAGCTTTCTTACTTATTTCTTCGCCGCATTCTTTGCATTTCGTTAATGCCATTGATTTCTCCGTTTCTTTTTACGCATAACGTGGAACTCACCGGACCGGCGCTGTTTGCCGGGTCCGGTGAAGTGACTGGTTGTGCTGTAATTTTATATGGTTGTCAAATAAAGTTCATTACAGTACGCCGATAGTCCTCTACGAAACAATTCTCCAATACCGAATATATTTTGGTTTTCTTCTATCCACTCTGTGATCTGTTTCAAGTCAGAATTTTCATAGAACTTTGCAGCTTCTTGAAGACTAAGTTGGCTTAAAATAGGTTTTGCAAGAATTACAGACTTCCAATCGATATTTCTGGGTTGCTCACCTAATGTTGAAACCACTGTCGTATCATGAATATCTGTTTTGGATATATCAGCATGAACATTGACATGTCTTAACATATACATTGCATGAACCAATGGATTCTTCGAATCACTTATCTTTGGAGGCTTAAAGCCTATGTTGCTTTTTCTGAAGTCTCTCCTCGCAGCATCTTCAATTGAGTAAAACTCATTCAACCCAGCCCGCAGATAAGCAGAATTGCGCCAGTTTTCATATTCTTTGTTTGCATTACATACAAACATAATTGAAGCTTGTGATCTCTCATATGTTTCTTTGAAAACAGAACTATTCTTAAATTTATCTTCCAAGTTACCATCTAAACGGATGAAAATGTCCATTCCATCAATTTGAGGCAGTAGGGAAAAATCCAACTTCCTTTTCTTGCTCATGTTCTTCTCTTTTTTATATGCACAATCGCGGTGCTGGACGCAGTCAGCACCGCGATTCTCGGCGGCGGAGCCGCCGTGAACAAGTGATTATGTAGTTTTTTTCTGTAAAACTCCAACAAATAACCTGTACAAATCCTGTATCAATAAAAAACGAAATTGACAATCATTTTGTGCCGGTGTTATAATAATTAGGGTCAGAGTAAAATTATTTTCAAGATAATTGTTCAAATTATAGTTAAAATTAAAAAATTCAATTTTACTCTGACCCCATTTATCACGCATTTATCACGATCATCAAACTTATTTATGGGTAAAGGCATCGATGCGTTCGGCAATATTGACCTTAAGATTCTCAAAAAAGAGTGAATAGTCAAAGGCGTGGTAAACCCCTTCCGGGAAATGGCCACCTTGGACAGTAACCAAGGCGATATTCTCGGGTTGGACTATCAGGCCACCATCTACAATCTGAGCCGAAGTGAAATGCGGGTAGGTAGTGGCTTTGTCAGCACTATCAAAGAAGACAGAACCAAGGTTCTTCTTAGCGGGGACAAAGGCGCTGTCCATGCTCCACGATAGGGGGTTGACCGCCAGGGCGCCCTTTTTGAGAGTCGGCGCAATTGATTGTCGTCCCGCAGCCATTGTATTGTAAGAGATAACACAGTTAGTTTGATCTGAACGTTCACACATGCGTACCGAGGGATTAATAGCAAGATCCTCCGAGGTCAAGGACCACCCGGGAAGTAAGGCCGCAACAAGCAGCTTTTCGGCGTCGGTTGAACCCCAATGCTCGATGAGAAGATCCGTCAAGATCATGGAACCCTGGCTATCGCCTGCCAAGAAAAAGGGGCGACCGTCATTTTCATATTTCAGGTAATAGGACAGCGCACGCCAGACATCACTATGCACAATCTCTTGCAATGGTGCGGCGTCAGAATCACTCAATCCCAGACCGGCCAAATTCATCTGGCGATACATTGGGGCGTAGATATTCACCTGTCCTTCAAAGACAGAGGCCATAGTCTTTATCGTCTCCATGGCAGCTGCCCTCATGTCCGGTCTGGTCGTATCCATTATCCAATCCTTATCATTAAACAGGACCGTTGGATAAACGAAAAAAACATCAACCGGGGTTGTGGGGGCGGCAGGTTTGACTATCCAGCCGTCCGGTGCCGTATAGTCTGGAGCTTTCGGCAGAGTCTTTAGATCCAAGGGGGGCCTCAATGCCGTTGACTTAAGAAAAACAACCATAAAATCAAGCTGTTATGTAACATTTTAGTAACTTCTCAATAAGTGTGGGTGATTATTAATTTGTAAGGGGCTAATACTTGCAAAAAGTACTTTCCTTCTTATTTTTTGTCTATAACAAATTTCGACTTAATCATGTTGTGTTCTGGAGCGAAACATGACCGTTAAAATTCCAAAAATTGATCAGATTCCCGTAGAAGAGCAGACGTCTTGGGTTTTAACGCTCTTGGAATGCATCAATGCACTTGCTGAAGAAAATCAGGCCCTCCGTGATGAAATTGCCCGCCTTAAAGGGGAAAAACCCAGACCGAAAATCAAGCCATCCAGCCTTGAAGGAAACCACAAAAAACCGGAATCATCAGAGAAACGTCCTGGTTCAGCCAAGCGTCATAAAACCCAATCCTTGGAAATACATGAGATCGTCAAGGTAGCTCCAGAGAATCTTCCTTCGGGGAGTACTTTTAAAGGGTATAAAGACTTTGTGGTACAGGGGCTTGAAATGAAACCGCATAATATCCGCTACCGTCTGGAAAGATGGGAAACTCCGGATGGCCGCACCCTTACTGGAAAACTTTCTGCTGAGTTGAACGGAAGTCATTTCGATGTCTATCTGAAAAGATTTATACTTTACCAGTATTACCATGGCCATGTTACCCAGCCTATACTTCTTGAACAGTTGCATGATATTGGCTTTGATATTTCCTCCGGACAACTCAGCAACATTATTATTGAAAACCATGACGCCTTTCATGATGAGAAAGATGCCATCCTTGATATAGGCCTGTCAGTCTCTACGCATATCAATGTAGATGACACGACTGCCCGACACGAAGGTCAAAACGGCTACTGCACCCATATCGGAAATGAATTTTTTGCCACTTTTCATAGTACCGACAGCAAAAGCAGAATCAATTTCCTGAAGCTTTTGCAGGCCGGCCGCACAGATTATATCATCAATGCAAGCGCTTTATCATATATGATCTCTCAAGGATTGCCACAAGATTCTCTCACGCTTGTCACCAGCAAACTTTTGACGGTATGCAAGGATGATATTGCGTGGGATGAATTCGTGAAATTACTTGGCATTGAAAAGCCGCTGCATATCAAGATTATCACTGAAGGTGCGCTAGTCGGAAGTTTAATTGAACACGGTTTCAACACAGACATGGTTATCGTCAGTGATGATGCCGGACAATTCAATGTTCTAATTCACGCGCTGTGCTGGATTCATGCAGAACGTCTCATCAATAAATTGATCGGTCTTACGGATAAGCAGAAAGAGGCTGTAAAATCCATCAGGTCCGACATCTGGGACTTATATGCTTCCCTCAAAAATTTCAAAGAGCAGCCGGATGACCAGAAAAAAGCCGATATTGAGGCCCAATTCGATAAAATTTTCACTCAAAAGACCTGTTTTGCTTCCTTGAACAATGCTTTGAAGCGGATTTATCGAAATAAACCTGAATTGCTCAGAGTTTTGGATTTTCCGCATATCCCTCTTCACAATAATACCAGTGAAAATGATATACGAGATTATGTCAAGCGTCGAAAAGTCAGCGGTTCAACTAGAAATGACCTGGGTCGAAGATGCCGGGATACGTTCACAAGTTTGAAAAAAACATGTCGCAAGCTCAATGTCTCGTTTTGGGATTATCTTGAAGATCGATTATCCGGCTTGAATGAAATTCCTTATCTTAGTGATCTCATCATCAACAAAGCTCTCAATTTGTCTGTTTAACTGCAATTGAATTTGGCTGACCTTTGTCTTTTTACCCGGACTTATTGAGAAGTTACACATTTTATTAAATGTTTCACTGCCTTTCAAACCGATCCAGTAATTTTCAAAAATACCAAGATGTCTGAATATAAAGGTCATGGAAATTTCGAGAGGTTCACCCCTCCCTCACGCCTTGCTCAGATATAGAACCTTAACATATTGAAATGACGCGTCATTTTCTTAAGTCAACGGCATTGAGGGGGGCCTGGCAGGAGCAAAATGGTGAAAGGTAAAAAACGAAGATCAGAATCATCGAATACAAGATGGGTAACTTATTGTTTTTCATATCAACTCCCGATGCTTTTTCGTTGTGTTTACAATTCGCTATAATCGCGGTGCTGGATGCAGTCAGCACCGCGATTCACGGCGGCGGAGCCGCCGTGAACGTTGCTAATCAGCCGCGCCGCTTTTTGCGTCGGCTGATTAGCCTTGTTGGAAGTGTAGTTAAAATCTTTTTGGACTCTTGTTGCCCCGCTCTGCATGAGAGGTCATTCTGCGGGCTTCTTCAATAAATTCGGCAAGAGATGAAGTATTTCAATAAGATCTCCACGCCTGAATGTGGCAGCCAAACGTTGTAGACTCACGTCCTGATCTTTATACAAAACGCTTAAAGCCACCTTGATCAGACTCATTGCGCCAGAATGGTATTCATCGCCTTTTGTCTCGATAAGCTTGCGCGCATCATCAAATATACGATGGTCAAGCTGGTTGCACTTGATCCCCAGTTGGGTAAGTAATGAATCACCCATAAGCATCGCGACAAAACAGGATGAGTACCTGATAAAATCGGGTGCACCAACAGCTGGCCGTTTGCGTTTGTTCTCAGCAATTCTAAATAAGAGAACTGCAATTATTACTTGAGCACCATTCAAGTCATCAGTAAAAATGATATCATAAAGTTTTCCGAAATGCCCACTTGTCATAAATTTTCCTTGGTGCGGGCGGTGACGCCAGATAGAAAGAACGGCTTCAGCCGCTGTCCCACTGGTAATGTCTGTGGCTTTTGTAGCCACCTCGCTTCTCTGCCGTCTGTAATTGTAGCCCAACTCTTCTATCGACATGGCAAGTTTCCGCTGCCGGTCGTCATTTGAGCGTAAATCTCGCAGATCAACAGGATTCTGGCTATTGGTCGCATACGTGATATTCCGAACTAAGTCTTCCTCGCCCTTTGGCAACTCATAAATTCTAATAAGGACCGATGCGTTTGGAGCAGTTACAGTGCCGGAACCAAGTATTCGTTGAATTGTTTTACAAGTTTGTCCTCCGTTGATAACCTGCATTCCTGACAGTTTCACCAACCAATTTTCATCTTGTAAAGCGTTATGTTGAAACTGGTTGCAGGTTAAAGTGATGCCATTATTGTAAAAATAGAAATTCGACTGCTCGCCAGGAATTGTCAGTGTTTGAGCAATTCCCTCATTAATACGGTTACCCAGCAATCCAAGATAACGTCGAATATTCCTCTCAAGAAGTCTATCCCCATTCCTATCAAAGACAGCAGCAAGCTCGGACACTAAAATTCTGCCGATTAAAACCCTACGGAAATTATAATCTTCGACAATAGCTTTACCTGTAAGCCGAACCGTATCATTTACAGGTTTCAGCGATTGAATTATTGCCACCAGACCATCATGATTGATGTGCTCGAATAAAACCTGCCCCCCAAAGCCTGTATGATTTATCAGTTCCTGAGCCTCCGCTTTCCAAAACAAACCATTGTTGCAGGCAACCACTCGAACTTGTGGAAGATATCCATCCGCAACAAACGAACGAATTTCCTCTATCCTTGGCTTCAAGTTTGGATTAACTGTGATGGCTTTGTAAGGGTCAAACAGTGTTCCTACCGCCTGAATCAATTTCTCGATTCCTGTTTGCGGGAAGTTTGATGTGCCTTCAAGGTCGGATTTATATTTCCCCTGGAAGAGAGTGACGCTGAACTCACTATCCTGAATTTCTCCTATTTCAATAGCATCAACACCGAAATCTCCTCCACCTTCAGTTAGACATTCAATTGCCTCTTCTTCAGTTAATTCCAGAAGTGTCTTTACGGATAGTACAACGAATGCAGCTGAACGCAATTTATTATCATCGTTCTTAAATTTTGCCTTTTCCTCGATTGCCGTTTTCTGCCGATCGGCTAAAGCTCTTACCTGTTGATCGATAATACTTGCATTTATATTCATATATTGTCTCATTGTTGATTCTAAGAAATTTTGTTGTTTCAAGATGGAGCCATATCTTGAGTTACACTTCCAATCGCGGTGCTGACCGGCGCCGTGCGCCGATCAGGCAGACGCAGTCTGAATGATCGGTGTGCGGTGTCCGGTCCAGTACCTTGTTCTGGCGCCAGAGGCGCCGGGACAAGGTGCTGGACGCAGTCAGCACCGCGATTCTCGGCGGCGCAGCCGCCGAGAACAAGTGATTATGTAGTTTTTTTCTGTATAACTCCAACAAATGACATGTACAAATCCTGTATCAATAAAGAACGAAATTCACAATCATTTTGTGCTACCTCTTAGCGTAATCTTAGGACATCTTACTTAATTAACTCGGATTATGTAAGATGTCCCCAGAATTAGAGCAGTTTGTCGAAGCCAAGTTTTTCCGAAAACCAAGGGCTTTCGAAAAGCCGCTAGTCCCCCGGGTCGGCTGCAGCGTTTTGTTGGGAGATTGAAAGTTCATATACCATTGTTTTTGTATCAGAAATATCCTTCTTCATATGATCCAAAAGCATCTTATTCTCTTGTATTTTAAGATCTTGTAAATGATCATTTTTTGCTAAATCGTTTTCGGTGCTTTTTATGTCAGTTAATTTTTCACTTTGAGTTGTCAAAATCGTTTCATAACGGGTAAATGCAACTTTTGAATCGAAAACTAAATAAACAATTCCAGCAGAAAGTGCACATAGAACCCATACTAACCAGTTATTAGAAAAATGATCTCTAATTTTTTCACCCGGATCTATCGGGCGTTTTTTCAAAGTATCGATTGAAGATAGATCTTCGCCACTTTGATTTGTTTCCTCAAAATCAAGACTTTCATCCACGGTAGGCTGATAATCCTGCACCCCAATATATCGCCTATAATTTCTTTTCATTTGATCAGTTTTGGGGACATGAACATTTCTGCCAGTCTTCATTTATACCTCCACATAATTTGTATTAAGCCAAGGGAGATATTGATTCGTAACAAAACTTTGTGCTGAATCCATAAAAGGAGCAAATTTAATATGACTGGCTTTTTCTAAAGGGGGGCTATAACAAAGCTGATAGTCAATAGACATAAAGATTTCATCTAAATCAGACTTTTTAATTATATTGAAAATGGCGTTGCAGTAATCATTAACATCTCTTTTAACAAAAGCCTCTGGAACAGGCATTTTTTTTGAAAAACTCAAATTTATATCATTAACCCCTTCTAATGTTTCGCCTATAGTTTTATCAACAAAGCTTTGGGCCAAATCATCAAGAGGAAAAAGATATCGATTAACAAGACCTATTCTAATGATTTGTTGAATCTTGAATTCTGACATAACGCCTTGGATGATTTGGTCATTGAAATTTTTTAAAATTTCATCATATTCTGAACTGTTAAAACCATCCTTAGAACCAAATTGAATTTCTAAAATAAAATTGGAATTATCAATACTGAGTTTATCGTCGGTAGCAGAATTATACATTATTCTTTGGCCGACATTGTTAGCAACTCTGGGGAAGACTTTAGGATTAAAATAGGAGTCCTGAGCATATAAAATAGTATCAAGAATTTTTCCTAATTGATCTTCAATTGAAAAATTTGCTCTAAATCTTATCCCTGCTGCGACTCCGATTAGATACTCACTTAAATTTTCTATCATGTTATCTCCAATAATCTTCCAAGAGTGGCAATGAGCGTTTATTTACTCCCAACGTTGAGTTAAGCGGCTGCCGAACAGCCAAAAAAAGAGCCTCCGACGGTAGATGCCCGCCTTCAACTCATTTGTTGGACGATCGGGTTAGTTTTGCACGGCGTCCCGCCCCTTGGGTAAAAGCATCAAAACCCTCTCTGTCCGCCCGTTAGGGCTTCGTCCAATCGCGGTGCTGACCGGCGCCGTGCGCCGATCAGGCAGACGCAGTCTGAATGATCGGTGTGCGGTGTCCGGTCCAGTACCTTGTTCTGGCGCCAGAGGCGCCGGGACAAGGTGCTGGACGAAGTCAGCACCGCGATTCACGGCGGCGCAGCCGCCGTGAACGCAGAGTTCACCAGTGTGCGGTGCCGTTTGCCGCATCTGCGTGAAACGACTTGTTATACAACATCCAACAAAGTATCCACTATTGGCTTGAATAGTGCTTTGGAATCTCTTGCAGTAGAAATATGCGCCCCCTTTAACCCATCTTGCGACGTGCAATAGAAAACGGGTTTTCGGGCTTCTTGCGAATAAGGAATGAGACTATGTAAGTTTGGTATCTTACCTAAATTCCATGTACCATCATCCCACTCAATTGCTTGATCATTAGGCGCTAATTTTTCAACAACATTAGCTTTCACCGCATTTTCTACTCTGTTACCAAATATTGACCAGCCCTTGGTCATGCCAGCAGGGGACTGTCTAATGTTGTGTTGTTGCATCACGTAACCGAGAAACTTTGGCTTGCCCGGAGGTAATGCGAGCCCATCTCCAGACCAAGCCTCATGGCATTGCCCCCACTCTTTGTTCCATACAACCAATTTATTCCCTAGGTTTTCGGTACCACGTATTGAAAACAAATCGGGCGACATTGGAATAATGAAATAATCACTGGCACCAAGCACTGCTCTATTCAGAGCACCTAAGTTTGGCCCCAGATCAAGCATAACAACGTCAGCATTTACCTTTTCAGTGCACCATATTATATAGCGATACAGGGCCGACTGAACACGAAGAGCTGGTTCGGCACCACCTTTAGCGGAGCTCCAAGTATCGCCAAGCGAATCTTCAAAGTTACTTAGGAGGACATCTCCAGGAATTAAATATAAATTACCTGAGCCGCTTGATACCGTTGTTGGTTGGCGTTTACGTATATCCCCAACCCCTTTATAAACATCCTCAACAGCACGCCAAATACTATTACCTCTGGTTGCATTCCATGCCTTTTCCAATTCCGAATCAGATAAGCAATAAGCAGACAAGTTACATTGCGCGTCTGCGTCGACCATTAATACAGTTTTTCCATGCTCTGCCATCAAGTGCGCGACGTGAAACATGTAGGTGGTTTTTCCGACTCCGCCTTTATTGTTAAAAATGCTTACAATTTTCATCATTTCCTCTTTTTTGTATAATCGCGGTGCTGACCGGCGCCGTGCGCCGATCAGGCAGACGCAGTCTGAATGATCGGTGTGCGGTGTCCGGTCCAGTACCTTGTTCTGGCGCCAGCGGCGCCGGGACAAGGTACTGGACGCAGTCAGCACCGCGATTCTCGGCGGCGCAGCCGCCGAGAACAAGTGATTATGTAGTTTTTTTCTGTATAACTCCAACAAATGACATGTACAAATCCTGTATCAATAAAGAACGAAATTCACAATCATTTTGTGCCGGTGTTATAGCGGTGTCATAGAATTTTCGAACGGGATAACATTCAAAGTGTGGGGTTAAATATAAAATCGGCGCCAAAGGCGCTTCACCCTCTTGTTTCTTGTTTCCAGTCTCTTGTTTCTTGTCCCTGCAACGCCTCTATGGCGTTTAAAAGCGTTCTGGACTTTTGCGTGGTCTCCTCCCACTCCTGTTCGGGGTTGGAGCGGGCCGTGATTCCCCCGCCGATGTAAAGGACATACTGGTTGTCTTCAATTTCCATGCTGCGCAGGTTCACATAAACGTCCGTGCCGCTTTGTCCAAGACGCCAGGGTCCCAGGAACCCGGTATAATACCGCCTGTCGTGGGGTTCAAAGTCCTGGATAAAACGAGCTGCAGCAACCTTGGGCAAACCGCAGACCGCAGGCGTCGGGCAAAGCTGTTCAACAAATTCTCCAAGCCGGTCTTGGATTGGGTCTCCGGAAAAAAAGAAAGAAGTTTTCAAGTGGGCCACGGTGGCTGTCTCAAGATCCTGGGGCCCCTTTGTCTGGTAGGTTGAAAAACCAAACCGGTGGAGCACATCCACCGTGTACCTGGAGACAAAGGCCTGCTCTTCAATCTCCTTGGTAAACCAGCAATACCGGCCATCGGGACGCCGGGGCTGGGTGCCGGCCAGGGACACGGTCTGGGCATGCCGCCCATCGGAGCGAAACAACAGTTCAGGGGTGGCCCCCATCCAAAGCCCGGCCTTAGGCAGATTTGCCACAAAGACAAACACAGCCGGGTTTGCGTCGTGCATCCCAAGAAAAAGCCGACCCATGGATTCACTTTTTCTCTCTTTGCAAATCCGCCTGGAGACAATGACCTTGGAAAATTTTGCGGCGTTGATCTGTTCAATGGCATGGTTGACGCACACCAGGTAATCATGAAACTCCGTTGAGATGCAAGGGTCTTTTGTTTCGCGACTAAAAGGGGCCGATGTCAGGGATTCCGGGTTAAACGACTGGATCTGATTATACCCTTTCAGGTGTATGGCCGGCTGCAAAACAATGACAGGCGCATTGTCCGATATTTTAAACGGGGCAAACACAAATCCGCGGACCCGGCTCAACGCCTCTATACTTGCCGGGAATATGATATCATTTTCCGACCCGGCAATCAGTTGTGGGCTGTCACTCGACGATTGGAACCAGCAGGCAAATGCGACATTTTTTTCTATCAGATCATCAATCAGACAATCAAGCTGTGTAACGCTGTTCATCCTGTTCCTAATTTTTTACCGGCAGCGGCGGCAGACGCGACCATTACATAAATCTTAACAGTTTATTTCTTTATTATATTTCAACCTGAGCGGTTTTTTTAACATCCCTGGTTCATGAATAACAGTTTTTTTTGGCGGGATGTTTAATCTCCCATTAAATTCATTTTCTCATAAACGTCTAACAATTATTTGCTACATGTAATTCATTTTACATTTGATAGTCTAAATCTCAATTTTTCTGATTAAAGACTTTTTAAGAACAGCCATGGGCTGACCTGGCATATCAACTGCCAGATATAGCCCACAACGAAGGTTGAAAGATCTGAGTAGTGAGTATTGAGAAAACAGCTTGTTTTAAATCTCAATACTCACTACTCACTACTCATAACTTTCTTATAAAAGGGGTAAAGTTACATGTCAAAAAAAACGATACTTTTTGTTTGTGAAATGAATACTTGTCGCAGTCAAATGGCTGAAGGTTGGGCTCATTACCTTTATCCGGATAAAATTAACGCTTTTTCAGCAGGAATCCGCACTGGCCCGCTTGACCCGCTTGCCGTTAAGGTAATGAAAGAGGCCGGTGTTGACATCTCTGGTCATGAAACCCATGAAGTTAAGGATTTTATGAAAAAAGATATTGATTGTGTCATAACCGTATGTAATACCGCAGCGCAAAAATGCCCAAGTTTTGCGGCTGAGGTAAATGTCATTTGTCAATCCTTTGACAACCCTCCAGAGTTGACTAAAAATTTAAATAACGAAGATGAAAAACTTGCTGTTTATCGACGCGTCCGGGATGAGATCAGACTTTTTGTTGAAGGGTTGCCGGAAAAAATTACCAGTAAAATTATTGGATAGGTAAGGCCCCTGGTCAGAATTTAAGGGACTAAAATACCGGTTATTGATTTTATATTAAAAAGGGACAGGCATGGACACCATTTCGATTATTGCTACCGGCGGCACCATTGATAAAATTTATTTTGATGCAAAAAGTGAATATGAAGTGGGGCCGCCAAACGCCATTGAGGTGCTTAATCATTTTAACCTGCAAGTCCCTTACACCATTACATCACTTCTGCGTAAAGACAGCCTTGATTTAACGGATGAGGACAGGGAACTTATCGCCGAAACGGTTGCGGCAGACCCTTGCAGGATGATTATTATCACCCACGGAACAGATACCATGCCCGAGACAGCCAGGCACATCATGGCCCATGGCGGCGCAAAGGATAAAACCGTTGTGCTTACAGGCGCTCTGCTTCCTGCTATGTTCAGTCATACAGACGCAGTTTTTAATATCGGCTGTGCCCTGGGCGCTGTTCAAAAGGCTTGCCCCGGTGTTTATATAGCTATGAACGGAAAAATATTTATGGGGGGAAAAGTAATGAAAAACAGAGAATTGGGCAGATTTGAAGAAAAATTTTAAGTACTCGCCCTGGAGTTGCGGGCGGCATTTCGCAACTCTTGAACCAGGGCCGCTAAATCCAGGTTGTATTTTTCGGCAACCGCGTCAAGGGACTCAAAAAGCGCGTTGCAGCAGATGCATTCCCCTGCCCTGTCATCCCAGCGTTTGAACACCTCCTGGGTAGCACTGTATGTTGAAACAATATCAAGCACAGTCATGCCGGGCTCAATTGCGCTGATCAAAGAACTTTTTTCTGATTTATCCGTCACTTTTTCACTGTTTTTTTTATTATTGATAGTCCGGATCTGCCATAACCCGGGCCAGAGCTTTGGGAATCTGTAAGATAAGGTCCATAACCTGTGAGGCGGGTGTCGGCCTGGCAGCCACCCCGGCCATTCGATTGACACGGGCTGCAATGCGGCAGGCTTTTGGGATGCTTTTCCCGGATTCAATCAAGGCGCAGACAATGCCGGTCAGGGTGTCTCCGGTACCGCCCATGGCCTCCATGGCTTCGGCAGCAGGTTTGCTGACCTGACCTGTGATTTCACCGTCAGCCACCATATAATCAACACTGCCTTTTACCAGAAGGTGGCGGGCCCCGTTCCGGTGTTCATGGGCCCGGGCAATAAGATCCGGCACATTATTGTCCTGGTGCAGAATAAACCCTCTGGTGTAAAAAGGATGGGGCGCAGTTTCGTCAGCCAGAAAGGAGAGTTCCCCCACATCCGGAGTAAAAAGATCATAGCTTTGCGCCTGGCCGCTCATCTTGGCCGCGTACATGAATCCGGCGTCTGCAACGAGAACAGGCCTTTTCTCCATCTCTTCAACGGCAAAAAGAACTTTATTGTGCCAGTCTACGTCAGGCTGAAGATAGTGAAACGCCAGGGTGGTTGGCGCCATACCCGGCAATTCCCGGGACAGGTGTTCATAAAGTTGCCGACTGCCCTTACCGGTGCCGATGTCACCGACCAAAGCGGTTTCCACCGGCAGCGGCCCAAGCACTTGACAGGCGGCCAGCACTGCGCCGACCAGGGCCGGGGTTCCCCGGTTCACAGGCACACGGACACCGTTGACGATCATATCAGCACCGTCCAGGAGCGCCGGCCCCAGAGTTAAAGGAAAGGTCTCATCCGGCACTGTACCGACAATCAGGAGCATTGGCGAATCATCTCCTTATGCGCCAGTTCCAGGGCGTATCCGCAAAGTGTATGTCCGATTTTGCCGGGTCTTGGGGCCTCATCCAGGTGTCTGCCGACCATTTCCCGGGCAAGGTAGGGTACATCCGGGCACCCGCCGCCTGAAATATTGACGATGATTTTTGTTTTCTTTTCAATGGTCAGTTTCATGTTGGCGGCCCGGACCATGAGGTAATCGCCAAAATCCTTGGTATGAAAAAGGTCCACAGGCTTGAGCAACGGATGGGTCACCGGCACCACTGCCAGGGGCACAAGCCCCGCCTCTTCAAGCTGTCTTGTCAGCATCAGCCTTTCAATGAGGGGAAACTGAATCACCAGATCGCACCCGCTTTGGATTCCGGGGGGAGGACCCATTACCTTGATCTCCCACCCCCGGGATTTTAAAAAATTTTCCGCCTGGATTACTTCGGATGTGTTCTCAAACACCAGAATGCCCAGATCTTCCTTTACCTTCCGGGCCTCATTTTTCTGTGTCCGGTTAAACAGGCGGGATATGCGTTTGAACACCAATATCATCCTTTCCGGATAAAAATCTGCGTCTTATCGTCATTGTCCTTGATCTCAAAAACGCTCCAGCCTTTACTCTCTGCGGCCCGGACCACATTCTCCCTGGAGGCCATGTTGTCCACGATAACTTCTAGTTCACCATCGCTGCCGGATTTTATGGCATCCAGGGTCATCAGTACCGGCTGGGGGCAGGAAAGTCCCCTTGCATCGACTATTTTGCTCATTGTATATTCCTTATCTTTTTATTCAAATTAAGCGGCAATTTTCTTTTTCATGGCAAATCCGATGAACAGGCAAACGGCAAAACCAACGATAACCGCGGCGATACCGTGGGGTCCAAGCCCCTTGGGAGAGCTTGCCAGTCCGAAATTATGGGCAAAGGCCGCACCGACAATCATTCCCAGCACAAAGACGGACGCATCGGTATCCCCTTCACCGGCCAGGAAAAGCTGACGACCCGGGCAGCCGCCTGCCAGGGCAAAGGCCAATCCGGCCAGAGCCATACCCAGAAAATTCCAGACATGAAGGTCGTGGGCCACAGGCTGGCCTGTAAATCCTGGATGAAACTGGCCAAGAACGATATTGGCAACGCAGGCGAAAATCAAAAGGGATAAAAAGCCTGAAAGCAGATGGGTCTGGCCGAACAAAATCAGGTCCCGAAGGGCACCCATGGTGCAGAAGCGGCTGCGCTGGGCTAAAAAGCCAATGCCCAGGCCCACCACAAGGGAAATGAGCAAAGGGGCGTGCATGGCCCCCGGACCGTTAAGGCTGTAAAACAGCACGCCGCTTTTATCTTGCCCCGGCACCTGGGGATAGATAAACATGAGACTCAAAAGACCGAGCATCAGCAGGGGCAGCATCCATCCGGCACCTGTATGGGTGGCCTGGGAGCGTCCCAGGTTATACCCGTTTTTCAGGAACATGACCCCGATCCAGACCCCGAAGCCCAAGCCCAGAAGTCCCGGAACGGCATTCAGGTCGCCGCCGGCCAGGCGAAGCACGGCCCGCCAGGGACACCCCAGAAAAACAAGGGCACCGATCATGGCAAAAACACCCAGGACAAAACGAACCATGGGCGCTGATCCGCACCGTGGTTTAAACTCCTTAAAGCTGTAGGCCGCAACCAGGGAACCCAGCACAAATCCGATAATTTCAGGGCGGATGTACTGGACAACGCCGGCCCTGTGCAACCCGATGGCTCCGGCGATATCCCGTTCAAAACAGGCAACGCAGATTCCCATATTTCCCGGATTCCCAAGTTTCTGTAAAACAGCGGCAAGAATTCCGATCACAGCGCCGACAAAAATGATGCCGACGCGGGTGGAAAAAAAATTTTTAGCCATGGCCCGGCTACCTCCTATACATTTCATTATTTATAACAGGTTTCACATTCAGCATTTTTTTGTCATTCATGACTATTTTTTTCCAATTGATTATGACAATAAAAAGTTTGAATCTTGATTTGAAATCTGAATATTTGCGATCAAAATCCTTTAAGCCCACCCCCTGATATGATAAAATTAATTTTTCAGTAAATGTTTCAACCTTTTTTTTCTTTTGGAGTTAATATGGTCCGTTTCCGAAAACAATCGGTCTATTTATCTATCTTCACCCTCATTATAATCTGTGTTTACGGGGCTGCCGCTCCGGTCTGCCGGGCAGCACAGCCCACGGCCCCCCCAGAGAATACTGAGCTTTTTCCGGTTTATGACCTGATCAAACCCAATGTGACATTCTGGACCAATGTGTTTACCCAATACACCCGGGCCCAGGGCCTGGTCCACGATATGGAAAACCTGTCCATAATTTATGAAGAAATCAAACTCGACCCTGCCAAAACCAAGGAAGCGGCCCTGGCAAACAAGGCGATCAAAAAAAACGCCCTTGAAAAATATAGCACCATATTGACGACGCTTTCAAAGGGCAAGGTTCCGGAAACGCCCATGGAAAAAAAAGTGGCAGCCCTGTTCCCGAACAAAACAAAACCCGAGGCGTTCGGGCAGGCAGCTAAAAGAGTCCGGGTGCAAACCGGATTAAAAGAACATTTCATGGAAGGGATAATCCGCTCAGGTGCCCTGATAGATGAGTTTAAAATGATAATCAAATCCTATGGCCTGCCCGAAGACCTGGCCTACCTGCCATGCCTGGAATCGGCCTATAACATCCAGACCTACTCAAAATGCGGGGCTGCCGGTTTATGGCAGTTCACCCATTATACGGGCAAGATGTTCATGGATATCGACGATGTGGTGGATCAGCGCCGGGACCCCATTGTCTCCACCCATGGGGCAGCCCGGCTTCTGAAAAAAAATCATGACAAGCTTCAAAACTGGCCCATGGCCATTACGGCATACAACCACGGCCTTTCCGGCATGTCCCGGGCAAAGGATAAGCACAAGACCTATCCTGAAATATACACAAATTACCGCAGCCGATCCTTTGGATTTGCCTCACGCAATTTTTATCCGGAATTTATCGCCGCCCGCCAGGTAGCGAAAAATTATGTTAACTATTTCGGCAATATTACCCTGGATAAACCCGGACAAAAGACCCGGTACAAGGTTAAAGGATATGTGGCGGCAAAGGATATTGTCCGCAAACTGCCCGTGGATCTGGAAACGTTGCAAGCGATGAACCCTGCGTTCAGGGAACCGGTTTTTGACGGCAGAAAACACATCCCGCCGGGGCAAACCCTGTATCTGCCCAAGCATATATCTCCGGATCTGCTGGACAAAACGCTTGGACCTTTATACCAAACGGCCCAGAGACCCACCCCCTTTCACCGGGTGGTCAGGGGGGATACCGCCAGCAGTATTGCCAAGGCCTACCAGGTCCCTCTTAAAGACCTGATCGCACTCAACGGTCTTGGGAAAAAAGCGGTGGTCCATGTTGGCCGGACCCTGAAAATCCCGCAAATTAAATAGAACGATTACATTCCATGCTTTTTTTTCAGGCCCCGCAACTGGTCATAGGATATTCCAAGGTTTGCTGCAGCCTCTTTCTGATTAAACCGGGCAGCCGTCAGGGCCTGAGATAAGCGGAATCGTTCAAGGGCAAACACCGCCTTTTTCAGCGGCAGACCCGACAGTTCCGCCAGTGTCAGAACAGCTTCTTCATGGGTGCCCAATCTCTTCTCTGTATCTCGGATTGACTTTCCATCAGCTGATAAAGCGGCTGTCCTGTTTTCAACCTGTTCGATGGATGATGTCCCAGGCCCGGGCAAGGGGTCGAAGGGTGAAGAAAACGGTGAAAAATCAATCCGGGTAATAACGGGGCCGTTTGTTTTATACACGGCACGTTCCACGACATTCTTCAATTCCCGGACATTGCCTGGCCACCCATGGGCCTCAAGGTCATGGGCCGCTTTTTTCCCAAATTCCGGCACCTGGTCAAACCCCAGCTCAAAGGCTATGCGTCCGGCAAAATGATTGGCAAGCAGCATGACATCCCCATTGCGCACCCGCAGCGGAGGTACATAAATCACCTCGAAGGAGAGACGGTCCAGAAGATCCTGTTTAAAAAGGCCGGCGCGGACCATTTGCGCCAAATCCACATTGGCTGCCCCCACGATGCGAACATCGGTATGGACAGGATTGACAGCCCCCACCCGTTCAAACCGGCCGTATTCCACCACCCGAAGAATCTTTTCCTGGACTTCCATGGGAATATTCCCGATTTCATCCAGAAACAGGGTTCCGCCGTCGGCCTGTTCAAACCGCCCGATCCGACGGGTACCGGCCCCGGTAAACGCACCTTTTTCATATCCGAAAAGCTCCGATTCGATCAGGGTCGCGGTCAAGGCGGCGCAGTTCAGCGTAACAAAAGGCTTTTGCCAGCGCCGGGACAAAAAATGCAGTCGCGCGGAAGCCAGTTCCTTGCCTGTACCGCGCTCTCCTAAAATCAATACAGGTCGGTCAATGGGCGCGACCCGGGAAATCTGATCCTGAAAATTTAAAAACGCCTCGGACTGCCCCAGGGCTTCGGACATGCTCACAGGAGCGGTATTATTATCCATGGAATCGGTATATGCCAATCTCACCCCCCGAAGATGGTTAAGTTAACTAAATTTTAGTATTTATACTATATTACAGTTAATAATACCATCGAAAAATGTGCCACAAAAAAATTCAACCCATTGAAATATAAGAAAAATAAACTTAATTGCAGCTTATGGCACATTTTCTGCTTTAATGTACAGCATAGCCTGACAAAGCATCACGAGGGCAAAAGAATTTAAAAAAAACTTGTATAAGGAGAATAAAAATGGGAATTTTTACACGCTTCAGAGACATTGTATCTTCAAACATCAACGCCATGCTGGACAAGGCCGAAGATCCTGAAAAGATGATCAAACTCATGATCCGGGAAATGGAAGACACCCTGATTGAGCTTAAATCGTCATGCGCCGGCACCATTGCCAATCATAAGAAGGTGGATCGTTTAGGGCAGGAGGCCCGGGAAAAAGAGGCGTTCTGGAACGAAAAAGCGGAACTGGCAGTCACCAAGGGACGTGATGACCTGGCCCGCCAGGCCCTGATGGAAAAACGCATATTCAGCCAGCGCCTGGAGGTGGTGGAAACGGAACTCGTTGACCTGTCAGCCATGGTGGATCAGTACAGAAACGATATCACGGAACTTGAAAACAAACTGAAATCCGCCCGGGAAAAACAGCGCATGCTGGTCCAGCGGCATATCCGGGCAAAGCATAAAAAACGGGCAAGGCAGGAAATCCGCAGGGCTGACTCTTCCGAAGTCATCAAAAAATTCGAAGAGATGGAAAATCATATTGAGCGCATGGAAGCTGAAGCTGATATAGTTGATTTTAGCAGACGATCCAGTCTTGAAACCGCCTTTGATGACCTGGCAGCAGACGAGGAGATCGAAAATGAACTCAATGCATTGAAATCCTCCCAATCCGCAGCAATTAATGATATAAAGTCCTGAGCTTAACCCTGGCAATTTCAAAGGAGAAATATGAGCCACATATTCATTGCAATCATCACTGTCGGCGGGTCAATCCTTGCCCTGATCATCCTGGGGATGATCATCATCGGCATTATCCGGGCAGCCAAAACCGGAGAGCTTTCAAAGAATCAGAAGGAGGCCCGGACTGAAGAGACAAGAATGATCCAGGACATATACAATGCTCTGCCAAAAATTGAGCAACGGGTTGAAGCCCTTGAAACCATACTCATCGAACGTGGACACCCAAAGCAATAACGGCTGTTTTCAAAACACCTGAAAGGATAAAAAATGAGATATCATAAAAACCGTTATCACTATGCCGGGACCGAGAAGAGAGGACCGGGAAGATATGGCCGATTCCGTCAGAGAATGGACCGACTGACCGCAGCCGAGGGCTTCTACCGTTCCAGACGAGGCATTATCTTCGGCGTTTGCAGGGGCTTGGCAGAACATTTTAACTTTTCGGTATTCTGGACCCGGGTCCTTGTATTGATCCTGTTCTTATTCACCGGGTTCTGGCCCGTAGGTCTCCTTTATCTTGTTGCCGGACTTCTACTCCAACCTGAGCCCGTCATTCCGTTGGAAAATAAAAGTGACGAAGAATTTTATCATTCATATACCCGATCAAGATCCTCGGCCATTGAGCGGATTAAAAGCAAATTTGACAATATTGACCGCCGGATTCAGCGCATGGAAGATACGGTCACGTCAAAAGAATTTGATTTTAAATAACAGCCATGGACTGACCTGACATATCAACTGCCAGGCATAGCCCACAACAAATATTGAAAGATCTGAGTAAGTTACGCAGACTTTCTTATAAAAATAAGGTCAGGAATCAGAATAATAAAATGCATTTTTCTTTTCCTTTTTTTCGCCTGCCCGGCAACGAGCGGGCGTTTTTTTATGCATCAACAAGCACTTTCTTGTTTTACAAGTCAGCGTCGAGTATGCCGGCAATCAATCTCTGTTTGCCGGTGCCAGGGTCAGGATCTTTTTTGCATGGGCTTTGATGGCGGCATCTGAGAACCACCAGTACCGGACAGAACCGTCCATAAAATCTTTAACCAGATTTTTCTGGTGGCGGTGAAAGGAGCGGCCCGTCGCCCCGCCCGGCAACACCGCCATGAGCTTTTCATTATCCCCCATATCCGCCACAAAACGCAGAGACGCGCAATGGGTCACGGCATAGGGTGCGTCAAAGTCATACCATCCCCGATACAGGGTTTCACCGGATCCGCCCATGGGCATAGGTCCCGTGCCAAGCAGGGTCTTTAGTCGCCCTTTGCGGACAAGGGGGTTGAGCAGTTCAAGGGTATGCAGATCTCCCCAGCGCCATTGGGCAGGGTTATGGCCAAGGCTCTGAGACAACTCTTTCCGGGCGGCATGGGCGGCCCGGACAAAAAGATCAGCCATGGTTTCCGTTTTACCGGTAGTGCGTATATCATCAAAAAAAAGAGTCTCACCGGCCAGCACAAACTGCAGGAGGCGCTCCTGCCAATAATACCAGGAATCCAACAGCGTCTGAACTTTTTGTGGCCCCAGATCATCTTCAAACACGGCCAGGGCAAAATGCCGGTATACGGCCTGGAAAATCAGCGGCCCCGATTTTTCAGGATCATCTTCAAAATTCCAGTCCGCCAGGATCCGCCCCAGGTCTTTTGTCTCTTCGTTTGCCAAAAGAATCCGCGCCATAACCGGGGCGATTCGACGGGCCATTACATTGCCCGTATCCCTTTGATATTGCCACATATCAAAAAGAGTCTGTTTGGTTTTTTTCGCCATGAGTTCCTTTAGCCTTACATAACGGAATGAGGGTGCAAAATAGGATGAATAATAATTGGGAAAGCCGGAGTCCACAGTTTTATTGTTGCAGGTTCCAACCCATTTTTTTCCCGGGTTGATCTGCCCGGGCATCTGATCCGGAGCAATCCACCCCAGCCAGTTGTCTGTGCTCTCTTTGACCACATGGGGAAATGTGCCGCCGTTTCTGCGCAAGGGAATCCGGCCGGATGCCTGGTGACCGATATTGCCGGAAGCGTCCGCAAACACCCAGTTAAAACAGGCCACCGCCAGGTCCTGCATGGCCCGGGAAAGTTCTTCGGCATTTTTTGCCGTAAGCAGATCCAGCAACCCGATATTAGGCGTCATGGACTCCATTGGCGCAAATCTGAGCGTAAACACCTTATTACCATCCAACCCCTTGAGGACTTTAGACACCACCGGTCCCCGGCGGGTGGTCCGGATATCCAGGTCTTCTGTTCGAAACCCGCCGGGCGCCTTCTTATCTCTTATTTTCAAACATTCTTTAATATGCCCAAAGGCCATGGAATTGCTCCCTTCCAGATAATGGTCAGGATTTTCCGGATCCACGGTTTCAATATAAAGGTCCACCATGTCGCCATAATTGTTGGTGGCGGATAAGGCAATGTGCTCGGTGCGTCCCACACCCATACCCGGGATGCCGGGAATCTGCACGCCAACGGCCCGGATGCCGGGGCAGATCAGTCCTGCCGGATACCAGACACCCGGAAGGATTCTTGCGTCCAGATGGGGATCGCCGGACAGCACCGCAGACCCGGTCACGGATTTGTCCGGAGCCATGGCCCAGTTATTACTGCCCACCCGAAGCTGCCGGTCCCCGGCAAAGGCCAAAAGACCGGGATCAAACGACAGGGACAAGGCAAGGTCCTCCTTGGGCGGCATGACAATAAAGCCTTTGTCATCGGGGTCATCCACATTGATATTCAAAGGCAGAAGCATGGCGGTTTTTTCATACCCCAGGGTATTGAGCAGCATCTGGGAAATGATCTCCGTAGTCAGGTTGGCTGCCGTGGAATATCCCATATAAAAGAGCATACCAAGGCAGTCTTCCACCTGCCATAAATCCGGCTTGATCCCGGCAACACGAAACTCCAAAGCAAGGTCATCCGGGCATTTTTGTATGAAGGTATTTATGCCGTCCACATAGTGCTGGAACTGTTTTCGCAAGGCAGGATTCAATATCCGGGCCTGTTTTTGTGCCATGAGCGGCATTCCGATGGTGCGCATGCGGATATCCAGATCCCTGGCCTGCGCCCCTGCCAGTTCACAGATCCGTCCTTCATAATACATCCGGGTCATCTGCATCTGGAACAGCCTGTCCTGGGCCGTGACAAACCCCTGGGCGAAAAAAAGGTCCCCGATATTTTCAGCATGGATATAGGCAATGCCGGAATCGTCCCGGGTTACGGTCACGGGCCGGCTTAAGCCGGCAAGGTGTAATCGCCCCTCTTTTTGGTAACCGTTAATCTGCGGCAGAAAGAAAAAAAGAATCACACAACAAACCACCAGCAAAGCGGTGACGACACTGACACGCCGAACCCATTTCATGGCGACTCCTTGGATATTTTTAAAAGCACCCCATCATATGCCCTTGGCCCCGGCAATGTCAACAAAGGCGAATACGCTTACAGGACAATCGCATCTTAAAAAATACAGTGAATCTGCAATTGAACAGATTCTTAACTTTTTCAAGCAGGCACAATATATGGTGGACGGATAATCTTAGAAAAAATGTGGACTAACAGGGATAGTTTGGGGGTCTCATAAGCCTAAAAAACAGACCTTTTCCTGAAGGTCGTCTTTACCTCAAACCCATCGGTTTAATCGGCCCAATTTTATATTTCAGATCACCAATAACAAAAGTAGTCAACGCCTTTACTGGTAAGGGTTGCACCCCACATAAATAGACAAAGTACTCAGTGACCACACAGAATCGGGAGCCTGCAAGGCAATTGTATCCGGGTTAGTTTTTCTGTTAGCGTGCCTACAAAACGATCTTGCCACTAGCTCTTTTTAGGTATTTTTGTTTTCTTTTACCAAATTTATCGATTTCCTTTTCTAACTCAGCTAATTTATCAGTGTTTTTTTCATTTTTCTCTCTTTCTTCCTCATATTTATCGATTAGACTTTTTACAGAAGGGACAAATTTATATCCACGGTTGCTGATTTCTCTTGCGAGATCAACAAATTCATCTGCACTGGATTCTTTCAGTTCTCTGCCTCCAGCATCATATGAGCTATCGTTTGCAATTTCGTCAGATAGCAGATCTTTTTCGAAAAGTTCTGAAAGCTCCCATTTTAGCCTAGTTATATTTGCATCTTTTAAATCAATGCCTATATTCAGCAATTTTTCTACATATTTCCAATTTTCTGATACGGAATACGCTAAAAAAGGATTTAAGAAAACATTAGAAATTTCTTCGTATGATAAATCAAATGGTTCTATTTTTTCAAGAAAAGAGACCATCTTTAATGGCTTTATATAAAATTCTGACAGGATGTTTAATTCCTTAGCACATTTCAAAGGTCTTGTCGTAGTTGTCAACACATAGTAACCATATTTAAAGCTATTCATAGAATTTGTATGATTTTTATTTTTATGCAAATAATTAAGGTATAATCTGGCATCAATACGTGCGATTTCACGATTCTCTTCATCATCTCTAAATTCGGCTTTAAATGTTTTGATCGTAAGAGTATAAATTTTTTCTTGAAGCTGCTCTAATTGAGCATATTCGTCCTTATCTAACTCCGTGTCGACTAAGTCAATTAGACCAACTTGGTCACTTATTGAATCATGAACAAGTACTTTTAAAAAATCTATTGGTCTATTCTTTGAATAATAATTTTTGAGGTATCCATCAAAGCTTGTAGATCCCGATATATCCCCATTTGATTTGGCTATGAAATATCCCTTTACGAACACATTCATCACTTGTTCTTCAATGATAATTGGGTCTAATCCTTTATATTTATTTTCAAAATATTTATAACTTCTTACTGAAAATTCGGCATGCTTGGCGACTTCATGTAAAACATCTGTAGGGATATACACCTTTGCGCCATAATCTATTAATTTATTAACGATTCGCTTGTACACTGAATTCTTAGTTACTTCGGACACTAACAAATTCAATGCGAAATCCGTATCTAATACAAAGGTTTTGCCTTGTAACTGGTCGGCTTGCACTTTAATTTGTTTTGGATCTAATTTTAATACTTGGTGGCCAATATAAATTTTACACCAAGACTCTAAGACTACCTTTTGCTCATCTGTTGGTTTTTTCAGTACTTCGCCAACCGCATAAATTAGAATCTCATATTCTTCTGGCGGTAAATCTCGTTTCAGTCTGTTTATAAGATTCTCATAGTATTCGAGATCATTATAAATATATTCAGTCTCTGAAATCGATATTTCCATTGCAAATAGTTTGAAATATTCTGTTATGCTTTCCTCAATATTTCTTTTAGCAAAGCGAATTGAAGCCGGAGAAAGTGTTCGCTTTAAAATATTTTGCGTTTTATATAATACATCTTCTACCAGAGCATCTTTATCAGATTCGAGAGCCTTGTATGTATCTTCAATCTTTATTATTTCGTCCCTGATTAATGTATATCGACCTTCTTTATTCAACACCTTGCCGGAACCTATCAATCTATTTAAGGATGCTAAAATCCTCTGTTTATCTATTTGAGCATTTAGATTTTTACAGATTTCAATTGTGAGATCATCGATCATGCACATGGATTTCAAATACACGAAAGATTGAACCATGCAATCGAACAGTCGTTTATTAGACTCAAAAAATTGCCTGCGTTGAGAAAATGCAATTGTCATTTTTAATAAAGACTTTTCATAGTAACTATTTAAATTATCGCTGCAACTTGTTGGTTTAAATAGATCGGATTCAAGCTGACTTTTTATATTTGGAAAGAACCTATGCAAAAGGGTAGAGTTAGCCCCTAATCTCGATTTAAAGGTTTGTCTGTCATAAATTTCGATTCTTGGTTTAGCTCCAAACTGTTTCCTAAAATTTTTTTTTACCTCTTCTTTGTTATTGATTTTTTCCAATGTCACAATTATCAATTCATCGCAACTTTTCCCGCTTCCTTTGATTTTTTCATATGTTTTAGTTATTTTTGACTTGGTCTCCTTTTGCATCGAATATTGGAAAATTATATTATACTCTTTCTGTTCATAATATTTTATTAATTTAGCATCAACTCCTTCATCATGCCACCCACCCGCAGGAACCAGGTTATTGTAACCTTCTTGAAGCATAATTTCATTTGCCAAATCTTCAAATTTTATAAAGTCAGTGTAATCACTAAGAATCAAATCGATTATGTCCATGATATCCTCGCTTTATGCCCCAAACGCTAACAGAATGGTAATGTAGTTTTTTTATTAGAGTCCGAGTCTGTAATATCATCCTAATAAAAAATGGAAATAAGGATGGTATTTCAATATCAGTCAACCAACTTGATGTAAATATGAAATTTGGAAACGTTGAGAAACTGAAAGCATCCAATGATGGTATTATCAGTCGCCCAGGCTTATTTCAAAACAGCATTCAATAGCAGAAGTATTGTGGATGCGATCATTTCCAATTCTCACTGTGGACTACATCGATATCGAAATGTCCTCAATGTGGAATTTCAAACCCACTATTATTAATAGTTTTGACAATATCTTGGGGTAACCCTTTACTGTTTAACATTAAAACTGCAAGCAAGTTAAATGCGATTGCCCTGGAAATGCTCACAACCCCAGAAGCCCTGCCCCCTCCCGGCCAAGCCCCCAGGCAAAACAACACAGAAAAAGACCCAGCACCCGCATGGTCCAGACGTAGGTGGCACCGGTTAAAAAACTGCGGGTCCTGGCCACCACAAAGGCCAGGGCCAGTTTGGAGCCCACAAGCAGCAGATAGAAACCGGTCACAAATCCAATGGCACCCCCGGGATGAATCTGCCAGGCCTTGGACGCCACGGGTACACCAACGGTGATCCAGAACAGGAAGGGGTGGGGGCTTAAAATATTTACCAGAACCCTTCATTTATCTTTGCCCCAAAATTTTCAGGCAATCAATGTACCAGCTATATTTTGCCTTTTCCATCACAAAGACTATGCAACCTAAAAAATCATACCTTGCAATCATTCGCGCTATGGTTTAATTTTTGGCCCATTATTGGGTGTCTATAAAGACGATTAGTGTGCGGCCCGTTGCCGCCTTTTTTAAAACCTGGAACATACAATGAACACCGACCAGCAATTTTCAGCCCGGATCACATGCAAACGCATTGTGGTCAAAGTGGGTTCAGGGGTGCTGACCCGGAAAAACAGCCTCAATATTCATATCATCAACAGCATTGCAAGCCAGATCTGTCTACTCCATGACCGGGGCATAGAAGTGATCCTTGTCTCCTCCGGGGCCATGGCTGCGGGCGTTAAAAAAATCGGTCTGAAAAAAAGGCCGTCGGAAACCCCCAAACGCCAGGCGGTTTGCGCCATCGGCCAGGCCGATCTGATCCGTGAATGGGAAAAGGCCATGGAGCACTGCGGCCGGAAAGTGGCCCAGATTCTTCTGACCAGAGGCGATTTGTGCGACCGGGTCCGGTATCTAAATGCCAGGAACACCCTGAGTACGCTCCTGGAATGGAAGGTGCTGCCCATTATCAATGAAAATGACACCGTGGCTGTGAAATCCCTGCAATTCGGGGACAACGACAACCTGGGCGCCATGATCACCATGCTGCTTAACGCTGATCTGATGATCAATCTGACCGATATCGGCGGCCTGTACAACAAAGATCCCCGGGTCCATGACGATGCCCAGCTTATCAGAGAGGTAACCACCATGGGCAGCGATATCGAGGCCATGGCCGGAAAGATTGCAGGGCCCTTGGGTACAGGGGGCATGGGCACCAAAATAAGCGCCGCCAAAAAGCTGACTGCGGCAGGCATCCCCATGATCATTGCCTGTGGCCTGGAACAGGATATCCTGGTCAAAATTGCGGACAATAATTATACCGGCACCTATTTTGTCCCCAATGGTCAAAAGCCTTCATCCAGGAAAAACTGGATCGGCCTGACCCTGCAGGCCAAGGGCCGAATCACCATAGACAAAGGCGCCCAGAAAGCCGTGGTGGAACAGGGAAAAAGCCTTTTACCTTCAGGTATTACCCGGGTGGAAGACTATTTTGAGGTGGGTGACCCAGTGGAATTCATTACAGAGGACAACGTGGTCCTGGGCATGGGTCTGGTCAATTACAGTGCCTCGGATATATTAAAAATCATGGGCTGCAAGACCAGCCAGATTAAGAAACGGTTAGGTTTTATATCCTATGACGAGGTGATTCACAGGGATAATCTGATGATCACCGCATACCCGGATGATGCCCGCTCATAACTGATTTCGGGATAAACATAAAGGAGAACCATTCTATGTCTTTGGAAAATCAGATCATTCAAATTGCCAAACAGGCCAGGGCAGCAGCCCGCATTATGGCAACCCTGTCTGCGGAACAGAAAAACAGGGCGCTTTTTGCCATTGCCCGGCAGTTGGAAAAGAATAAAGAGGTCATCCAGGCGGAAAACGCAAAGGATGTGGCAGCGGCCCGGAAAAACGGGTTGTCCGATGCCATGATCGACCGGCTGACCATTACCGATAAGGTATTGGACGGGATGGTCGAAGGGCTGGAATATGTGGCGGGCCTGGAAGATCCCGTGGGCACCTTATCGGATTCCTCCATCCGGCCCAACGGTCTTGAAATGGCCAGAATGCGCATTCCGTTGGGGGTTATCGGTATTATCTACGAATCAAGGCCCAATGTCACCGTGGATGCCGCAGGTCTGTGCCTGAAGGCCGGTAATGCCGTGATCCTGCGGGGCGGTTCCGAAGCGATTCACTCCAACCAGGCCCTGGCCCGGGCCATTGAGCAGGGTATTTCCACTCAAGGCCTGCCGGCCGGCGCAGTTCAAGTCATCCCCACATCGGACCGGGCTGCCGTGGATATCATGCTCAAGCAGGAAGAATATATCGACCTGATCATCCCCCGGGGTGGAGAAGGTCTGATCCGCCATGTGGTGGCAGCCTCGAGCATCCCAGTTCTCAAGCATTACAAAGGGGTCTGCCACGCCTATGTGGATGAGCTGGCGGACCTGGAGATGGGCGTGAGCATCGTACTCAATGCCAAGGCCCAGCGGCCCGGGGTATGCAATGCCCTGGAAACCCTGCTGGTTCATGAAGGTGTGGCGCAACAATTTTTGCCCATGGTCCACAAGGCACTGACCCAGGCCGGTGTCACTCTTAAAGGGTGCCCGAAAACCTGCGAAATACTGCCTGATGCCGTTCCCGCCACCGAAGCGGACTGGCCCATGGAATACCAGGATCTGATTCTGGCCGTCAAGGTGGTTAAGGACATGGATGATGCCATGGCCCATATCGCGGCCTACGGCTCCAATCACACCGAAGTAATCATCACAACGGATCTGAACCGGTCCCGGCGATTTATCCGGGAAGTGGACGCATCCCTTGTCATTGTCAATGCATCCACCCGGTTCAATGACGGGGGCCAGCTGGGCCTGGGCGCTGAGATCGGCATATCCACCTCCAAGTTGCACGCCTACGGCCCCATGGGCATAAAAGAGCTGACCACCACTAAATTTGTGGCCTGGGGGAACGGGCAGATCAGGACCTGATCAACACTATTTTATCGACCAGCCAAAGGAGTTTTTTATGGTTCATCAGCCCGACACCCCGAGAAAAGAGGTCCTTCAAAGTGACTGCTGGGATCTGTCCCCGATGTTTCAAAGCATCGGGGCGTGGGAATCGCTTTTCCAGGCGCTGGAAAAAAAAATACCCACCTATGAAAATTTCAAGGGAACCCTTTCCCAGGGACCTGATATCCTTTTAGCCTGCATTGAGTTCGACCACGGTGTCAGTCGGGATATGGACGCTTTGTATACATTTTCCCACCTGAAAAACGATGAAGATAAAACCCAGTCGGACAATGAAGGTCTTTTCCAGCGCGCCTCCAATCTTTACACCCGCATCGGGGAGGCCTCAAGCTTTATTTCACCTGAAATTCAGGCCATGCCCTTAGATCAACTGACGAGACTTCTCGATAAAGAAGCATTTAAACCATACCGGTTTTACCTGGAACAGATGATCCGGTACATTCCCCACACAAGGGATGCACCAACCGAACAGCTCCTGGCAATGGCCGGCGAAAGCTTAAGTGCCCCCCAAAGAATTTTTTCTCAGTTGGACAATGCAGATCTCAATTTCGGTAGGGTAAAAACACCTGCAGGAGACGTACTGCCTTTGACCCACGGAAACTTTATCACTTTTCTGGGAAATAAAGAGAGAAGCTTTCGCAAAACGGTCTTTGAACAGTATTACCAGACATACCATGACCACAGGCACACCATTGCCGCTACATTAGGCGCCTCAGTAAAAAAGGATCTATTCTGGGCAAGGGCGAGGCATTTTGATTCGGCACGAAAATCTGCCCTGTTTGCGGACAACGTCCCGGAAGATGTGTATGACAACCTGATTATCAATGTAAAAAAATCATTTTCACCCCTTTACCGATACCTTGATTTCAGAAAACAGGCCCTGGGTGTTGACGACCTGCACATGTACGACACCTATGTACAGCTTGTCCCTGATATTGACTTCCACATGGACTATGAACAGGCGGTTGCGACCTGCATTGAGGCTCTTGAACCCTTAGGCCGGGACTATTGCCGCACCCTGGAGCAGGGGTTGCTTCAGGGCTGGGTGGACAGATATGAAAACAAAGGCAAACAAAGCGGCGCCTACTCTTCGGGGTGTTACGATTCCAACCCCTATATCCTGCTCAACTATGATCCCAATTCCATTAACAGCCTGTTCACGCTGATTCACGAGGCAGGGCATTCCATGCACTCCTTTCTTGCCAACAAAGCCCAGCCTTACCCCACCCACGGTTACACGATTTTTGTGGCCGAGGTGGCATCCACCCTGAACGAGGCGCTTCTGGCCCGGCATCTTCTGGAAAAATACAAGGATGATCCCAAAATGAAGGCCTACATACTGAACCGGGAGATCGACAATATCCGCGGCACATTTTTCCGCCAGACCATGTTTGCCGAATTTGAACATATCATCCATGGCCTGGCAGGAGAAAACCAGCCCCTGACCATTAAAACCTTCACCTCCGTATATAAAGACCTTTTATCCGTATATTTCGGCGATAACATGATCATTGACGAGGCCCTTACCCTGGAATGCCTGCGCATCCCCCATTTTTATTCTTCCTTTTATGTTTATAAATATGCCACGGGTCTTGCGGCAGCCTTAGGAATAGCCCAGCGCATAACAGACAAGGGTAAGGCTGCCGTGGACGATTACCTTGACTTTCTCAAACTCGGGGGCGCCATGTTTCCCATTGACGAACTCAGGGTGGCGGGAGTGGACATGGCTACCATTACCCCGGTGCAGGCGGCGGCATCTCATTTTGAATCACGGATCAGAGAACTGGAAACCCTGTGGCCGTCCATTTAGAACCCGTCCATATAGAACCCATTGGTGTGATCCACACCTGTTTCAAGGAGAAATTCGGCATTCCCCGGCAGCCCAACCTTGCGGCCAAGGCACCGGGGATGCTTGAATTTTTTCCTGAATTTGCAAGGCCCGAGGCTGTCAGAGGACTTGAACAATTTTCCCATATCTGGCTGGTTTTTGTTTTTCACAAGGTTGTGAAAAAGAATGGAAAATGGTCTTCCATGGTACGCCCCCCGCGCCTTGGGGGAAATAAAAAGGTCGGCGTATTTGCCTCCCGTTCCCCGTTCCGGCCCAACCCCATCGGCATCTCCTGTGTCCGGCTTGAAGGCATTGAATCTACACCCAAAGGACCGGTGCTTCACCTGACCGGTGTGGATATCCTGGATCAAACCCCTGTTCTGGACATTAAACCCTATCTGCCCTATTCAGACCGGTTGGACACTGCCCGGGACGGTTTTGCACCGGCTCCGGACAACAAGCGTTGTCAGGTGAGTTTTTCAGACATGGCAGCCACACAGCTCCAGGAAAAGGAAAAGGCAATCCCCAATCTGATGCCCATCATTACCCAGGTGCTGGAAAATGATCCGCGGCCTGCTTATTTCGATGCTCATCTTCCCAATTTGGAAAGAGACATCAGGACGGATGTGCCGCAAGAAAATCGTGTATACGGTATCCGGCTGTTTGACTTTGATCTCAAATGGCAGGCATCAGGAAATAAAATCCGGGTCCTTTCCCTGGACCCGGTTTAGTGGCGGATCATTTTTTGGGGCTGTAATGACGCTTCAACCAGGACCCCAGCCCGTCAAGGCCGGGAAACAGCACACGCTCCGTGATATTGCACAGATCCAGTTTATCCCGGCATTCCCATTTAAGGTTCGCGGGAATAATGATGCGCTGGAAAAGGTCGGCATGACGGTTCAGCCAGTCATCAATTACCCGGCATGGATTGGGCATGACCGAAAAAAGCGCATATTGGTTCACGATGCGTTCGTCAATGGATGGCGGCTCAAAAAAGAGCAGGAACTCCTCGGACCCGCCCAGGGCATCAAACTGGGTTAAGGTTTCAACATACTGATGAAAGGTTTTTTCCCCTGCATGACAGTCCGGCCTTTCCTGGCCGATACTGGTGAGCAGCTCCACGGTAAACGCCTGGGCCCCTTCTGCGGCCAGTTGTCCTTTAAGTTCGGAAGGCAACCGCTCATGGACCTGTTCATAATTTATCCGCCAGATCACCCCGTCCAGGTCAAACCGCTCAAGGTTGGCCAGGGCAAAGTGGAGGGCAATATAGGGTGAATAGGTCCAGTCCATGAGGCGGGTGGGCAGCCCGTGGTGCTGGGCCACAGCCAGAAGGTGCCAGAAGGAATCAGGCTCTTCCCGCCCCTGGGCCCTGGAATATTTACGGAAATTACGCAGCAGGTGCTTTTCAAGGGACCAGAACGGTCCGCCCAGACGCATCAAGGAGGTTTCAAGGCGGTAGGATGCATCGGACAGCCCCCGGTACACAAAGGGTGGCCGGTACCTTTGAATGGCATCATTCCAGGCACCTTTAAACAATTCCTCCTGGAGCATGCCCCAGGAATCTACTATGATGTCCGGCATAAGACTTTCTCCCCCCCGGGCAGCCCCGGTTTCTTTATTTGTTGTGGGCAATGGCCTGTGGCAATTGATTTATCTGATCCTCACCAAACACCATAATACCGTTCTGTCTTAAAAATGCGGTTGTCACACCCATACCCGCCACAAGAGACCGGCTGAAACTGCCGTCATAGATCCGGCAACTTCCGCAGGACGGACTCTTTTGTTTTAAAAGGGCCGTTTTGATACCACAGGCAACAGCTTTGTCCAAAGCGGCCTGTGCGCCTTTGATAAAAAACGCCGTTACATCGACCTGCCGAGTCGTCACCCGGGCCGTTCCCGCCCACACCCCAGGACCACCGCCCGGGGAGATCTCTGCCGGCGGCCGGGGTACGGGAAGGCCACCGTCCATTTCCGGACAGACCGGAACCAGCAACCCTTTGGCCTGCCACAGGTCAATGAGTGAGCATTTAAAGGGACAGGACCTGCCGTCATAGCGCACCGGCTGTCCCAGAAGACAGGCTGAAATCAGTATCTTTTCCATGGTGGAACGTTATATCAGCATTGCCTTGGTTTGTAAAAATTTCTTGACTAAGGAACCTAATCAATGCAATGAATGATAATTCATTTTCCATAGTGAGGAGGAGACATGGCACAGCTAATTTCCGACCAGCGGGACATTGATTTTGTCGTTCACGAAATCCTTGAGGCGCATACCCTTTCAGAACTGAACGACAATTACGCCGACTTTAACAAAAAAACCATTGATATGGTGATTAAAGAGGCAAAAAATCTGGCGATTAAAGAGCTGCTGCCCATAAACAAGGAAGGGGATGAGACAGGCTGCACACTTGAAAACGGCAAGGTCACCACGCCAGCCTCTTTCAAGCGCGTATTTGATCTGTTCAATGAAGGTGAATGGCTGGCCCCCACCGAAGATCCCCAATGGGGCGGCCAGGGGATGCCTTTCACCGTTGCCGCGGCAACAGCCGAATATTTCAACGGGGCCAACTACCCGTTCATGATCTACTGCACCCTCACCCAGGGTGCAGGTCATCTTATTGAACATTTTGGTACCGAAGCACAGAAAAAGACCTATCTTAAAAACATGTACACCGGAAAATGGACCGGCACCATGCTGCTCACCGAACCCGAGGCCGGATCCGATGTCGGGGCACTGACCACCAAAGCCATCCCTAATGCCGACGGCACTTACAACATTGTGGGTGAAAAAATTTTTATTTCCGGCGGCGAACACGATCTGGCAGAAAATATCATCCATCCCGTATTAGCGCGCATTGAAGGGGCACCTGCCGGCACAAGAGGCATCTCATTATTCCTGGTTCCGAAATACAGAGTTAACAAAGACGGGTCTTTGGGGCAATTCAACGATGTCATCTGCACCGGCATTGAGCATAAAATGGGCATCCACGGAAACTCAACCTGCTCCTTGTCTTTAGGGACCAGAGGCAACTGCGTGGGCACCCTTTTAGGCGAAGAAAACAAGGGCATGAAAGCCATGTTTCTCATGATGAACGCTGCCCGCTTACTCGTAGGAGTCCAGGGCTTTGCCTGTGCCGGTGCAGCCTATATGTATGCCCTGGATTATGCAAAAAACCGTATCCAGGGCCGGAACCTGACGGAGATCATGAATCCTGGGGCCCCGGCAGTTCCCATTTTTCGCCATCCTGATGTGCGACGCCAGCTCATGGTGATGAAGTCCAATGTCGAAGCCATGCGTACCTTGATCTACTATGTCCATTACTGCATTGACATGTCCAAGTATGCGGCAACCGACGAAGAAAAAGCCAAATACCACGGCTTTGTTGAAGTCCTCACCCCCATTGCCAAGGGGTATGTCACAGACCGGGCCTTTGAGGTCTGTTCCCAGGGCATGCAGGTTTACGGCGGTTACGGATTCATCGAAGAGTACCCCATGGCCCAGTTGCTGCGAGATGTCAGGATAACCATGATCTACGAAGGAACCAACGGCATCCAGGCCATGGATCTTCTAGGCCGAAAACTTGGCATGAACAAGGGCAAGCCCGTCATGGATCTGTTCGGTGAAATGGAGACGACCATTGCCCGGGCCAAGGATATTCCGATACTTGAAAAAGCGGCGACCAAGGTTGAAGAGGTGGTAAAAAAATTAGCTGAAGTGGCCATCCACATGGGCACCACCGCCATGGGTCCCAAAGTGCTTGCCGCCTTTGCCAACGCCCATCCGTTCCAGGATGCCACCGGTGACACCGTTTTTGCATGGATGCTGCTGTGGCGCGCCGTGACCGCTGCCCAAAACCTTGAAAAGGCCAAAAAGAAAGATATTCCCTTTTACCAGGGAGTCATCAAAAGTCTTGAATTTTATGCCCAGACGGTACTGCCCATCACTCTGGGCCGGTTTGCGGCACTGCTGAACACAAGCGCCGTAGCTGTAGAGATTGAAGACGACATGTTTCCCAGCTGATTAGATTCTTTTTATTGATCCTCCAGTGAGTTCTGAAGATCGCAGGTCTCATCGGCAAAGCAGATCATGGCCCGTTCCAGTCTCGGGTAATCCGGGTTAAAGGTGCCTCTTCGCCAGTAATCGTAATCCAGTTCTTTTTGGGCAGCTTTCGAGGCAATATCCTTTTCTCCGAAAATGGTTTTGGCCGAGCCTTTCTGGCATTTATTGAAATCTTCCATATCCGGCGGAGTGTCATAGGCTTTGCAGTGGTGATACTTGCCATTAACGCCGTAATGGGGATCTGAAGGACTCATGGACAGGGCCGTATGGGCGTAGTTGGCGAACCGGTATGCGGTTCCCTGGAATTTCCGGTCCACCGGCCCCGGTTTGACTTCTTTGATGTCGTCACAGGGCGGATCAATATTCCGCTCGGCATGGCGGGATGCATACCAGATCAGACCGCGGCGCCGGGCCGTCACCTGTTCGCAGAAAAACTGCCGGGCTGCATTCGCGTCAATGGTTTGATCATCGGCACTAACAGCCATGAGTACCGGCACGTCAATGGGGGCTTTGGTTTTCATGATGTTTTTGGTGAGCAGAAAAAATTCAGCGCCGGCATTGACGGAAAATGATTCATATCGCGCCGCGTCTCGTTCTTCAAACGTGTCGAGCCACTCCTTAACCCAGCGCAGGTAGGGGCTGAGAAAGGCAGCACCGGATTTGGCCTTGACTGCTGTAGAGATCAGGATCAACCCTTTGATTTTGGGATTTTTGGGGTTGTCCTGCAGATGACGAATGGCAAGGGCCGTGCCGGTGGAAAATCCCACCAGGTAGAGATCGGAAATTGTCTCCATCTTTTCAAAGCTGCGAACCCCATAGTCGGTGATGGCCATCCAGTCCGCATACTTCATCTTCATGGAGTCTCCGGCAACCGTACCATGGCCGGGCAGGAGCACAGCCCGGATGGTTCCGTTGGGATACGCCTGATGCAGGGAGTCGGCAATGCTGCGCATCAGGTAGGGGGAGTCGGTAAGCCCGTGAATGAGAAGAAACCCCTTACCTTTACCGGGCCCTGTGCTGCCGTTTTCCGGAAGGCGTTCAAATGGGCCCCGCATTTGAGCTGCCTGGGCAGGCGAATAGTCACCAAGAAAGGGACTGTGCCCCTTTGCGAACCGCAGGGCACCCAGGATCTGTTCAATATTTTTTCTGCTTTCCTGAACATATTGACTGAAGGGTAACTTTGTATCCGGAGGTACGCCGGCCGGACTGCCGCTCTCTTTCAGGTAAGAAGGTTTCGGCGCACAGGAAGCAAGGAAAAACAAAAAAAGCACAAAAAACCCGTTGAGCTTAGATCTGAACATGTTGCTTCTCCTTTGACTGATAAAGGTTTCATCCAGGTTCTGGCAATGCCTATCATTTTATGGTAGATTTGATGTTCAGGCAACCCCGGATAATGTTCAAGGTCCTTATCAGAAGAAGAATTCAGCATCAGCTCAATTGACCGGGGGTATCCGGAAAACCAGGTTTTAGCAACGCTATATGCGAACAAATGACGGTATTTTTCAGGGAACAATGTCGTAAAAAGGGGGAGACCATCTTCCATGGGTGGTCCGGCAGCCTTCTATTTCTCACCCTAATCCCGGGCCTGATTTTATCCACCCCAGGCCTATCGCTGGCCTTCAAAGCCATGTTTTCCCACCCTTTTGACACAGGATCCTATAATTGCGGCATTACCCAGGACCGTGACGGATTTATCTGGGTGGGAACCCCCGAAGGAATAGTCCGGTGGGACGGATATAAGATGAAGCGTTTCTCATCGGGCCCGGATTCCCTCAACAACGATATTGCGCCCTGTGTGTTTGCGGACAGTTCCGGTTTCCGGATCTGGGTGGCCACCATGGGGGGCGGGTTAAATTGTTACAACAAGCGGTTAAATAAATTTATCTATTTCCGGCATGATCCTGGGAATCCGGCCAGCATCAGTTCGGACTTTTTCAACTGGGCCCCCAGGAGCATTGCCGAAGACCAGGACGGGAAGATATGGGTCGGGACCCAAAACGGCCTAAATCTTTACGATCCCCTTGAGAATACCTTTGTCCGTTACCTTCCCGAACCCGGGAATTCCAACTGCCTGAGCCACGGGAGTATCTTCACGGTTTTTGTTGACCAGGAAAACAAAATATGGGCCGGAACCAAGGCCGGGGGGCTGAATCGCCTTGATAAGAAAACAGGGGGTATTACCCGGATTTCCTTGGGGTCTTTTGGACAGCCATCCCCGGATGCCTCAATACATTCCGGCCCAGGATGCATCAACAGCATCATCCAGGGACCAAAGGGATTTCTCTGGATCGGTACGGCCAAAGCCGGGCTCTTTCGTCTGGATCCCCATACCCTTGAGACCCGGCAATTTACCCATGATCCCCACAACGCCCAGGGACTGGCCAGCAACTATGTTTACACGCTCATGCCCGATCACAGGGGGTATATCTGGATTTCCCACTCCTATACCGACCCTGTCGGGCTGGAAGTTTTTAACACCGATTCAGAAACATTCACATCCCTGCGCCATGATCCGGATAACCCCTTAAGCCCCAGAGAGGACAAGATCGTTGGCTTTTTCATGGATCGCCAGGGCATTGTCTGGACCGTGGGAAATACAGGTCCAGTAGATGCCTGGGACAGCTTTGCCCACCAGTTTACCCTCTACCGCCACAATCCCGCAGATCGCACAAGCCTGGGATCCAACTCAGTGTTTATGCTCTACCAGGATAGCCGGAACACCATCTGGGTTGCCGGCGGGAGTCAGGGCGGACTTTCCCGGTTCAATCCCGGAACAGATGATTTTTCCAGGGCAGGCCCGGTTGAACAAAATATTTCTGCTCTATATTCGGTATATTCGGTGTGCGAGGACAGTGCCGACCGGTTATGGGTGGGGGCAGGTGACGGGTCCCTGAATGTATACAACCGGGAGAACCGAACCCTGGAAGCGACCTACCAGAATCCCCTGGTGGCCGGAGCGCCTGTCAGGGGGTTGATTCAGGACCGTCTCAATCCGGAATTGCTTTGGTTAGGCACCCTGGAAAACGGCATATTCCAATTCAATAAGAAGACCGGCAAATTCCGGCAATTTGTCCACGACTGTACCAACCCCCGAAGTCTGAGCAACAACGTGGCGTTTAACCTTGTTAATGACCGGCAGGGAACCCTGTGGATTTGTACAAAAGTCGGGCTGAACCGTTATAACCCCGGCACAGACAACTTTCAGCGGTTTACTAAAGGAAAAAACGGTCTTCGGGGGAACAATATCAATGACTGCCATGAGGATCTAAAGGGCCGCTTCTGGGTAAGTACCGAAGATGGGGGATTGCATCTTTTTGACAGAGAAAGCGGGATCTTTACCCCTGTCACACAGGCACAGGGTTTGCCCTCCGGAGCTATACGGGCCATACAGGAAGATGACAGGGGACGGCTTTGGCTCAGTTCTGATATGGGGCTGTATCTCTTTGACGCCAAGAACCGGAAGGTTCTGGATCATTACTCGGAAAAAGACGGACTCCAGGCAGACAGGTTCAGTATTTTTGCCAATAGTGCCCTGAAAAGCCGGGAGGGCGACCTCTGGTTCTCGGGCCTTTCAGGGGTGAACCGGTTCCATCCGGACCGGATCATGAAAAATCCCTATGTCCCGCCGGTAATCCTGATTTCCCTTGAGCAGGGAGGACGTCCGCTTGATACTGGAAAGGCCCCGGAACTCATTCAAAGTATCCATCTGCCCTGGCAGCGAAATTTTTTTGAATTCGAATTTTCAGTCCTGAATTTTACCCGTCCCGGGAACAATGAATATGCCTATTTTCTTGAAGGCTTTGAAACCCAATGGAACCGCACCGAAACGCGGCGGTACGGCAAGTACACCAACCTGCCCGGGGGTACATATACCCTGCGGCTGTTCGGCAGCAACAACAATGGGGTATGGAACGAAAAGGGCAAGGCCATCAGAATCCAGGTGGATAACCCCCCTTGGAAGCGGACTTGGGCCTATGTGGCCTGCATTGCAGCCTGCATCGGGATCTGGATAGGGGGCTTGCGTCTTGCCCATAAGAGAGTAGAAAAAAAAATAAAGGCCCAGGCGGAAGAACTGGAAAAGGCAAGGCGCATCACCGAGCAACTCCGGGCCATTGACAGGATGAAATCCGAGTTGCTCAAAAAACAGGACCAGGTGGAGAACGAACTTGTTAAAAACAAGCAGAAACTTGAAGAGATGGTTAAGGAGCGGACCCTGGCGCTTAAAGCCGCAAAGGAGAAGGCAGAGGCTGCCAGCCAGGCCAAGGGCGAGTTTTTGGCCAATATGAGCCATGAAATCCGGACGCCCCTGAACCTGGTCATCGGATTTTCCGATATCATATATAAGGAGGTTCAGGATGAGGTGATTAAAGAGTATGTGGCCACCATCCGTTCTGCCGGTAATTCACTTCTGGCCATGCTCAACGATATCCTTGATCTGTCAAAGGCGGAATCCGGGAGCTTTCCACTGAAATATGCACCATTTGATCTTGAAGGACTGTTGAAGGAGCTCAACAAGATCTATGCGAATACAGCCCGGATCAAGGGGCTTGAATTTTCCCTGGAGATAGAAAAAGAACTCCCCTCCATCATTGTTCTGGACAGGGTCAGACTCAGACAGATCCTGATGAATATAACAGGAAACGCCATTAAATTCACCTCGTCCGGATTTGTCAAACTCACGGCCGGGTACCGGCAATTTGAAAACGAGAAGAGGTTTTCAGAACTTTTCTTTATCATCGAAGACAGTGGGATCGGCATTGCCCCTGACCAGAAAAGACTGATATTTGAAAGGTTCAGCCAGCAAAAGGGCCAGGACTTTGATACCTATGGCGGAACCGGGATTGGGCTTTCCATATCCGAAAAAATAGTGGCGGCCATGGGCGGCACCATTGAGGTGAACTCAACCCCGGGAAACGGCAGCCGATTTCTGGTGACCATTCCCAATGTCAAAAGTGAGGCAGGGAAGACAAAACTCCTGCCCTGCGACGCTGTTATGGCACAAGCCGAAGGGAAAGAGGAAATCCTCAACCTCTTTCCCCCGCCCAAATGCGATACACCCATGGCGATTGAAAAACTCAAGGAGTTGTTGACCCTGCTCAGGGAAGAGATGCTGGACAGGTGGGAATACCTCAATGAAGCCCTGATCATGGGAAATGTCCAAGCCTTTGCCGAAGAGATCGTCGAACTTGGCCAAACCTATGGATACGCCCCCCTGCGGATATGGGGGGAAGCGGTATCCAAACAGGCCAAAACTTTTGATATGGTTTCGCTTCCAGACACCTTGAAATGCTTTCCGAACCTGATTGACCAACTTTCCCGCCTTGTAGACACCTGATGAAGGTTCCCATTGGCCGAATACTTGTTAACGATCTTAACGGCAGATACAATCCAATGGATTTTGAAAAATTCTCTGTTTCGTGTCTACCTGTATGATATTGCCTTTTTTCATAATCGCGATGCGATCGGCAATATTTTTAACTTCCTCAATGTTGTGAGATACATAGATAATACCCATCTGAAATTGGTTTTTTAAAGGTAAAAAAACATGAATATAGGGTTCATTAAGGACAGGGTCAAAATTACCTCGAAAATGACCCTGTTTTTTTGTAAAGCGTTATACACTTATCTAAAACCACCTGATATCAGAGATATTCAGCGATATTCTTGCCGAAAGGCGGAATGCATATGGTAAAAAAACGTGGAGGATATAGGGGAAAACCAAAGCCCAAACTACCACCACACCTAAAACGGGTTCATGTCAATGCCAGAATACAAAAGTGGATGCTTGATGAACTCAAGCGAAGAGGTGAGGTTGGGATAATGTTGGAATATATTTTGATTGAAGCCGGTTTTAAATATCATGGCCCGCTAACAGAAAAAAGCAAAGGAGATTTATAAATTGAGTCGGTGTGGCTCATTTTTGATGACCATAAATGGCTCAATTTCTCGCGCCCATTGACAAACTGTTCCCTCAACCCAATACATCCCCGAATGAGAGCAACACCGGATTAAGTGAACTCATTGAAAAGGTACAGAGCTTTCATGGAGTCACCAGTGCTTCCAGGGTTAGTACTGGCCCCTTTCCCATCAAATTATGATCCAGATATATTAGGAGAAGGGGTGGATAGTGTGGTGTTGCTTTGCTGTTCTGATTCATCAAATACTATTTTTTCTTGCATAATTGGGCCGGGTAGGGATATTCTTCAGATTATTGAGAATTATAGCTAACCTGTCACCGGTGCGGACACAAAAAGCCGTGCCGCACAGCTCAATCGTTCCATGATGAGCCTATTGGAGTTGATCATGCCCAAAATTGAATCATTCGAAAAGTACAGTGAGGAGTATGACCAATGGTTTGATAAGCACCCAGATTTCTATGCCGCTGAAATAGAGACAATCCGCCGGCTTATCCCTTCCGCCGGAGCGGAGGGCATGGAAGTAGGCGTTGGCTCGGGGAAGTTTGCTGTTCCTCTGGGGATTAAGGTCGGCGTTGAGCCTTCAGAAAAAATGGCAAGCATAGCAAGATTACAAGGCATCGACGTTCATTCCGGTGTTGCAGAAAATTTGCCCTTTTCTGATGGCCGGTTTGATTTTGTTATGATGGTAACGACCATCTGCTTTGTTGATGATATCGTTAAATCTTTTAGAGAGGCTTTCCGGGTATTAAAAAACGATGGATTCATTATTGTTGGATTTGTAGACAAAGAGAGCGAGCTTGGCAAACAGTATTCTGAAAAGAAAGAAAACAGCAAGTTCTACAAAGATGCCACCTTTTTCTCAGTGCCGGAGGTGCTAAGCTATCTTAATGTATCGGGTTTTGTGATATCGAATGTTTTACAAACCCTTATCCCTGGAGAAATACCCAATACCATTGTGGAAGGCTTCGGGAGAGGCTCTTTTGTTGTAATCAAGGGCATAAGAAAAACGGAATAAAAAAAACAGGCATTGATAATGGAAACCTCATTCGGCCTCGATTATGCTTCCCTGGAAGATACAGGATTTGTTGCCAAGTACCAAGCCTCATGCTTTTGCGGAGCCGTCCGATATGAGGTGAGCGCTGATCCAGTGGATGCCAAGATTTGTCATTGTACGACTTGCCAGAGGCTACATGGTGCACCTATGCAGTGGGCGGCGATTTTCCACAAACACCATGTAAGGTTCATCGCTGGTTTGGAGGATCTGTTTTTTTATAACAGTGAACAAAATCGGCCAGAGCGCATTCTCCCCTGTAAAGTTCGCTGCGGTAAATGTGGCACCCCAATTGCTGATGAAGGGCGCAGGATGTGGCTCGCTTTCCCATCGTTGTTTGATTTCGGGTATCCAGTCGAGGTGCCAGAGTCATTCAAACCAACATGCCATCTTTTCTATGGTTCAAGGGTAATTGAAATACAGGATGATCTGCCCAAGTGGTCCGGACACAAAAATTATTCCGAGTTGCTGTAAACTGTTTCATCGATGAAGCGGCCAAAAAATCATCTTGGAGAAGGACTGGCTGAAGAAGTGGTCACCCCTTATTTAAAGGTTCAGTGACACAATGCTGAAGTAGTAAACGCTGTGATTGGCAAGGCTATGGAGCTCCAATTATAGACATATCTGTCGCCCAATAGCATTTAAAAATTTTACTAACTTTTAAGGTATCAACCAAGGCGTTGTTTGTATCTTTAGTAAAAAAATCTCGACATTAGTGTAATACGGAGTTAATCTGCGTTGCAAATGGACTATTCCACTCTATATCAAGATTTTTTCACAAAATTATGCCAATCGGGCTTATCTGCCTCTGATGCTTTTATTTCCTCGTGAGTCGTAACTTTGGGAGGCAATAATAATTTGCTCAAAATTGCCTACAGCATAAGGAACTTTTTTCATAACCCCGTCTTTTCCGTGTGCCGGGAACGGTCTCCCGGTACTTCAGTACTATGTTTTCAATAGCGCCTCTTGCAGAAATGCTTTATCCGCAAGAGGCGCTGCCCTTTAAAGTATTTTTTCTATGGCCTGAAATTTTTTCATGAATTTTGTGTCAATATAGTCTTTGATCCAAAATGCCGGTTTTCCGCTAAACACGATCCCTCTTTTTTTCAACACGCCGTGGTTTGCGCCAAGGTTAAAAATTAACAGGTACTCCGGTCCCGGATTAAACCTCTCCAGCGGACTGCCTTCAAGCCGGGCAAACAGGTTGTTCAGCAGCACCGGATTTTGCCGGACCGCGTACACGCCGACCTTGTCTAACGGTTGATCCTTAAAACTGATACAATCCCCCCCGCCAAAAATATCCGGATACTTCACGCTTTGCAGGTATCTGTTTACCAGCATACCCTTATCCGGACCAACCGGCAGGCCGGATGCTTCAAAAATTTTTGACGGTTTCACGCCCGAGGCAAGAAAAGTAAAATCAGTGGACAGCGATTCGCCCGAAGCCATCAGAACGGATTCGGCTGTTACTTTTTCTACATACCCGTTTTCAAAAATCCGGATACCCCTTGTTTTAAGAATACTGCTTACACGGCAGCGGACGCTTTCAGGAAACCTGGCCATAAACCGGTTGCCGGCAAGAATTTTTATTTCCGGCATATTTTGCTTTGTCTGTTTTGCCAGTTGCCATATGTTCCCTGCCACTTCTGCCGAGGAGGGGCCGCCGCCAACGATTGTCACCACTGCTTTTTTACGTTTAAAAAGAATCTTGAGCTTTTCTGCCGCTTCCATAAGCTTTTCAATGGGTTTGACCGGATAAATATTTTCCGCATTTTCAGGCACATCCTGCATGGAGACATAGGAGCCTGCATTCACGGAAAGCACATCATAGGCCAAACTTTGGCCGCTGGCGGTTTGAACCGTTTTTGCCGCCGGGTCAATCCGGGTCACATAATCCTTTACAAAAAGACCGCCTTGTTTGCATACAACATCCCGGGTGGCAAAACGAATGTCCGACGGGGTGTATGTCCCGCCCAGCATACCCGGTCCCATGCCGGAATAATAGTGGTAAAGGGACGGACCGATCACGGTAACCTTATACCCCTTTTCAACAAAGCGGGAAATATTTTCAAGCGCCGTCATGTGGGCATGTCCGCCGCCGATCAGAATCAAATTTTTTTTCATTAATTCGTTCCTTTTAGGGTATCCATAAGTTTTCCCAGGCTTTCTATGTGGGCTTTTTCTTCATTGGCGATGTTTTGAACAATCTGTCTTGAATCAGGGTTGTCTATTCTCACTGTGACACGCTGGTAAAGATCCAGAGCCTGTGCTTCAATGGACATGGCCAGCGAGATCACATCCGTTTCCTTGTCCAGGTCCGGGCTGAACAGCTCAAGATACTGTTCCGTGGAAAGACCACCCTCCAGGGATTTTACTTCCACCATAGCCTCAAAGTCTTTTTGAGACATCTTTACATTTTCCCCACCAATATCCAGATAGGCCTGAAAAATGGATTTTTGATGATTCAATTCGATTTCAGAAAGTTTTGCAAACAGGTCTTTCACCTTTTTGTTGGTCGTCTGTTCGCCCAGAGTAAGATAAAATTCTCTCAACCCCTGTTCCAGGGAGTAGGCGACCTTGAGCACTTCTGCCGGCTCTTCTTTCCCAGAGAACAAGTCTAAACCCAGATCCTGCGGCCCTACGGCGATTTCCGACGCCCATGCCTTTATACCGCCGGAAACATTAATTACCTTTTTAAATCCCTTGCCTGCCAGCATCTGCGCAGCAACCCGGCTGCGCCCGCCTATGGCACAGTACACCAGGGTCGATTTGTCCGGGTCAAGTTCCTCCAGCCGGTCTGAAAGCTCGGACAGGGGGATAAGGACTGCCCCCGGAATATGGCTCGTCTCATATTCAGAGGGCTGACGGACATCAAGGATAGTGGTTTTCTCACTCGGATGTGTGGAAATAAACGCCTTTGCCTGCGCGGTATCCATTGATTTGGCGGGCGTAAAAAACTGTAGCCATTTCATTTGTGAACCTCCCCAATTGTTATTTGTTGAACCGGATTTTCAGCCAATCAGCTTGAACATTTTTTGTTTACTCTGATACTCTGATATTGGATTGTAAATCATTAATTATTACATATCCAGCTTACCATGATAAGCCCCCTTTGTCTGAACAGGTTAATTTTTAATTTCAAGCTGTCGCAATTTACCCACAGAAAGTATAAACTTTACTGAGCTTGCTTTTTTACCATGAAGGAGACGAAGATATCAGTGCTTCGTGTCCTTCATGATCTTCGTGTTTTTTTACAGGATCAAAGAAATAAAGGATGCCACCATGAAGATAGGTGTAATGAACAACCCGTTAAAATCGGTTTACGAAGAAGCCGAGCAATGCGGTAAAGCCGGTTTTGACTTCCTGGATCTGACTATAGAAGGCCCCAACGCCGCAGATGTGGATACTCAACGACTTAAAGCCCTTCTGGATACCTGCGAACTTGGTATCATCGGCCACACCGATCCCTGCCTTCCCTGGGCATATCCGGTGTCTGTGATCAGGGATGCCTGTTTAAAGGAACTTGAGCGGTGCGCACGGATATTTTCCGGTTTAGGTGCAAGGGTTATGAACATCCACCCCTGCTATTTTTGCCCGCCTGCCATGAGAGATCAATTGGTCTCATTCCAGATAGAGGCGTTACCGCCCATTGTTGAAATGGCCGCAACCTATGGGCTTACTCTGGCGTTTGAAAACTATAAAGCGCCCTTTGACCGGGTGTCGGTTTTTAAAGAAATGATCGCCCGGGTATCCGGCCTGAAGCTGCATCTGGACTTTGGACACACCAACTTCGGCAAGGATGGGCATCAGATCTTCTGCAAAGAGCTCGGGGAGCACCTTGTGCATGTTCACTTTTCCGACAACCGGTCACGAAACGACGATCACCTCCCGTTGGGCGTAGGCACCATAGACTGGCAACAGGCCGTGGATTGCTTAAAATCAATCCCATACGACAACACCATCACCCTGGAAGTTTTCTGTAATGATCCACAGATGCAGGTTGCCTATCTGGACCTGAGCCGAAATATGGTACGCAGTTTGTGGGATTAATTTTCCAAATCTTTGACGGGTCGACGTCGCTGTCTTTCATGGTTTTGCGCTTATTGACTTTTATAAATGATTTATTTTATAAGTACGAACTTTGCGCACAAGCCGTATACGCCTCGGATAAGGAAAGGAATGGCAACACAGGATAATCATAAGGTTTTCACCGTAGGCACGCTGACAAGGCAGATAAAAAATCTGCTTGAGGAGCAGTATCCTTTTTTATGGATCATTGGTGAGATCTCAAATTTTTCAACGCCGGCTTCAGGCCATTCCTATTTTTCATTAAAAGACGAAGCTGCTGTAATTTCCTGCGTGATTTTTAAGGGACAGAAACGCCATTTAAAATTCACCCCTGAAAACGGGATGAAAGTCAAAGGCATGGCGCGCCTCTCCCTTTACGAGCCCCGTGGCTCCTACCAACTCATTTTTGAGCACATGGAAGCCGAAGGCACAGGTGCGCTTCAGCAAGACTTTGAACAGCTTAAAGCTAAACTGGCGGCCATGGGCTGGTTTGATACTGCCCAAAAAAAGCAAATCCCTTTTTTGCCGTCAGGCATCCATGTGATTACCTCGGGCACGGGTGCTGCGGTGCGTGACATTATCCAGGTGGCCAAACAACGCTGTCCCAGCGTTCCCCTTGAAATCATTCCCGTCAAGGTACAAGGCGACAACGCAGAATTTGAGATTGCCCATGCCATTGAACTTGCAAATAGTGTCAAAACCTGTGACCTCATTATCATTGCCAGGGGCGGCGGGTCCTTGGAAGATTTGTGGGCATTTAACACCCAGACCGTGGCCAAGGCTGTTTACGAATCTGAAATCCCCGTCATTTCGGGTGTTGGGCATGAAATTGATTTCACCATTGCAGACTTTGTAGCCGATCTTCGGGCCCCTACCCCATCGGCTGCTGCCCAGATGGCCTTGCCTGACCAGGCTGCTATTGTTCATCAAATCCTTGGATTACAAAATGATTTAAACAATAAGATTGAGCGTCGCATTCTTCAACTGCGTAAGTATATAAACGATTTACACACCCGACTTAAAAGTCCGGCCAGGATTGTGGATGATTTCAGGTTCCGCATCGAAGATTTGCAATCCAGGGCTTTATCTTTGGTCAAAAATCATATTAATTACCAGCGAGAAAGAACCAACTGGCTTAAAAGAGCGCTTTCAGGCACCCTGCCCTTGTCACGCACCCAGGGATTTAAAAAGGATGTCAAGGATCTTCAGCAAAGTCTGAATTATCTTTTTTATGCTTACCTGAAACAATGCAAAGCCCAGGTAAATCAACAAAGTGCCAAACTTGAGACCTTAAATCCGTCAGCGGTGTTGAACCGCGGTTACAGCATCACCCGCAGTATGTCAAATGGTCATGTTGTGATGGATGCGGATACGCTTAATACGAACGATGGGATTGAAATTATTTTATCTAAAGGACGCCTGGATGCCCGGGTGGAAAAAATATATGGCAAAGAAAACCTTTGAATCAGCATTAAAACAGCTTGAAATCATTGTCAAAGAAATGGAATCCGGTGATTTGACATTGGAAAAGGCAGTCAAAAAATATGAAGAAGGGATTGCCAATAGCCGTTTCTGCCTTGAAATTTTAGATAAAACCGAACAGAAAATTACCCAATTGACCATGGATGCTGACGGCAAGCCCGATGTATCGGATTTTAAGGAAGACCTATGAAGACCTTTGATCTTTCCGGATATTTGTCCCGGAACCGAAAACTGGTTGATGACGCCCTGGCAACCGTTTTTGATGAATTTGACAGACAACGCGAGCTTGTCCAGGCCATGACGCACTCTTTAATGGCCGGCGGCAAACGGGTACGCCCTGCCCTTGCGCTGGCAACTGCCGATGCATTAGGTGCAGATCCGCTTATTGCCCTGCCCGCTTCCTGTGCCATTGAAATGATCCATACCTATTCCCTGATCCATGATGATCTGCCGGGCATGGATGATGATGATCTTCGCAGAGGCGTTCCTACCTGCCATAAACAATTCTCCGAAGCCACCGCCATTCTGGCCGGAGACGGGCTTTTAACCCATGCATTTCATATCCTTGCCGCACCTATGACCTGTTTCAAGGTTTTCCCCGATGCCGAAACCCGGTTGATTCTGGTGGAAAAAATATCTGCGGCAGCCGGTATTAACGGGATGGTGGAAGGCCAGATGCTTGATATGCAGGCTGAAAAAAATCCGGAAAATTTGCCTTCAGACAGCCCCGGTGTCCTGACCCATTTAAAAAAAATTCACCGGCATAAAACCGGGGCCATGATAGAGGTCAGTGTCGCATCAGGGGCTATCAGTGCCGGGGCTGATCCAGATGCCTTAAACGCCCTTGGCACATATGCCCAAAATATCGGGTTGGCCTTCCAGGTGATGGACGACATCCTGAATGTGATAGGTGATCCGAAAATCATGGGTAAAGCTGCGGGTACCGATGCGCTGCACGATAAAATGACTTTTCCTGCCATCCTTGGCCTCGAAGAATCCAAAGCCTTTTCAAGGCAGCTTGTAGCCGATGCCCTGGAAGCTTTAGACAGTTACGGGGAAAAAGAATTCAAAAAGAACAGCGAACCGTTGCGCGCCATTGCCGCTTATATTATCAACCGGAAGCGATGAGAGTATTATAATAAGAGGTATATGTTGAAATATCTTGACCAAATAAACTGCCCTGATGATCTAAAACGAATTCCAAGGGATGAACTCGAGGCTGTTGCCCGGGAGATCCGGGGCAGAATTATTGATGTGGTATCAAAAAACGGCGGGCACCTGGCATCAAGTTTAGGGGTCGTAGAACTGACCATTGCCCTGCATTACGTATTTGATTTACCCAAGGATACCCTGATCTGGGATGTAGGCCACCAGTCCTATGCGCACAAGCTTTTAACCGGGCGCCACCGCAGTTTTGACACCCTTCGAAAATATAAGGGAATTTCAGGATTTGTTAAAATCAAAGAAAGTCCCTATGACGCATTCACTGTAGGACACGCCTCCACGTCAATTTCTGCAGGGCTTGGCATGTGTTATGCCAAGGCGCTCAAGAAGGACAAATCCAATGTGGTCTCAATCATTGGTGACGGTTCCATGACCGCAGGGCTTGCCTATGAAGGGTTGAACCATGCAGGCGATCTCCAGCAGAAATACATCGTTATACTAAATGATAACGACATGTCCATCTCCGCCAATGTCGGCGCTTTGTCTTCCTACCTGTCCCGGACCTTTTCGCATAAGGCTCTGCAGAATATGCGTAATCAGTTTGGCCAGTTTTTAAAATCCGTGCCCAAGATCGGGGATGACATGTATGGATGGGCCAAAAGATGGGAGGAGTCTTTTAAGACCTTTGTGACACCGGGCATGCTGTTCGAGGCCTTTAATTTTGATTACTTCGGTCCTATTGACGGCCATAATCTGGATCATCTCATTGATATTCTGTCAAATATTAAAGATCCTGATTCGCCGGTGCTGCTTCATGTCACCACGAAAAAAGGCAAAGGATATGCGCCTGCTGAAAAAAATCCGGTTTATTTTCATGGTGTTGGTGCTTTTGCTATAGATACCGGAAAATGTCCGGCGTCAAAAAATGCCGCACCCTCTTACACGTCGGTGTTCGGTAAATGTATGATTGAGCTTGCAAAACAAAATCCGTGCATTGTGGCGGTGACGGCTGCCATGCCCGAAGGCACGGGATTAAAGCAATTTGCCGAACACTTTGCCGACAGGTTTATTGATGTCGGCATTGCCGAACAGCATGCGGTTACCTTTGCCGCAGGCCTTGCCGCCAAGGGCGCAAAACCCGTTGTGGCCATATATTCGACCTTTTTGCAGCGCGCCTATGACCAGATTCTTCATGATGTCTGTATTGACAGCCATCCAGTAATTTTTGCCATAGACCGTGGCGGCATTGTGGGAGAAGACGGACCCACCCACCACGGGCTGTTTGATTTCTCCTATCTTCGGTCCATTCCCAATATGACCGTTATGGCGCCCATGGATGAAAATGAATTGGTGCGAATGATGCAAACGGCTGTGGCCCACCAGGGTCCCATTGCCCTGCGTTATCCCCGGGGGGCAGGCCAGGGTGTTGACGTTGATTACAATGCCAAAGCCGTTGATATTGGAAAAGCAAAGGTGCTTCGCACAGGCGACGATCTTTTAATTATCGGTATTGGCCGCTGCGTGAATGATGCCATGGATGCAGCAGAACTATTATCGGCCCAAGGCATTGAAAGTACCGTGGTCAATGCCCGGTTTGTAAAGCCTTTGGATGCGAAACTGATCCTTGATCTTGCAGGGAAAATCAAAAATGTAGTGACCATTGAAGAAAATGTGCTGGCAGGCGGTTTCGGGTCAGCCATTCTTGAACTGATCTGTGATAACGGAGTGTCAGGTTGCCGTGTGAACCGGGTGGGCGTTAATGATGTTTTTATTGAACACGGCAGCCAAAATGAGCTTCGAAAAGATTACGGCATTGATGCCCGGGCGGTTGTGGCAGCAGGGTTGAAGTTGTGCGGTGAAAAATAAAATCGTCAGAAAACGTCTGGACCAGGCCCTGGTTGACCAGGGCCTGGTGCGTTCAAGGGAACGGGCCAAAGCCATGATCATGGCCGGAAAGGTTCTGGTAAACGGAATCAGGGCAGACAAACCCGGCACCCAGGTGAAACACGATGCGCGCCTTGAGGTCAACACCCCGGATCATCCTTATGTCAGCCGGGGCGGCCTTAAGCTTGAAAAAGCGCTTCAAAGTTTTCCCGTATCTGTTCAGGATGCCGTTTGTCTTGATATCGGCGCCTCCACAGGCGGATTCACCGACTGCCTGCTCAAATTCGGAGCAAAAAAAGTGTATGCCGTTGATGTGGGCTATGGGCAGCTTGACTGGTCCCTTCGCCGGGATGACAGGGTCGTGGTGATAGAGCGGACCAATATCCGTCACCTCCCCTATGAAACCATCGGTCAACCCATGGATGCGGTGGTGGCGGACACCTCTTTTATCTCTTTGAAAACCGTTATCCCGGCAGCGGAAAAATTTATGCGAAACGGCACGGATATCCTGGCCCTTATCAAACCGCAGTTTGAGGCGGGAAAGGAACATGTAGGCAAAGGCGGCATCGTAAAGGATCCGGAAATCAGAAATCAGGTAAAGCAGAATATTACTCTTTTCTTTGAGGAGAGGGGGTACAAGGTAAATGGAACCATTACCTCGCCGGTTTTAGGTGCCAAGGGCAATGAGGAATACGTAATTTGGATAGTGTATCAAAAAAAATAAAATAAATCTGTTATTTTTATTTCATTTTGATTATTAGAGTATTGTTATCTTATTAAAATTCTAAAGGAGCCGTAATGAGCGAAGAAATCAAATCCATGAGGAATGTGGCTTTTGCGGGCCATGGAGGTGCGGGCAAGACAACTCTTGCTGAGGCTATGCTGTTTAAAGCTGGGGTGACAAACCGCCTTGGCAAAGTTGAAGATGGAAATACGGTAATGGATTTCCAGCCCGAAGAAATAAAAAAGCAGCAAAGTATTAACACATCATTTATTAAGTATACGCACCAAAAGCATGTCGTAACATTAATGGACACCCCCGGGGATCAAAATTTCTTTTCTGCTGCCAAAACATGTTTTCCTGTAGCCGACAGCATGGCTTTTGTTATTGACGGTGTTGGCGGACCTTCCGCCATGACCGAGGAAGCGGCAGCCTCTGCCCTGGAATATAACCTGCCTGGTTTTGTCATTATCAACAAACTTGACCGTGAACGGTCTGATTTTACCACTGCGGTTGCCGCATGTGATACTGCCCTGAAAAAAAAAATTATTCCCGTATGCTATCCGATCGGCAAAGAAGAGGGGTTTAAGGGTCTTGTAAATATTATTTCAGGCACAGCCTTTGAGTATGATGCCGACGGCAAGGCCACAAGAATTGATATTCCGGCAGATATGGCCGATGAAATTGCCGTTGCCAAGGAAGAATTCGTTGAAAATGTCGCAGAACTTGATGATGATCTGCTCGAAAAATATCTGGAAGGTGAAGAAGTAACCGAAGAGGAGATCAAAAGCGCTTTCAGAAAAGGCGTTCTTGATGCCCATTTCTATCCGGCCATCTGTATATCAGCTACAAAGATGATTGGTATTGATGTGGTTTTTGATTTTATCAATGATTATATGCCTTCCCCCCTTGACCGCGGCCCATGGATTGCCAAAGACGCAGATGGAAACGATGTGGAAGTGGCGCCGGATCCCGATGCCGAATTTACAGGGTTTGTCTTTGCCACCATCGTTGACCCCTATGCGGGTCGGCTTTCCCTTTTCCGGGTAATTTCAGGAAAACTTGGCAAGGAAGGCAATATCTTCAATGCCACCAAGGACAACAAAGAGCGCTTTTCACAGCTTCTTGAAATTGCCGGCAAAGAGCAAAAACAGATTGACGGTGCTCTGCCGGGTGCCATTGTGGCCGTGGCAAAACTGAAAAATACCCTGACAGGGGATACCCTGACCAGCGGAAAAAACATCAAAATTCCGGCACCGGCACCTTTGCCCCCGTGCATCTCCTTTGCCATTTCTCCCAAGTCCAAAAGCGATGAAGATAAAATCCACGAAGCCGTGCGTAAGATCCTTGAAGAGGATACCGGCCTTACCCTGCGCCGTGAAGAAGAGACCCGACAGACCATTCTCTCCGGCCGCGGTCTGGTTCATATTGAAGTCACCGCAGAAAAAATCCAGCGTAAATTCAACGTGGGTATGGACATTGCTACACCCAAGGTGGCCTATCGTGAAACTTTCAAGAAAAAAGTAAGGGTCCAGGGCAAACATAAAAAGCAGTCCGGCGGCCATGGCCAGTACGGTGACTGCTGGATCGAACTTGAACCCCTTCCCAAAGGATCTGGTTACGAGTTCGTGGATAAAATCGTGGGCGGCGTGATCCCTAAAAACTATATTCCTGCAGTTGAGGCAGGTATCCGGCAGGCCATGCAAAAAGGTATTCTGGCTGGATTTCCCTGTGTGGATTTCCGTACCACATTGGATTTTGGTTCCTACCATGCAGTTGACTCTTCGGAAATGGCATTTAAAACGGCCGGCTCTCTGGCATTCAAAAACGCCGCAGCCCAGGCCAATGCCGTTTTACTTGAACCCATTATGAAGGTATCCGTCAAGGCACCCGATGATGCCACAGGTGATATCATGGGTGATCTCAACTCCAGGCGCGGCCGGGTACTCGGCATGGATTCCGAAGATGACAAACAGATCATCAACGCACTGGTGCCCATGTCCGAGATGTTGCGGTACGCACCGGATTTAAGTTCCATGACCGGTGGCCGAGGCTCCTTTTCTATGGAATTTGAAGTCTATGATGAAGTACCGGCGGACCTGGCAAAAAAAATTGTTGATCAGGTCAATGCTGAAAAAGAAGCCTAATACGTATATTTAATCCATTGGGTTCTACCTGGTGGTATGCGCTTAGTACGCCGTTCGGATATATCATCCGAACGGCGTACTTTTTTTGGGGAATAAAATAATCGGGTTAAAGCAGGCGGTTGTCTAATCCGCAACGGTCTGCGGCAGCCCGGTCGAGCATATGGGCAAGCGCTTTGGGTTTTCCCGGAAAAAAACCAAAGGTTTTCATCCACACCTCTTCATCTTCCATGCAGAAATAGACGGCAACGTCTGGGGCAATCTGTCGGAACACGGCAGCAAGGCGCTGGTAGATGGCGATGCGTAATGGTTTGAAATATCGCATTTTATTGTCGAGCCCTGTGATGAACTCTCCGTAGGGGATGGTTGACTCGGGAGAACGTGCTTCAATAATGGATTTCAAATGGGGCATGAACCTGAAAGTACCAATGGAAATCCATACAACATCTTTTGGGCGAACATGGTCAAAAATGGCTTCAATCACATGTTCATAAGCATTTTCGCATCCAGGATACAAAAAAATGGGATCAAAATGAAATGCCACCCGAAACCCCTTTGATACGGCTTTAGCCGCAGCCTTAAGCCGTGCGGAAAGACCGGCTGTACCCCGCTCCTGTGATGCAATCATTTCAGGGGTATTTACGGACCAGGACAGAATCGTTTTCCGATTATGGTTCAGGTCAAGAAGCGTATCTATATTAACTGTTTTTGTCTTCAGTTCAAGAACCGCCCGGTCCTGGGCTGCAAATTTTTCAACCAGAAATCTGGGCATGAGACTGACAGGTTCCCAGATCAGGGAGTCGGTGTACTCACCGGTGCCGATGCGAAAAATATTGTTCCCTTGAAAAATCGGCTCCAGTGCGGCAGTGTACTGGTCAAAGCCTGCAAAATACTGGAGCACGGGGGGGTGAAAATAGGCTTGCAGGATGCAGTAGGCGCAGTCCATGGTGCAATAGGTGCCGCAATGCAAGATGGTGTAATCACAGCAGGTGTAGTAGCTGGTGCCCGGGCACTGGCGGATCAAAGCGCCCTTGTTGCTGGTGATGTAAAGCACTTTTTTGGCAAAGCCCACGGGATCATCAGCCTGATTGATCAGGTCATATACAGGGCTTGAGTCCCCAACCTTCTCCGGTATCGGTTTGACCCTTGAGATCAGGTACTCAATTTCCGGCGTCAGATTCAGATCTTTGTCTATGAATACCCGGGTTGGATTGATCATTTTATCTGTCTTTATCTATCCAGAAGGGATTTGAAGTCATGGTGGTCTGCAAGTTGCGCCAGGCGGTTGAGGCGTGTTTTAAACTCATCCATATTTTTAAATTCCATTTGCATGGCATAGACCAATCCCTCAAAATTTTCGGGAACCGCCAGTTGAAGTCCGGAATCCAGTTCAAGTGCTTTGATCTGTTCTTGGGCCTGGTTTTTAGCTGCTGTGACCGCAGGAAAACGTCTTTGGGCAAGAAACGCCTTGAACTGCTTTCCAAGGGCACTAATATCCCTGTGGCCATCGCTCTCGTTATCTCCCAGGGGACTTTCCTGAATGAGGGTTGACAGACTCATTTTTTCAAGGGCGCAGATCTCCTTTGCCCATGCAATGATCTCCATCTGAATGCCCGAAGATACTTTGATCAGAGAAAAAAGATGCAAAAATTCAGTCATGGTTTCTGCATCCATAGATACAAGGCTTTTACATGCCTTAATGGATATCTTGCCCTCATCCATAAGATTGAGAACAGAATCAGGCATGGCATGGATATGCGCCAGCGTATTAATATACGCGGTATTCAGCGGCCTGTTGAAGATGGATGTAGCGTTTTTTGCGATAGTTTCAGCATCCATGAAACGCAATAAAAGCGCTGTAGCCCGAACGAGTTCTGCAGACGTAAGTTCCCTTGAAAAGGCATTTTCAATTACAGCGGCCATGGCCGCACCCGGTTTTTCTCCTGCAGGCATGACACGGCAGGTTATCCGGGACAATCCCGCATACCTTACGGCTTCAATCCGCCGGAACCCGGACACCACACTGTATTTATCCGATCCGCACAACACCAGGGGCTCGACCATGATGCCATATTGGGAAATGGAAGCCGATAGATGTTCAATATCATGGTGTAGCCCTGTAATGCGAAACCCGGTGTCTGAAAGATCAATCTCAGAGACCGGGATATCAGTAACTGTTATTCCTGTCATGGATCAGATGGTTTTTCCGGTCAGCCGGGTAAAAATTTCCTTGTAGGTTTTACTGGTATTGTCAATGATTTCCTGGGGCAATTTGGGACCCGGCGGCGTTTTGCCCCAACCCGAATTGGTCAGCCAGTCCCTGACAGTCTGTTTGTCAAAACTTTTCTGTCCCCTCCCGGGTGTGTAATCATCCAGGGGCCAGAATCTGGATGAATCCGGAGTCAGGATTTCATCAATAAGTATAATTTCACCATCAAGCAGACCAAACTCAAATTTTGTGTCGGCAATGATAATACCTTTTTCCAGGGCAAGTGCTGCACCGCGATTATAAATTTCAAGGCTCAGGTCACGCAGTTTTTCTGCAGTTTCTTTCCCAAGAATATTTGCAGCCTGATCAAAGCCGATATTGATGTCATGATCACCGATTTCAGCCTTGGTCGACGGGGTAAACAAAGGCGTCTCAAGCCTGTCGGACTCCTTGAGCCCCTGGGGCAACTTGATATTGCACACATGGCCTTCAGATTGATAGGATTTCCACCCCGAGCCTGAAATATAGCCTCTGACAATGCACTCCACGGCCATGGGTTCAGCTTTTTTCACCAGCATGCTGCGGCCTTCAAGCTTGTCTTTGTATTTGTGAAACGCCACCGGATAATCATTTACATCCGTACTGATAATATGATTTTTAACGATGCTTTCCATCTGTTTGAACCAGAACACCGAGATCTGGTTCAATACCTTGCCCTTGTCCGGAATAGCGTCAGGCAAGACCACGTCAAAGGCGGAAAGCCGGTCGGTTGTGACCATGAGCAGGGCATCGCCCGTATCAAAAATGTCCCTGACCTTTCCTTGTCTGATCAGCGGCAAACCTTCATATTCTGTTCCGGGTATAATGCTCAAGCGTTCCTCCTATCCTGACAATTTAATTTAAAAATTTTGAAAATAGATTTATCATACAATGATTAATTTTACTATCAGACCCATAAAAATAACCTTAAAAATTATTTTTTCAAGGGCTTCACCTTTTTAAGGTAGTGCCTGAAAGGAAACCCGTGTTTGGATAAAACGTCGCCCAGACGCAAGGCGCAGATGGGTGACGTTTCGTCCAAACACAAGATAATCAATTAGTAATATGCAACTATATCGCTTTAAATCAAAGTATGATAGTAATAAAGTTTAAGTTAATTAAAGTTAAAGGTTCCTAAATGGAAAATATTGTTGACCAAGAGAATCCCACAGTTTCTAAAAAACTGACCAAGAAGGACTTTTTGGTACCCGCAGGCAAAACCAGGGCCAGCACGTCAAAAGCCCTGGTCAAATCAGATCCCATTCAAAGTTACCTTAATGAAATCAATAGATATAAACTTTTGACCCGGGAGCAGGAAATAGAGTTGGGCCGGCGGATTCAGGAGGATAACGACCAGGAAGCCGCCTATATAATGACCACTTCCAACCTGCGCCTGGTGGTAAAGATTGCTTTGGAATTTCAACGCATATGGATGCAGAATCTTCTTGATCTCATCCAGGAGGGCAATATTGGTCTTGTCCGGGCCGTAAAAAAATTTGACCCGTATAAAAATGTCAAATTTTCCTATTATGCATCATTTTGGATCAAGGCATATATCCTCAAATTCATCATGGACAATTGGCGAATGGTCAAAATTGGGACCACCCAGGGACAGCGCAAGCTTTTTTTCAGATTGAAAAAAGAGAAACAGTTGCTCATTGAACAGGGGTTTGATCCCAAGCCCAAGCTGTTATCCGAACGCCTGGGCGTGTCTGAACAGGAAGTGGTGGATATGGACCAGCGGCTTGCCAACTGGGATCTCTCTTTGGATGAACCGCTTAAAGATGATTCAAATACCGAACGCATTGAATTTATTAACGTTGATTCGGATTCCTCCGAAGACCGCCTGGCAAAAAAAGAGATCGAAGATATCCTGTACACAAAGGTGGATGAGTTTAAAAAGACACTGAACGAACGCGAACTGGATATTTTCGATCGCAGAATTTTTTCAGATTCCCCCGAAACCCTGCAGGAAATAGGTGAAGTCTACAACATCTCAAGGGAACGGGTCCGGCAGATTGAAAACAACATCATAAAAAAAATGAAAGCATATTTTAAAAAAGATATGCCGGATTTTGACATGTATGACCATGACCAGTAATATTCGTATTCCAAGAGTTTAAAAAGGCATTCCGTTAATGAAACACCTTACCATGTGTACCCTGGCCTTGGCTTCAGCCTTAAGCTTTTTTTCTGTTTCAGGCTGTATCAAGGAATCGGGGGCTCCTATCCTCGGGGAAACCGACAGCGAAAATGTTGCCGACCAGGAGAGTGATTTCCAGGCGTCATACTACTATCTTATGGCGCGGCTCTACGATATTAAAAATGAAACTGATCTGGCGCAAAAAGCTCTGGAAAAGGCCATTGCAAAAGATCCGGACTCCTCTTTTCTGCAGCGCGAATATATCATCTGCTTGCAGAAACAAGAAAAGTCAGGCCAGGCCATGGCACTTGCCCAGCTTCTGGCAGAAAAATATCCGGATGATGTGGAAAACCTTCTCCTGCTTGCCCGGCTGAAAAAAGGGGATGATAAGGACATGACCCTCCTGCTGGAACGGATACTTGAGCTTGCGCCAGAAGATAAAGAAACCTTTTTACGGTTGGGAAAAGTGTATATGGATGAGGGCATGACCCTGAAAGCCATGAATCTGTTTTCCCGTATGACAACCATATTTCCCGACTATTATGTTGCCTATTTCTACCTGGGAGAGACCCAGCGGATAGCCGGCAACCCTGAAGCGGCTAAGAAGTCTTACCTTAAAACCCTTGAACTTGAGCCTGACCTTATAGAACCCCGCTTCCGGCTTGTAGATGTGTATAAAGCCATGGGTGAAGAAATAAATAAGGCGGAAATCATAAAGCTTCTCAACCAGGTTCTTAGTTTAGAGCCCGGAGATGAAAAGGCACTGATAGAGCTTGGTCTGTTATATTTTAACACCAAGGATTATCAAAACGCAGATGACATATTTGCCCTACTTGGTCGGGAAATCCGAAAAAATACGGATTTGGTGTTAAACATTGCCCAGATCCTGATGCCCGAGGATAGATACCAGGATGCTGTTACGGTTTTGTCCCAGATCAGGAAAGCACTCCCCGGGAACGCCAACATTAATTTTTTCCTGGGGATGGCTTATGAAGGATTAGAAAAACCGGACAAGGCCATTGAATGTTATCTTAAAGTCACGCCCGATCATCCCCAGTATAAAAAAACAATTTTAAGTATTGCTTTTCTCTACAGGGACATGAACCGCACAGTAGAGGCAATTCAATTTCTGGAACAGCACCACAGACAAAGTCCACAAGACATTGATATCACCTCTTACCTGGCCTCATTTTACCAGGAAAACAACAGTCATGACATTGCCGTCACCATGCTGCAGCGTGCATTAAAAGAGGCTCCCCAAAATACGGATTTACTGTTCAAGCTTGGTGTTGTTCTGGATGCTGCAGGGCAGCGACGCAAAAGCATTGAAACCATGAAAACCATTATCAGACTGGATTCCGAGCATGCATCAGCCCTCAATTACCTGGGTTATACCTATGCAGAAATGGGCATTAATCTTAATCAAGCCCTGAAACTGGTACAACGAGCCCTTGAGATCCGACCGGAAGACGGCTATATCATGGATAGTCTGGGGTGGGTCTATTTTAAAAAACAGGCGTATGACAAGGCTATTTTTTACCTTGAAAAAGCTGTTGAGCTATCTGAATATGAAACCGTCATTGCCGCCCACCTGGCAGATGCCTACCTTAAAACAGGACAGCGGGAGAAGGCGATTGCCATGTATAAAAAAGCCCTTGATAACGCCAAACCGGATCATGAAAAAGAGATCATGGAAATCAAGGAAAAACTTAAAAATTTGGAAAATCCCGTACAATGATACCGGCATATCTGAGTTTCAGGCAAGTGAAAGATCTTGATCTTTGGCGTTCCGGCGTCGGCGTTGTTACGATATTCCTTTTTACTGTCATATTCACAGGACCCGGGTGCGTCCTGCTTGGACTTCAATCCGGTAAACAGACAAACACCCATGCCGAAGATATCATAAACCGTATCCAGGCGTTCAATGGACAGATTTCCACATCCAAGGGCACTGGTGAATTGACCCTGATCCAGGGGGGACGTAAGGAAAAATATAAAATTATCTGGGCGGCCCAGTCGCCCAACCGCGTGCGCATGACCCTGCTTATGTCAGGTCATCCTGTTGAAACCATTGCCTCGACCGGCCAGTGGGTGACCTTTGCCTCCCACACCGGGGCTCACGAGCTCCATTCAGCTGTATCTAAAGACCCGGATCTTGATCCCTACATCAATATCCCGTTGCGTCTGTCTGAACTGGTCAGCCTTCTTCTTGGAAAGGTGCCGAAACGACCCTTTGACAGGGCCTGGATTCTTCCTGAAAAGCCGAATACTGTTTTTGCCTCACAATCATTCTCTTCAGAAATTCAGGAATGTTTAACGAACGAAACCGGAATACCCACCAGGTATCGGGTGCTCGATAAAAAAATGAATCTCATTTTGGGAATATGGTATTCTCAATTTTTCAAACGCGATAATTTCATTCTGCCCGGTGTCATAACCATAAAAGACGGGAACCAAAGAATCATGAAGATTGCTTTGAACGATATTATGCCCAATATTCATATAAAAGAATCCGTATTCAGGTTGACAGGATCATGAAAATGAACATATTTATACGGTGTTATTATTACCAAACCTCATAAGGAGACAAATATAAATCATGATTCACAAAAACGTTGACCAGGCCAAAAAAGCAAGCAGCTGTTCATCCAAGACCCCCCAGAATGACGCTGACAAACAACGGATGGAAATGGACGCAATGATCAAGGACAATCTGGCCAGAATCAAACATAAATTTTTTGTTCTGTCCGGCAAAGGCGGCGTGGGTAAAAGCTCCGTATCAGCAAACCTTGCAGCAACCCTTGCAAAAAAAGGATATAAAACAGGGCTTATGGATGTGGATGTGCATGGTCCTTCCATTGCCCAGATGTTCAACATAACGGAACTTTTAGATATTGCACCCGATACCAAGCAGCTGTTGCCCAGACGAATCAACGAAAACCTCACGGTGGTCAGTGTTCAGGCGTTGATGCAGGACAAGGACCAGGCCGTTATATGGAGAGGCCCTGCAAAAACCGGGATTATCAAGCAGTTTGTAGGTTCCGTTGCCTGGGGAAACTTGGACTTTCTGGTCATTGACGCCCCTCCGGGTACAGGTGATGAACCGCTCACCGTTGTACAGACCATTCCGGATGCCAGGGGCATTATCGTGACCACCCCCCAGGAAGTGGCCCTTGCAGACGTCCGCAAATCCATCTCATTTTGTAAAACCGTAAAAATGCAAACTCTTGGTATAATTGAAAACATGGCCGGATATACCTGTCCCCACTGCAATAAGCATATTGATCTTTTTAAAAGCGGCGGCGGAGAAAAAACCGCCAAGGCACAGGGCTTAAATTTCTTAGGGTCCATCCCCTTTGACACCCGCGTCGTGGAATCCGGAGATGACGGTGTGCCCGTGATGATGTATGAGGCGCCCGGTCCTTTTAAAGACGCATTTGAAAAGGTGGTGGAAAATATCCTCAAACAGATTGAGGTATGATTAATTGACTTTGGACAAAACACCCCGGGCACTGAAAGCCGGCCTTGAACAAAGGGAAGCCCAAATCCTCGGCATCCGGGCCTGTTTTTCCAAAAATGCTCTCCGGCGGTATTCGGAGCCAAGATCTGAGACCGAATACCGCCTTGCTTTTTCTGCAGATGCGGACCGTATCCTCAACTCTTTGGCCTACACCCGTTACAGTGATAAAACCCAGGTTTTTTCCCTGATCAATAATGACCATCTTACCCACCGGGTTCTGCATGTACAGATGCTTTCCCGGGTGGCAAGAACCATTGGCCGGTATCTTGGACTGAACACCGATCTTATTGAAGCGGCAGCCATGGGACATGATATCGGTCATACACCCTTCGGTCATGACGGTGAACGTTTTCTCTCCCGCCTTACCCAGGCAGCTGGGGCGGGTCAATTCCACCATAACCTTCAAAGCATGCAGTTTTTAGATGTCATTGAGAGAAACGGCAAAGGCTGGAATTTGACCCTCCAGACCCTGGACGCCATTGTCTGCCACAACGGAGAGGTCCATGCAAGGACGCTTACCCCGGCACCGCCAAGGAATTTTGCAGATCTGGATACGATCGTCAGACAAATTCGGGCGGGCACCACGGATGATGTAATACCCATGACCATGGAAGGGTGTGTGGTCCGCATCGCCGACACGGTTTCCTATATCGGAAGGGACTTTGAGGACGCTGTCCGCCTAAATATTGTGACCCGGGACCAGCTTCCCGGCACCTGCCGGGAACGTTTAGGGGCGACCCAGGGCACCATTGTCTTTAACCTGGTCACTGACTTGATCAACACAAGCATTGACCAGGGATCTATAGGATTTTCTCCCAGGGTGGCTGATGCCCTAAAAGAATTAAAGCAGTTTAACTACCAATTTATTTACAAAAATCCCCTAATAAAACGACACCTCACAGGTATTGAAGATATTTTCAAATGTTTGTTTGACAGATACATGAACGATCTGATTAAAGCAGATGGGTCTTCCGTTATTTATTCCCGGTTTCTCAACGGCATGGATGACAGCTACCGTTTGAACCACAGCCATGCCGAAATTGCCCGGGATTTCATTGCCGGAATGACCGATTCCTATTTTATCCGCCAGGCCCCGTACCATTTACGCCCTGTTCCCATTGACTGGGTGTAGCGGCAGAACACCTTAAATGTCAATGTTTGAAAACCGCAAAATCTATCGCGTTTGCCACCAAAAACAGGGACTGGTCAACTTTAATGTAACCGTAAAGGAAACCAACCTCAATATTCAGGCTGATTCGGATCTCAGTGAACAGGCTGTACGGTCTATTCTGAAACATCGCCATTACATTGAAAATCACATCGCCCGCTCTCCAAGGTTTGCCCACAGCCTGACGCCGTTGCCCGATCCGGGGATCGCGCCTAAAATCATTTCTGAAATGACCATGGCGGCAAAAACGGCCGGTGTCGGCCCCATGGCGGCCGTGGCAGGGGCTGTGGCCCAGAGTGTGGGAAGGGATCTGCTTCAATGCTCTTCAAATGTCCTTGTGGAAAACGGCGGCGATATTTTTATAAAATCAGATACCCATACCATATTCACCATTTATGCCGGATCATCACCCTTGAGCATGAAAACCGGTATTAAAGTGGGCCGGCGCCCCGTTTCGTTTGCCATGTGCACCTCCTCGGGCACCGTGGGGCATTCCAAAAGTTTTGGCAAAGCCGATGCCGTTTCAGTACTGGCAGATTGCTGTGCCCTGGCCGATGCTGCGGCCACAGCAATTTGCAATCAGGTCCAGACGCCCAAAGACATTGAAAAGGCCATTGTCTCAGGCAGGCGCATGAGCGGGGTCCAGGGTCTTGTCATTATTTCAGGAAAACATATTGGGCTATGGGGGGGGCTGGAACTGGTCAAACTATGAAAACAGGTATTACACCACCCTAAACAACTTATTGGAACTTTCATATAAAATGATTATATATTACATAAATAGGATGTAAATGAATCAACAAAACGACGTAAAAAAAGCCTATTGAAATTATATCCGACAAAATATCCGATCAAACAGCCCCTGATGAAAAAATCCCGAACAACAAAGAGGCCCTATGAAAATCATCACCACGCATAAGAGCTCTGATTTTGATGCCCTGGCAAGCCTTGTGGCAGCCACCCTCATATATCCAGATGCTAAGCCCGTCCTTCCCGGGACAGTGAATGCCAACCTTAAAAATTTTTTAGCCATTCACAAAGATCTTTTTAATTTGTGGGAACCTAATGAAGTGAATCTGGATACGGTAGATACCCTTATTTGTGTAGACACCCACTCATGGTCCCGTTTGGACCAGCGTTTAAGCGTTTTATCCGAAAAGTCCGACCTTGAGGTCATTGTATGGGACCATCACGAAGAAGGAGATATTGAAGCTCGGGAATTACATCTTGCCCAGATAGGGTCTACAGCTACCATGCTTGTCCAACAGATCGAAAAAGAACGTAAACGGATAACCCCGATCCAGGCCACCTTGTTTTTAATCGGCATTTATGAAGATACAGGTCATCTGACCTACCCGTCGACCCGTCCGGAAGACGCCTATGCTGCAGGATTTTTGCTGGACCGCAAGGCGGATCTCAATATCCTGGGCACCTTTTTGCAACCGGCTTACGGAAAAAAACAAAAAGATATTCTCTTTAACATGATACAGGAGGGGGAACGAAGTGAGTTTAACGGCTTCTCATTGAGTGTATCCCGGGTTGAACTGGACGGCCGGGTGGAAAACCTGGCCATGGTGATGCAGATGTACCGGGAACTGATGAATGTAGACGTGGCCATCGGCATATTCAGGGACGTGCCAAAAGACAATTGCATGGTAATCGGCAGAAGCGGGGTGGATGATATCAATATCGGTGTACTCATGCGCTCCCTGGGAGGTGGAGGCCATCCCGGAGCAGGCTCGGCCCTGGTCAAGGGCGCGAATCCGGATGCATTATTGGAAACCGTTCTCGAATTGCTCAAGGGCAACCAGTATTCCTCAGTCATGCTCTCCGATATCATGTCTTACCCTGTGATAACGGTAAACGCAAACACCCCTGTGGGTGATGTGGCCATGATGCTGCGGGAGATCGGATGTACAGGCATGCCTGTTGTAGACGATAACGAAAATCTTGTGGGCGTTGTTTCAAGACGCGATTTCAGAAAAGTCAAAAAATCAGCCCAGATGCAGTCCCCGATTAAAGCCATTATGAGTCGGACAATTATCACCATTGATTATGATAAAAGCGCCTTTGAAGCGGCCCGCCTCATGATCCGACATGATATCGGAAGAATTCCCGTCATGAAAGAGGGAAAAATTATCGGCATCATCACCCGGTCCGATGCCATGATGTATTTTTATGATTTGCTACCCGATTAGAACCCATTTGTAAATGCTCATGGGTAAATGGGTTGGGTGTCTGGAATACCATGCCCACCTTTTTTCTTAATTCGGGCAAGCCCTAGTCTTTAACAATGATCATAGCAATGTAGGCGGTCAGTCTCCGGTCCGAATCAAGGACGGAGCGGATAAATCGTTTTTATGGTACTTTGGATAATTTAATTACGTCAGGTCTGACATCAGCTTCCAGTCCACAGGGATGCGGACATGGTGACCGGCCTTGTTTTTAAAAAGCAAAAAACCATTATCCCGGCCATATGTGTATAGTTCATGGGTGACACGCACATCCTGGGTGCAATAGTCCACAATCAGATCCAGACGACCTTCCTGCCACCATTTCAAGGCGAGAAGACCGTCTGCACTTTTTTCAAGGCCCAGGGTCTGTCCGGCCAGATGCTCGAGTGAGAGTCGATAACCTAAACGCTCATGGACTGTTGTCAGCATATCCAGGGTGGGAAGGTTGTGAAAATCAAACCGGCTTAACCCGGACAGCACTTTGTAATCAAACCGGATAATGTTAAACCCGATGACAAGATCCATCTGTCTAAGCCGTTCCACAAGTTTTTCCATATCCTCCTGGTAATAAACCAGAAAATCATTTTCAAGGGAATCGTAAAGCACAGCACAGGAGACCCCCATGCGTTCGGCTTTGTGCCATCCGCCCACCTGCTTGGCCGACCGCCGGGTTTCAATATCAAGCACGGCATATCTTTTGGGAGATATCACCCCAGTTTTTTTTTCATGGATCTCTTTTTTTAAGACGGCAATATCGGAAAAGAGAGGCGGTCCTGAGGCTTGCACAAACGCCGATTCCCTCTGCCCCGTCTTTTGTTCAAGGAGCATCTGAAGAATTTGCTTTGCCGCGTCCTTGTCGATGGGACGGTTTCCTGACCCGCATTTGGGTGAATGTACACAGGCCGGGCACCCGGTTTGACAAGTGCAATCCCGGATCGCTTCATAGGTTCTCTTCATAAGGATCTCTGCGTTCTCAAAGGCCTGTAAGGTCAGCCCTAAACCACCCGGCACGCCGTCGTAGACAAAAACAACCGCCGTTTCAAGCTGGGGATGAAAGGGCATGGATATCCCGCCCAGATCATTTCTGTCGGTCATCACCAGAAGCGGCATCATGCCTATGGCCGCATGCTCTAAAGCATGAATCCCGCCCATGAAGTGCAAAAATTTCATTTCAACCCGCTGCCGGATCCAGTCCGGAATCTCAATCCACAGCCCCTGGGTTTCGTAGATCAGTTCCGGCAGATCCAAGGGCACAATGCCAAGGGATTTTTGGCCCGACACAGATTTCATTTCATAACCTGTGACCTGTTCACGAATTTTCAATTTGCCGAAACCCACCCGGGTACCTTTGACCTGACAGGTTTTTTCCACACTTATAATTTCAGTATTTTTCGAAGATCTTGCCCGGGTGTAATAACTGACCTTTTCCTCTTTTGCCCGGACCACACCCTTGAGATGATCAAAAAGTGTCACCACAAAGGTTTGTCCCCGGTGCAGGTAAACCGCACCTTCATGGGTTTCAAAATAGGATCTGTGCCGGTCGATTTCACCCAGGCTTTGCCGGGTCTCCTCCTTGAATATGGGAATGGTGTGCCCGCTTCCTCTTAAACTGACCTCTCTATGGGGGCGTTTGCGGGGGGAGAACCAGGTATTGCCGTCCCGGCTTAAGAGCAGTCTGCCTTGACGCCCAAGTGCCTGTACCCGTTCCTGTACAACCGGCGGTCTTAACATGGGATCATCGGCATCAAGGCTGAGTTCAGCAGCCGCACAATCTAAATGGCGATCCAGGATCTGGGGATTTTCAGGGTTGATCCGGGCAGTTTCCGGGGGCATGGTAAAAAAGATGTCCGGATGATTGATGAAATACTGGTCCAGGGCGTCTTCATGGGCAATAAGGATCATGGCGGAATCATTGCCGCCGCGCCCTACCCTGCCTGCCCGCTGCCAGGTGGACATCATGGTTCCCGGATACCCCACAAGGATGCAGAGGTCCAGATTGCCGATGTCAATGCCAAGCTCAAGCGCAGACGTTGACACCACACAAAGCAGTTCGCCATTGGCCAATTTCTGTTCAATCTCCCGCCGTTCCTCGGGAAGAAATCCGGCCCTGTAGGCGCATATTTTATCCGCCATGGTTTTGGCCCGCTGTCCCGCCCATAGGGCAATAAGTTCGGTAATTTTCCTGGACTGGGTGTAGACAATGGTGGCAAGATTTCGGTATACGGCGGCATGGATGAGTGTGATGGCGGTTTGAGCCGCGCCCTCCAGTCCCTTCATCATTAAAATATCTTTTTTCCCGCAGGGGGCGCCTTGTTCATCCACCACCGTCACCGGCAACCCGGTCAATTCCGAAGCAAGCTGTCCGGGGTTGGCAATGGTGGCTGAACAAAAAATAAAACAGGGGTCAGATCCGTAAAACCTGCAAATTCGCAACAACCTTCGAAACACCCAGGCCATATTTGAGCCCATGACCCCGCGGTAGGTGTGTACCTCATCCACCACGATGTATTTAAGGTTTCCGAAAAAAGATGCCCATAAATGATGATGGGCCAGCATGGCCAGGTGCAGCATCTCCGGATTGGATAAAAGGATATTGGGCGGATGATTGCGGATTTTTGTCTTTTGATACCCTGTGATATCCCCGTCATAAACACCCGCAGTCAAGGGCTCTGAAAACACAGCACCTGTCTTGGCCAGCATCTTGTTAACGGTGTCCAACTGGTCCCGGGCAAGGGCTTTGAGGGGAAACAGGTAGAGGGCATGGGCACTGGGGTCGGATATCAGCGCATCCATCACCGGCAGATTATACACCAGACTTTTACCCGATGCCGTGGGCGTTGCAATAACCGTATGACATCGGTCAAGGATGAGTGAAATAGCCCGGGCCTGGTGGGTATAGAGATGTTTAATGCCAACGCCTGCAAGAAGGGGGGACAAGTCATTTTTAAAACAGGGAAAGATGTCCGGTGATGCCCATGCTGCAGGTTGGGCATCAAATGTTCTATGGCTGACAATATCCCCTGCAAACCCCTTAAAGGATTTTAATCCGGTAATATATTCATTAAGACCCACGATTAAACGGCAACCCCAGCAAACCTAAAGAATGCTTTTACCTAAGGCGGACAAAATCAGTTCCACCGCCAGTTTGCTTGTTTTATTGGCCACATCAAGGATGGGATTGATCTCCACTAAGTCCATGGAACCAAGTTTTCCTGAATCCGCAAGCAGCTCCATGAGCAGATGGGCCTCACGGTAGGAGATGCCGCCGGGTACAGGGGTGCCGACCCCCGGGGCCTCAACCGGATCCAGGGCATCCATATCCAAACTTAGGTGAAAGCGTTTCAAGTGGGCAAACTGAACCATGATTTTGGCGGCAATGCCACTGATACCCTGCTCGTCAATGTCACGCATGGTAAAAATGGTGATATCGGTGGATTTGATGCGCTTTTTTTCCCCGGGGTCCAGATCCCGCTGCCCGATCATGACCACGTTATCCAGGGAGATTTTTGTACCGGGGTGTCCTGCATCCACAAGGCATGGATAGCCGTCCCCCGTAAGAACGGCCAGTGGCATGCCATGGATGTTTCCAGACGGCGATGTTTGCGGGGTATTGAAATCGGCATGGGCATCCACCCAGATCAGTCCCACAGGTCCTTTAACTGCCACCGAGGCCACGGCACCAATGGCAATGGCATGGTCACCACCCAGAAAAATCGGCATACGGCCCTGGTCCATTACCCGGCATCCTGTTTCATAAAGATCTTGACTGATCTGGGTGATTTCTTTGACATACCGGTCTTTTGTCCCTTTGATGGCAGGATCATCATCACGCACGGGGATGGGGATATCCCCTTCGTCTTTCACATCATGCCCAAGTCGGCGAAGCTTTGGGATCAATCCGGTGTACCGTAACGCTGCCGGACCCATATCCACACCACGGAGCATCTGACCGAAATCCATGGGAACACCGATAATGCTGATGGGTTTTGTCATATTGACATCCTTTACATGTGGCTGTCTGAGGACAGCTTTGGTTGACAGGTCATATATCATAGAGTAAGAAACCTATTCAATAAATTTCAAAAAACATAACCCGGTTGCGAATCTTAACGAACAGGTTTTAACGTACTGATTTTAAATAACTATGGAGATGCCATGGAGAATAAATATAAACTTCGCTCCCAACATACCATTGGGTTGGTCAGAAACCTGCTTCAACAAGGTGTTGACCGGATATCTTTATATTAAGCGGTTGCCAGAAAGATAGCCCTCACCGGTGCCGGATATCCCTCAACGGTTTTTTCCGGATCTTCTGGATCCAGAAAATTTTCAAGGGATTCCGTTTGAATCCATTGGGTTTTGCGTTGCTCTTCAGAGGTGGTGTCTGTGATATCCACGCACCTGATATCTGAAAACCCCGCCCGGACAAGCCAGGCTTCCATGGCAGACAGATCCGGGATAAAAAAGACATTGCGCATTTTAGCGTACCGGTCAAAGGGAAACAGACAATAATTATTTTCCCCCCGGATGACCAGATTTTCCACCACCACCCGGCCGCCAGGCACAAGGCTGTCATGGATCTGTCTGAGCATCTTCACCGGGGATTTACGATGGTATAAAATGCCCATGCACAGCACCAGATCGAAAAAACCATCCATGGCAGGCAGCTCATCGTAGGCGACCGGCAGACAGAATACATTTTTCAGATCCAGATATTTTTGCGCCGCACAATACTGGTAATAAAAATAACTCTGGGGTTCAAGGCCTAAAGCAAACATGGGGTCTGACGCCGCCATTTTAAACATGTAATAGCCGTTGCTTGAACCGATATCTAAAATTTTTCTATTTTTAAGACTGGGCAGATGGGGCACCAGACGCTCCCATTTCATCCAGGATTGCCACTCGGAATCAACGTGAATACCAAAAAAATCAAAGGGGCCCTTGCGCCAGGGGCTTAGCTGGACAAGGCCGTTGTAAAGTCTCTCTTTTTCATCGGGTAAAAGCTGGCATGCCTGTCCGATGCTGACGGCCCTGGATAACAGATCAGATGACAAATCAACAACATTGGGATAAATGTCAGGCAGTTCTTCAACCACCTTTTTAAGCTTTTCAAAATTTCCTTTGGCAGACTCAAGAAAGGCTCTTTTTTTTTTTACCAGTTTTTCCAGGGCATCATACCATTGGTTCCATCCCAGGTGACCGTATTTTTCTAAAAAGTGTTCCATTTTATTTAACAGCAATCATGGATGTAAAATTAAACCACTTCAGCCAGACATTAAAGACGGAGAATCCGGCGTTTTGGATACGGTTTTCATGTTCTGCCACGGTCTCGGGAACCAATACCCGCTCCAGGGCATCCCGCTTCTGACTGATTTCAAGATCTGTATAGCCGTTTTCCCGTTTAAACTGGTAGTAATACTCCTGCTCCAGGGCTTTCATTTGTGGATCAGCGTGAACGGTCTTTTCCGTAAGCAGCAATATGCCGCCTTTGCAAAGGCCTTTAAAGGCCGATTGAATAAGCCTGTCGCGTTTTTCAGGATCAAGAAACTGCAACGTCAGGTTTATAACCACCACAGATGCGTTTAACATCACAATATCTTCAATACAGGCACAGGCAAGAGTTATGCACCCCTGGCTGTCATGAACGGACAGCCGTTTTTGAAATCGCTGGATCATGGGCCAGGAACTGTCAACGCCGGTCATTTTAAATGCAGTTGAGCCAAAACACTCAAGAAGCAGAACACCCAGGTTGCCATGGGAACATCCCAGATCAAAGATCCGTGTGCCGTTTTGATAAAACTGCCGGGCAATTCTTGCTTGTTGTTTAAGTGCTTCGCCGTACAGAGGTACTGATCTGACCAGCATATCGTCAAATACCCGGGCGACTTTTTCGTTGAACCTGAAAGGTGTGATGGTGGTCAGTTTTTCTGCAAATACCCTGTCTTTATTCATAGTACCGTCCATTTTAATCCGGGCATCTATACATCATTTACAGGGTTTGTGCAAGCGGTTGGAAAAACCTTACCAAGCTGTTTCATTCAGCTTTTTGGAAGCTGCGTTTTTGATATGGTCTTCAATGATAATTGGTTATGGGCGGTATAATAGGCACTTCAAATAATTCACATATTCGGACAGGTCATACTGGAAAAAGAATCTCAGGCCAGGTTTAATCCCGACGGCTGGCCGGAATGTTGTCTATCACCATGATTTCATGACTTCCTTCAAAGGTATCTCCGTCGATCGTGTCTCCGGTCAATGTCAGTGTATAATCGCCTATGATAAGGTCGTCCAATGTTTTGATTTTATCTGAATCAAATTTGGCGACAAAATTGCCCCTGTCATCGTATTTCCACCAGTCCATGTCAACGCCATTCAATGATACGGTTTCTACGTCCACCAGTTTGTAGGCGATGTCCGTATGAACTGTGACAATTGTACTTTTGCTCTGGATGTTGAGCACATTCGGAGACACATCAATCTGAATGTCAAAGGCGTAACATGGGACAGGCATTTGCAGCAGAATCAGTGAAAGGGCCACAAAACTGCAAAAAGACAAACAAAAGGATTTCATTTTTTTTGCCATGGCTTTTTCTCCTGTGTTGGCGGCCTGCCCCCGCCGTTATATGCATTATCTTCCGAAACTCCGAAGGCAGGCACTCATAGTTTTTTTAATACATTAGTTATCGTTTATTAATAATCATCTGTCAAGGTCATTAAAAAGGCTTCGATCTCTTTCAGCTGATTTGGTGTTAGCCCCAGATTTCCAACTTTTGTTGACAGGTTTTCTTCCACTTCCGGTGTAAACTTACTGCTGTCATTGATAAACTGAAGCATTGCCGTGAGGGTTGGGAATACGCCGTTGTGAGAATAAGGGGCTGTAAGCGCGATATTGCGGAGAGTTGGAATTTTAAACTTACCGTTTTGGGCTGAATCCTCGACTATGTCCCCCAGACCTAAATCCGGTTCATCTGATGGAATTCCCGGATTGGCCGGCACACCGATATTGGCGTATTGGTAATTGGTAAAAAGTGGGGCCGGCGCATCAAAGGCCGCCTCCATGGAATGACATGAGGAACAATTGGTTTGAAAAAGAGTCTTGCCCGCCTGTTCTGCGGCGGTAAAGTCTGTTTCTAGTACTGTGTCAAACTTTGAAGTGAATTTGGTGATATCAGTGGAGCGTTCATATGCCGCGATGGCTTCACCAAATTTATCATAGGCAGCATCCACGTCATCAAGTGATCCTTTGCCGAAAACCCGGATCCAGAGGTTAACGTAATCTGAAGTCCGAATCACATTTATCACCGACGCTTTACTGGGCATGTTCATTTCAACGGGATTTAACGGCGGTCCCTGGGCTTGCTCGGCAAGGGGGTCGCCCAGATCCCAGCCAGCTGCGCGGCCGTCCCAGAACATGCCGCCGACCCATTCGCCGGAAGCTTCATCCAGAGCCAGTATCGGGCTGAATCCGGCATACGCAGAGGAAGGAGCATTGCGCCCGCCTTTGCTGACGCCATCTGCGCCCGTTGAAACAAAATTGGTATAAGGATCCAGATGATTTGTGATATCTGCAAATCCACTGAAATGATGGTGGCAGTTCCGGCAGGATTGTGTGCCGTTAAATGACATGTTCTTGTCGTTATAAAGCCGCATCCCGAGCTTTTCAATATCGGAACTGACGGTAGGACTGCCTCCGGCAGCCCAGGCTGCCGAAATTAAAAATAAGGAACTTACCAGAATACCTGTCAACTTTTTCATAGAGTTCAGGAAAAAAGAGCCGGGTACCATGGGGTTACAGGGTGGTTATCCCTTCGCGTATGGCAAATTTGGTCAACTCCGCAATGGAATGGACGCCGACCTTTTCCATGATGTTTCTCCGGTGGGCATCGACGGTTTTTGAACTGACATGGAGTGTTTCAGCGACCTCTTTGGAATTTTGACCTTCGGAGATCAATTGAAGAATTTCGCGTTCCCGATCGGTTAAAGTTTTTCTTTGTAAGCGATGGGTTGTATCAGTTTGAGGCACAAGGCGCGACAGGTATCCGTCCACAATGGTCCCTGCAATTTCAGGGCTGATGTAGACCTGCCCTTTTGCCACCAGGCGGATGGCCGAAACCAGTTCTCTTGCGATGCAGTTTTTCAGGATATAGCCGGACACACCGGCCTGGAACATCCCTTCCACAAAGCGCCTGTCCGAGTACATGGAAAGGGCCAGGACTTTAGTGGCTGGGGCTTCTGACAGGATTTTCCGGGTGGCTTCCATACCGTTTAACTCAGGCATGGAGACATCCATGATCACAAGATCAGGGTTGAATTTTTTAACTGCAGACAGGGCGGCCCTTCCAGTGTCAGCTTCGGCAAGGACCAGGAGATCCGTCTCCCGTTCAAGAAGCAGCCTGAGACCTTCACGAATCACATGATGATCATCGGCAAGAATAATATTTATTTTCATGGTGTTTCCTTTAAACGGTATGTTTCAAATTATACGGGACCTTTAAAATTGCCCGGGTTCCCTCACCGGACTTAGACAAGATCGAAAACTCTCCGCCAATGGAGCTGAAGCGTTCACGAATGCTGAAAAGGCCGAAACCGATATTTTTATACTGTTTTTCAGGATCAAACCCAATCCCGTTATCCGTAACACAGATTTCAAAGAAATTCGCTCCTTGAGACAAGCGCACCGTTGTTTCCGAAGCGTTTGCGTGTTTGATGATATTGTGGAGTAATTCTCTTACTGTTCTGAAAATAAGAATACTCAAACTGTTATCCAGCCGATCTCCCTCCAGATCTCCTTCCAGAAAAGTGTCGATACCATGTTCCCTGCAGGTGGTTTCCAAAAGCCATTCCAAGGCCGGCTTCAGTCCCAGTTCATAAAGTATCGGCGGGCTGATTTCAAAAGTCAAAGTCCGGGTTTCCTGATTCAAACGAAGATTGATTTCCTGCAAATTTTTATGAACCTGGGTAAGTTTATTAAAAAGCGTTTGAAACGCAAAGCACAAAATACCGATTTCATCGTTCCTGTTTAAACAAAAGGGAAATAAAGTCGGTTTTGCCGACTCCAACGAAACAACCCACGCCGTCAGTTTCCCCAAGGGGTCAATCACCACCTGATTCAATAAAAAAAACATCACAAACAGCAGGGTAAATCCGGCCAACACAGTGGAAATCAGAACAAGAAACATGGTGTTCTTTGCATATTTCATGATCTGCCGGGGAATTTCGGCGCGGATGATGAGGTCGGATGAACTGGTCAACCCCTTGAAAACATTGTATACGAAGAGCATGCTTTTATCCTGCTCTTCAAATACGGGACCGGAATTTTTTTGAACTCTTTCAAATATCGACCGGGATTCCGCCGGAATGGAGGGGTCCTGTGAAAGCCAATATCGGTGATCCACCTTGGTCTGGTCCGTCAGGATTTTCATGTACGCCTCGTTCAGAAAGCGACCCATGATCAAATAGCCTTTTGCCGGCCCCTGGTGAAGACTTCGGATGACAGGCCGCGACGCCACAAGAAGCGGGCCTTTTTCTGTGGTATAAACCCCGGCAACACTGCTTTCTATATCTTTTGATGGTAGAGTGGAAAAATACTTTTTGTCAAAAAAAGTATCGATAATTAATGAAAAAGATTAGGTATTTTTTTTACATGCAATTGCCCAGGGCAAACGCATTAAAATTTTTGATTGATTGAAGAGAGGTTTGCGGTGTTTGAAGATTCCTGATATTTAAACACCTTTTTTATAACCTCATTTCAGGGAATTCAACAATGACCACCTCAAATATCACGCTAATATCGGAGTTTTCAAAGATAAATGACCCTTGATTGGATAGGCAGAAGTTGCATAAGTTAATAGCGACTGCCGGAAACTGTCATTGCAGTGGATGGAAAAACACTAAGACACTCACATGACAAAACGAATGGCAAATCTGCAATTCATATGGTGAGTGCCTGGGCATCAGATACGAATATGGTACTGGGGCAGTTAAAAACGGATGAAAACTCAAATGAAATCACAGCAATTCCGGAATTGCTCGATTTACTTGATATTTCAAGGAATACTGTCACGATAGATGCCATGGGATGCCAGAAAAAAATTGCATTGGGTGCTTGATGTCGCGTTCAGGGAGGATGAGTGTCGAAAGCGAGCCGGTAATGCAGCTGAGAATTTTGCAATGGTACGCCACATTGCCACGAACCTGCTGAAGCAGGAAAACAGTTTGAAAAAGAGCATAAATGTCAAACGTCTGCAAGCAGGATGGGATAATTCTTACCTCATGAAAGTGCTTGGAGTCAATACAATTTAAGTGCGTTTGCCCTGGGTGGATAGTGGTCAATCTTAAAAAAACGGGTGTATACACATGTAGCTTCGACCATTGCCTCTAATTTAAACCGGCTGTGGAAAAATGACTGGGATATTGACTCCATTATCGTATCCGGCGGTGGATCTATCCCTTTGGCCGAATTTCTGATATCATCAGTTGAAGGCAATGTGATCCCCATTCCCAAGAGCATTGATGCACGATTCAATAATGTTCGGGGGTATTGTAAATTCGGTCATTACCAGTGGGGCAAAGACAAGACTATACCTTCCCGGCAGGCACCGGCCGCTTAAGAAGCGCCTTCTGCCCGGGAGGAGACTTCGTCTTAGGAAGAAACAAATAAAGCAGGGAAAGGACTTGCCTGGTTGAAAAGGCAAAACGCTTAGACGCTATATGAACATTGATACATTAACACAAATTCTTTCCATGGTGGCCGAGGGCGCACTGCCCGTTGGACAGGCCGCAGATCAATTAAAACACCTTTCGTTTGAAGATATCGGTTGCGCCCATGTGGATCATCACAGAGCTCTTCGCAAAGGATTCCCCGAGGTTATTTTCGGGCAGGGCAAAACATCGGCACAGATTATTGCCATTCTTGAAAAACTGGAACAATCGGAAAATATCGTGCTTGTAACCCGCATTCATCAGAATAAGGCAGATGCGGTGCTTTCACGGTTTCCCAATGCACAATATTTTGATGACGCCCATCTGTTAAAAATAGAAAAACAGCCCCCCGCCATTACAGGCCGGGGTACAATTCTCATCGTCAGTGCAGGGACTTCAGATATTCCTGTGGTCATGGAAGCCTTCTTAACGGCAAAAGCCATGGGGAATGAGGTCAAAACACTTTTTGATGTCGGGGTCGCAGGCATCCACCGCCTTTTCGCATATCGGCAAGATCTTGAAAAAGCGTCTGTCATTATTGTTGCCGCAGGTATGGAAGGCGCCCTGCCCTCTGTGGTGGGCGGCCTTGTCAAAGCGCCTGTAATTGCTGTTCCCACAAGTATTGGCTACGGCACAAGCTTCAACGGCATGACCGCCCTTTTGGGTATGCTTAATTCCTGCAGTTCAAATATTGCAGTGGTTAATATAGACAATGGATTTGGGGCCGGTTATATGGCCTCCACTATTAACCATGTAGGGGTTGAACGTTAGCGGTGAGGGCTTGTTCTTGTTTCTCAATGTCATACATTTCAGGACCAGGCATGTCAAAATCCGGGGGGTCAAACGCCACTGAAGCCACGGTTCCATACTTATATGCCTCAATACGTTCAATTAATGCCTGGGGATTAACTGGTTTTGAAATAAAATCATCCATGCCGGCCGCTTACATGGCTGACGGTCCCTTTCAAAGGCATTTCCGCTCATAGCAATGATGGGCGTTGCTGTGAGTTTTTCTAAGTGAAGGTTTTATTTTTTCTTGACATTAATATTATTTATATATAATTAATATGTTTAATTTAGAGTAAAATATTATGATAAAAATGAATATTATTAACAGCCTAGTGGTCCTTATTATTATCGTGGAGGTGATTATTGTCACCTCCTGGCGAAGGGGCGATTAGTGGCTTAAATTAAGATTAATGAAAAAAAGCCGTTACCAGCCCCGAAGGGGGGCAGGTAACGGCTTTTTTGCTTTTAGGAGATTTTTAAAGAAATGAGACGAAGCCGCATTGCAACACAGGGCGTGGCAAGGGCACCCCACCGGGGCCTGCTGAAAGCCTTGGGATACACCGACATTGAGCTTAACCGCCCCCTGATCGGGATTGCCAATTCCGCCAATGAACTGATCCCGGGCCACATGCACTTGGACTCCATTGTCAAAGCCGTCAAGGCCGGTATCTCCATGGCCGGCGGTACCCCCATGGAATTTTCCACCATCGGCGTATGTGACGGCATTGCCATGAACCATGTCGGCATGCACTATTCATTGGCATCAAGGGAACTTATTGCCGACAGCATTGAAGTGACTGCCATGGCACACCCCTTTGACGGTATTGTCATGGTGCCCAATTGCGATAAAATTGTACCGGGCATGCTTATGGCCGCGGCAAGGCTTAACATTCCTTCCATTTTTGTCAGCGGCGGCCCCATGCTGTCAGGACGCCACCCCCGGGACCGGTCAAAAAAAATTGATCTGATCACCATATTCGAGGCCGTAGGTGCAGTTCAAAGCGGCAAAATGACCGAAGAAGAGCTCTTGGAGATGGAAAATGCCGGCTGTCCGACCTGCGGGTCCTGTGCAGGCATGTTCACGGCCAATTCCATGAACTGCCTTACCGAAGCCATCGGTATGGGGCTGCCCGGCAACGGTACCATTCCGGCGCCCATGTCCAGCCGGCTGCGTCTGGCCAAAGCTGCGGGTATGCAGATCATGAATCTGGTGGTACACGATATCACCCCGGACAAAATCATGACCAGACAGGCATTTATGAATGCCTTGGCTGTGGATATGGCATTAGGTTGTTCCACCAATACGGTTCTGCATCTCAAAGCCGTTGCTGCCGAGGCCGGTGTGGATATCCCCCTGGATTTGATTAATGAAGTGAGTAAAAAGACCCCCCATTTATGCTCCTTAAGCCCCGGCGGAAAGGACCATATTGAAGATCTTGACGCAGCCGGCGGGATCCAGGCCGTGATGAAGGAGCTTAGTGACAACAACATGATCGACACAAGTCTTCTCACAGCCACGGGTAAAACCATTAAAGAAAACCTTGAAAAGATCAGGGTGAAATACCCGGATGTCATTCGGCCGGTCAACGATCCTTATCATAAGGAGGGTGGGCTTGCCGTATTGTTCGGCAACCTTGCACCTGAAGGCTGTGTGGTTAAACAGTCGGCGGTTCTGCCGGAAATGATGACCCACCAGGGACCTGCAAGGGTATTTGATTGCGAAGAAGATGCAAGCGCCGCAATCATGGAGCGGCAGATCAATCCGGGCGATGTCATCGTCATCCGGTACGAGGGACCGGCCGGGGGGCCAGGCATGCGCGAGATGCTCACCCCCACATCAGCCATTGCAGGCATGGGGCTTGATGACCGGTGTGCTCTGATCACCGACGGTCGGTTTTCCGGTGGCACCAAAGGCGCCAGCATCGGTCATGTATCTCCTGAAGCTGCCCAGGGGGGGCTGATTGCCTTTGTGCATGAAGGTGATCAAATTCGCATTGATATTCCAAACAAAACCATTGAATTAATGGTACCTGAAGAAGAACTGACCCGGCGAAAAGCAGGCTGGAAAAAACCCGAACCCAAAATCAAAAAAGGTTATATGGCCCGTTATGCCAAGATGGTAACATCTGCCGGCAATGGGGCCATATTTAAATAAAGGAGCGGATAATGAAACTGACAGGGGCTCAAATCCTCATTAAGATGATAAAGGCGCAGGGTGTTGATACTATGTTCGGGTATCCCGGCGGTGCCACTATTGATATCCATGATGAAATTCTTAAACATAACGACCTGCGCCATATTGTGGTCAGACACGAACAGGGGGCCGTTCACATGGCCGATGCCTATGCAAGGGCGCATAAAACCACCGGCGTTGCATTGGTCACCTCAGGACCCGGTGCCACAAATGCCGTAACGGGATTGGCATCAGCCCACTGCGATTCGATTCCCATCGTTGTTTTTACAGGTCAGGTGCCGACAGCCCTTATCGGCAACGATGCGTTCCAGGAAGTGGACATTGTGGGCATCACACGCCCCTGCACCAAACACAACTACCTGGTTAAAGATCCAAACAAACTTGCGCAAATTATTCAGGAAGCATTTTTCATTGCCAGGTCCGGACGCCCGGGGCCGGTGCTCGTGGATCTGCCCAAGGATATTGTCCAGGCTATGATTGATTTTCAAATGCCCGAACCTATGAAAATGCGCAACTACAAGCCCAACTACAAACCCAATAAAAAGCAGATAGCAACGGCTGTAAAAATGATTAAAGAGGCCCGCCGACCGGTAATGTTCGGGGGTGGAGGTCTCATTTTATCCGGAGCAAGCAAGGAATTTACCCGGATCGCAAAATTTGCCAAGCTCCCGGTTACATCATCCCTGATGGGACTTGGTGCCTTTCCGGGAACTGATGAAAATTGGCTGGGTATGTTGGGCATGCACGGCACCTACCGGGCAAATATGAGTATCGGCCACAGCGACCTGATTTTTGCGGCCGGTGTAAGATTTGATGACCGGGTAACCGGCAACCTTGAAAAATTTGCACCTGACGCCAAAATCATCCAAATCGACATTGACCCCACATCCATCCATAAAAATGTTGACGTTGACTGCCCCATTGTCGGTGACTGCAAAATGGCCCTGGCAGATATTGCCGCGCTTATGGAAAAAGAACCACCTGAAAATTTTATGAACGACCGGGTTGCATGGCTTAAACGCATCAACGAGTGGAAAGAGTTAACACCCCTGAAGTACGACCAATCCTTTGACACCATCAAGCCGCAATATGTGGTTGAAAAATTGTATGAGGTCACCCAAGGCAAAGCCATTGTTACCACGGAAGTCGGGCAAAACCAGATGTGGACGGCCCAGTACTATCATTTTGAAGCACCCAACCATTTCATAACATCCGGCGGCCTTGGTGTTATGGGGTTTGGCCTTCCCGCAGCCATAGGTGCCAAGGCGGCGGCCCCTGATAAAACGGTTGTCTGTGTGGCAGGGGATGGCTCAATCCAGATGAATTCCCAGGAATTGATGACGGCTGTTGCTGAAAAACTGGATGTAAAAATCGTTATTTTAAACAACCGCTATCTTGGCATGGTGCGCCAGTGGCAGGAATTTTTCTACAACAAAGCATATGCCGACACCAATATGGAAGCCCAGCCCGATTTTGTGAAGCTTGCCGAGGCATACGGAGCAACCGGTTTCAGGTGTGATGATCCGGCCAAGGTGACCCAGACCCTTGAAACGGGGCTCAACACCCCCGGCACAGTAATTATGGACTTTATTGTCGAACGTGAAGAATCGGTCTATCCCATGGTTCCGGCAGGCGGGGCCATCACTGACATGCTTCTGGTTTAAAAAGGATAATTGATATGGAAACCAACAGATATATTTTATCCATTCTTGTGGACAATGAACCGGGGGTTCTGTCCCGGATTTCAGGCCTGTTCTCCGGCCGCGGGTTTAACATTGACTCCTTAAGCGTTGCAAAAACAGCAGAGCCGGACGTCTCAGTGGTCACCCTGGCCACCTTCTGTGACGAACACGTCATAGAACAGATCAAAAAGCAGCTGCATAAACTGATCAATGTCATAACGGTTAATGATTTAACGGAAAAAAAGTACGTGGAGCGTGAGCTTGTCCTCGTCAAAGTTCATGCAAAAACTGAAAAACGGGCCGAAATTATGCGTATCGTTGATATTTTCAGATCCAGGATCGTTGATGTGGGAGTCTCACATTTTATTGTGGAAGTGTCGGGTGATTCCGGAAAAATCCATGCGTTTATTGAGCTGATGAAACCCATGGGCATTATTGAAATTGCGTCCACCGGCACCATAGCCCTTGGCAGGGAGAACGGAAAATGAATACGGTAAAAGCGAAGAAAAAAGCCTTGCTTTACGACACCACCTTGCGTGACGGGATGCAGGGGGAGAACATATTCTTCTCCCCCGAGGATAAGCTTAAGATCGCCATGCGCCTTGATGATGCCGGAATCCACTACATTGAAGGGGGCTGGCCAGGATCCAATCCCGGGGCCCAGGCGTTTTTTGATCTGGTCAGGGATAAGCAGTTCAAACAGGCCAAGATCTGTGCATTCGGATCCACGAGAAGACAAAACTCAACCTGTGAACAAGACGGCAACATCAAGGCGCTTATCGATTCAGGTGCGCCTGTGGTAACGATTTTCGGCAAATCCTGGGACCTGCATGTAATTGACATTATGAATAATACCCGGGAAGAAAACCTTGCCATGATTACACAAACCGTATCCTATCTCAAGGCCCAGGGCCGTGAAGTGCTCTATGATGCCGAACATTTTTATGACGGATATAAAGCCAATGCCGATTTTGCTTTAGAAACCCTGGAAGCGGCTGTGAAAGGCGGGAGCAGATGCCTGGTGCTTTGCGATACCAACGGCGGCAGCCTCCCCTGTGATATCGACACCATCACCCGGGCAACCATTGCCCATTTTAAGGATTATGATGATGTCATTTTCGGCGTGCATACACACAATGACTGTGCCATGGCTGTTGCCAACACCATCAACGCGGTTCATGCCGGTGCGACCATGGTGCAGGGCACGATAAACGGATATGGGGAACGCTGCGGCAACGCCGATCTCACAGCGATTATCCCTATCCTGTCCCTTAAAATGAACAGAGAGTGTATCAGCCAAGAGAACCTGGCCAAACTACGGGCGCTGTCCAGGTTTGTATCGGAGACGGCCAATATGGCGCCCGTGTCCAGCAGACCATTTGTGGGCCGTTCTGCTTTCACGCATAAAGGCGGGGTTCATGTGTCGGCCATCATGAAAAATCCCAAAGCTTATGAGCACATGGTTCCGGAAATTGTGGGCAACCGCCGCAGGGTTCTGGTCTCCGAGCAGTCCGGCAAGAGCAACATCGCCTACAAGGCCAAGGAGCTTGGGGTTGATCTGGGCGATGATGAATCCAAAAAATCTCTGATTGTCAACAACATCAAGGAGATGGAAAACGAAGGCTATGAGTTTGATGCGGCCGAAGGAACCCTTAAACTGCTCATGGAAAAACTCACCGAGCAATATCAATCCCATTTTGAACTCGAATCCTTCAGGGTGGTGGTGGAAAAGGACAAGGAACGACCCTGTTATTCCCATGCCATGATAAAAATCCGGGTTGGAGACAAAACCGAAATCACTTCAGCCGAAGGCGAAGGTCCGGTATCTGCCCTTGATAATGCCCTGAGAAAGGCATTGGCGACCATGTATCCCAGCGTCAGGGATCTTCATCTGGTGGATTTTAAGGTTCGCGTCATTGACGGATCCGACGGCACAGATGCCAGGGTCAGGGTGTTGATTGAATCACGGGATACAGACCACATCTTTTCAACCATTGGTGTTTCCGAGGATATCATTGAAGCCTCCTGGCAGGCTCTGGCGGACAGCTTTCAGTATAAACTGTCGCTGGAACATAAAGGGCAGAAAAATGATGAAAAGAATAAAAAGAATCTAATATCAGCATAAATAGACTAGGTGATGACGGGCTTCATGACCCCCCTGACTTTTAAAAGTCAGGGGGGTTTTCGACACAACTCAATCAGATTTCAACACAGACAGGAACGCCGACTGTGGGATTTCCACTGACCCCACCATCTTCATTCTTTTTTTGCCTTTTTTTTGTTTTTCCAGAAGCTTACGCTTTCTTGAAATATCACCGCCATAACATTTGGCTGTAACATCTTTGCGATAGGCTGAAATGGTTTCTCTCGCAATAATTTTGCCGCCAATGGCGCCCTGGATGGGTATTTTAAACTGCTGTCTTGGGATTTCTTCACGCAGTTTTTTGCAGGCAGCCCTTGCCTTGGTCTCTGCCTTGTCCCGGTGAATCAGCATGGAAAGCGCATCCACGCGTTCTCCGTTTATCAGAAAATCCAATTTTACAAGATTTGTTTCCTGAAAGCCGGCCATTTGATAATCAAAGGAGCCATATCCCTGGGTCACACTTTTAAGACGGTCATAAAATTCATAAACCACCTCGGCCAAAGGCAGAATAAATTTCATTTCCATACGGTTTGAGGTCAGATACTGATAATTGGTACTGACGCCACGAAATTCATGACAAACCTGCATGACATTTCCCATATACTTATCCGGTACAATAATGGACGCTTTAATAATGGGCTCCCTGACGCATTTGATTTCTGTGGGATCAGGGTATTCCGTTGGATTATCAATTATCTTAACTTCCCCTGACACGTATGTGACTTCATACTGGACCGAAGGCGAGGTTAAAATCAGTGAAATGTCATATTCCCGCTCAAGGCGTTCCTGCACGACTTCAAGATGTAAAAGCCCCAGGAACCCACATCGGTACCCGAAACCCAGTGCTGCAGACGAATCTTTTTCATAAATCAGGGAGGCATCATTCAGCTTGAGTTTTTCCAGGGCTTCGGTCAATTCCACATAATCATCGGATGCCACCGGATACATTGACGAAAACACGACAGGCGTGGGTTCCCTGAAACCGCCGAGTGCTTTGTCGCACCTTTTGTCCGGCATGGTCACCGTATCGCCGATTTTGACATCGGATATAAGCTTTATCCCTGCAATAAAATACCCAACCTGCCCTGCTTCAAGGCTTTTCTGGGGATTGCGCTTGATCTGGAACAGTCCCACTTCTTCGACCTTATACGTCGCATTATTGGACATAAATTGTATCCGGTCCCCTTTTTTGATATTTCCCTCAAAAATCCGGACATGAATGATAACCCCTCTGAAAGCATCATAGTGAGAATCAAATATCAACGCCTTGAATGCGCCCGTATTTTCCACGGTGGGAGGGGGTATCCTGTCAACAATGGCCTGAAAAACCTTGTCCACACCTGTGCCCACTTTTGCAGACACAAGGAGCGCCTGTTCACTGTCAAGGCCTAAATCTTCATCAATCTGGTTTTTGACCCATTCGATCTCAGCAGAAGGCAGGTCAATTTTATTGATGATCGGAAGAACCTCAAGCCCATGTTCCATGGCAAGATAGAGGTTGGCAAGGGTCTGGGCCTCTACCCCCTGGGATGCGTCGGCCAATATCAAAGCGCCTTCGCAGGAGGCAAGGGCCCTTGACACTTCATAGGAAAAATCCACATGCCCCGGTGTATCAATGAGGTTCAGCAGAAACTTACTGCCGTCCGGTGCCGTATAAGGAAGGGAGACAGTCTGGGATTTTATGGTGATTCCCCTTTCCCTCTCAATATCCATGGAGTCCAGGATCTGCTCTTTCATATCCCGATCCTCTATAATACCGGATAGTTGTATCAATCTGTCCGACAGGGTTGATTTACCATGGTCGATATGCGCAATAATAGAAAAATTTCTAATATGAGGGTGATCGTATTTCAATTAGGCTCCAAACTAAGCGTTGACAAAAAAGCTAAATATATCATACTAAGGCTATACATTTATCAATTGTATTTTACAGTGTCAAGAAAAGCCGCTGTTCAGGGCATTCTATTTGTATCGGAGAAGCCAATGGCCCATGCCATCCTCATTGTTGATGATGATATAGCAATTAAAGAATCTGTAGAAGAATTTTTAAGCCTTATGGACTATGAGGTCAAAAGTGCTGACAGTGCATTCCAGGCCGTTGATATTCTGAAAACGTTTAAACCCGATATTGTTTTGACCGATATTATGATGCAGGGAATGGACGGACTTGAACTAACCCGGCTGATCAGGGATCAGTACGATATTGATGTCATGGTCATGACCGGCTATTCTGCTGATTATTCCTATGAGGAGGCCATTAATGCCGGAGCTAGTGATTTCATCTTCAAGCCGTTCCGCTTTGAAGAACTGAACTTAAGAATCAAACGAATGCTCAGGGAAGCTGCATTTAAAAGGGAAAGAGATAAGCTTCTAAAAGATATGAAGCAGCTGGCCATAACCGACGGGTTAACAGGCCTGTTCAATTCCCGACAGTTTTTTCATCAGATCAAGCAGGAGGTCGAACGTTCTCAGCGCTATTCCCGGAATTTATCACTGCTTATGCTGGATATCGATTTTTTTAAAAAATACAACGATACCTGGGGACATTTAGAAGGAGATAAAGTGCTGATGAGCATGGGCATGATCATCTCTTCCTGTCTGCGCAGCATGGACTCCGCCTACCGCTACGGGGGTGAGGAATTTGCCGTGATTTTACCGGAAACAGAGTTGAATGAAGCCTGTCTGGTGGGCAGCCGCATTAAAGACAATGTGCAAAAAGCGGTCTTCATACCGAAACACGGTGTGAAGACATCAGTAACCGTAAGCATCGGGGCAGCACAGATTGTCAAGGGTGAAGACCTTACCTCATTTATCAAACGCACAGATAACGCATTATACCTTTCCAAGAAAAACGGCCGCAACCAGTTAACCGTAGCCCGTTAATTTCGTCTTCTAAAAATTAATAATCCATGATAAAATTTTAATTTATTCAAAAAAGAAGAAAAGGGCGTAAATAAAGCAGGGCACATTCACAGGTGATCCTGTTATTTTTTCTAAATTTAATTTAAAAAGAATGAGGTACACATGAAAAAAATTCTATTGGTCGTAATGGGGTTGTTTTTACTGTACGGTAATTCTCATGCCGATAGCTCTCTATCTCATGAGGAAATCCAAGAACTTGTTACTGAAATTTATGTAGCAACGTTTGAGAGGGCGCCAGCCTTAAGCGGTTTAGAGTACTGGACCAATGCCGTTGAAACCGGGAAATTTACAATTGAGAATGTGGCACAATCTTTTTTTGACCAACCGGAAACCCAGGCAAAATTTCCAGAAGGATCCAGCAATAGCACATTCATTACGACCGTTTATAACAATACATTAAGCCGTGATCCAGCGCAAGCAGGGCTTGCCTATTGGGTAGATGGGCTGGACCGCGGTCTGTTTAGGCGCGACCAGGCTATCATGACGATCATTAATGGTGCAAAAGCTCAAACCGGCAGTGCAACAGATGCCGCTATGTTGGCCAAAAAGACCGAAATCGGCCTTTTGTTTGCGAAATCCAAAATCGGAGATTTAAGTAGGTGGACAAATATAATTCCTGTATAATCTTGCTTTGCAACAAATCATTGTTTTTTAAATTTGCATAGCAAGGATATCAGATGAGACGTACGGGTAAAAAATTTATTTCTCCAATTGAGCCGTTGGCATTAAAATGGCTGTCACTTATTGAATTTTCGGATGAAGAGTCAAACCGTACTAAACTCAGGGCTCAAGCAATCCGATTGAGCAACTCTGGGTATAGTATCAGTCAGATTTCACAAATATGTTTGACCACTCAGGAAACAGTTTCGAAGTGGATTGATGGATGGGAAAAATATCAATTTGACTCTTTAATTGATAAACCACGTTCTGGAAGAACGCCGCTGATCCATAGTGAGATGCATGATGAAGTTATTGATATTGTGAAGAAAAATCCAAGACAACTTAAAAGTGCCATTACTGAAATACAGGAAAAGTTTGGTAAAAAAGTCAGCGTAAAAACCCTGAAACGGATTATAAAAAAAAACTGACGTTGGTGTCGAGGACGGAAATCTCTCAAAAGCAAACGCAATGAGAACGAGTTCAGGGAAGCGCAAAAGGAAATTGAAATCTTGAAAGATGAAGATCAGGCAAATATCATTGACTTGTATTATTTTGATGAATCTGGCTTTACCGGCGTGCCTGAGATTCCATATGCCTGGCAAGATGAGGATGAGCAGCTTTTGCTTCCGAGTGGAAAAACCTCAAGAATCAATGTGTTGGGATTCTTGAATAAGCAAAATGATTTCTTTCCTTGCGTTTTTGACTGCTCAGTTACTTCAGATATTGTAACCGCCTGCTTTGATGCGTTTTCACGTTACATAACAAAAAGAACCATTGTTGTTCTGGATAATGCTCCAATACATCACAGCGCCATTTTTAAATCTCAAATTGGGACATGGGAAGAAAGAGGCCTTTTTCTATACTTTATCCCCAAATATTCACCGGAGTTGAATCTGATTGAAATTTTATGGAAACATATCAAGTACTTTTGGCTATCAACATCTGCTTATAAAGGATTTGAATTTTTGAAAACTGAGTTGAATAATATATTGGCAAGCGTCGGTAAGGAATTTACAATTTCGTTTTCTTAACCTGGATTTATATTTGTCCATGTACTTAACACCCAATGAAAATTTTATGGAGTGGGCAAAAAACATCATAATGTCTGCGACAGATAGTAATTTTAGCATAGAGGATGCCCAAGCATACATCGCAGCAGCGATTCCGTCTGAACTGGAAACGGACATTGAGAGCTACCTTGCGCTGATCTCTTCTGTAAGTGATATGTCTCCCATGATTGACGAAATTTCAACCCTGCTGGAAGAAATTTTAAATGGCGACTCTTCTGTGGTAACCATCACCCCCCCTATGCAGACTCTGGACATTTCAAATTTGCCCTCTGTCATAAATGTCAGCGCTGATTTCGGTGCCGGATATACCCCTGAAGGAAGCAGTTCAACATATACAGGTCTGGTGCTAATCAATATTACCGATATCGTTATGACTGAAACCGGCCTTTCCGCCAATGCAGCCATCACCGCAACAAATGTCCAGCGGGACAGCCGGCTGATTCTTAACGGAGCCATGACACTCGAAATAAGTCTGGCCGCATCCGGAGAAGACGCGATTATACAGGCAAACCTTAATTTTTCAAATCTTCAATCTGTAGACGTTTCAATGAACGGCAGAATGGAAATCAGCATGCCTTTTAGCGATTCATCCGAACAACCCATTATCCTCACACTTACCAATTTTGAAACCTCGGACATGCAAGCCTCCGGAACGATCATTGTAACGCCTGTCTCCACTGATATTTACGATATGGAATTAGACTTGACGACCCATGAAGGCGATGTCGAAGGAACAGCAAGAATAGATAGCACAACGTCACCTCAAACCATCATATCAACACCCGTCGCTCCCATCACCGTAGGCGAGTATAGAGTTCTTTTCAATGATATAGTAATGGATCAGGAGGTTTGTACGGATACCGCCGCAGGCGGTACTATTGTCATCACAGGGGATTCTGAAACAAAAACCATCACCTTTGACAACTGTGCATACACAGTAAAATAGATAGGTCAAGAATGGATGGTATCCAGGGATATCATCCATTCCATTCATCATCTTTTGCCCAAAGACAGAAATCAGAATACGGAAAAAGGCGATTTCAACGCTTGAATTTCTTCGAGCAGATCGCTTTGCATGATCAGATAGGGTAACACAATGCCGGTCTCTTCTGTGCCGTCACAACTGTCTACATGGGGGGCATCAGGTACGATTTGGAATCCCATAGCCAGCAATTGATAAACGAAAACCGGATTCGAAAATGGACTCACTTCCGTTGGGACATATGCCAGACGCCCTTCCGGGCTGTTACGAGCATACTCCACCATTTCCTGAGCACTCATTCTGACATTCTTAATACAAAGACCTGCATACACCTCAAACAAGGTGGTCCAATAGTCGGAACAGCCAGCCCCCCCTTCAAATCCATCATCAATCAAATAGATATAGCGATCCCACAGTTGGCCTGAGTGCTCAAGTACAAATTGATAAGGAAGATTTGTTGCCAAGTCGTTTTCCAATCTTGAAAAGAGTAAATCTTCATGGGTGCGCACCTGCTCATATGCAGTATTGATAAACCGCATTGCCCAACGATTCTCCATCATACGTTTATCGTGAATACGTTGAGTCTCTGGGTGGCGAAGGATTCCAAAATCAGATCCCAGGCAGATTAACGATAAGCGGCCACCGCCTTCCAGCGAATATAGATTGAGTTCAATTGCATACGCCAGCCCTTTTGAATCTTTTCCCATATACACCATAACATGGTTAAAAGGCCCTGGAATTACATAATTGATATTTTCACGGTCCACGGGGTCATCAATTTGATTAATATGGTCACCTGTAAAAATCAGATCCCATCTTCGCAAAGGTAAAAAGACTGTTTTATCATTTAAAGCGTAATTAGCCGGAAAATAATAGGTCTGATCCTTGAGTTCATACAGATTTATGTTCTCATTTGTCGATGTTGAATTTTGTAGCGTTACTGCATAGGAAGGTGTGATGAATATCGTTAACACAAGGAGCAAGAGCAAACAAATTCTGGAAATTGTCAGCATACCATATTTCTCAAAATTAATTTTGAATACGCAAACTTAGATCCACAGATACCGCCTGATGGGTGAGTGCGCCGCAGGAAATAATATCCACACCGGTTCCGGCAATGGCATTTAACGTCTTCAAACTGACATTACCCGAGGCTTCCACCATCGCCCGCTTTCCAATCAGCGTCACGGCTTTGGTCATGGCATCAATGTCCATATTGTCCAGCATAATAACATCAGCCCTTGCATCAAGGGCCTGCTGCACCTGGTCCATATCCGAAACCTCCACTTCCACCTTCATCAGATGGCAAGCCCTGGCCCGGACAAGAGAAACGGCCGCCGCAATGGAGCCTGCAGCCGCAATATGGTTGTCCTTGATCAGAATTCCGTCATAAAGGGCAAATCTGTGATTAGATCCCCCCCCTGCCCGGACAGCATCTTTTTCTATTTTTCGCCAGCCTGGTGTTGTTTTTCTTGTGTCCACCAGCCTGACTTTTGGATTATCCAGGGTCTTGACAAATTTTCGTGTCAGGGTCGCGATACCGGAAAGCCGCTGCAGAAAATTTAAAGCCACACGTTCAGCTGTCAGAATAGAGCGGATATCACCAGTGATGCTAAATATGACCTCATCTTTTTTAATGGTGTCCGAATCATTAAAATGATTTTTACACTTCATTGATGGATCTACAAAATGGAATACTTTTTTTGCCACATCGGTTCCTGCCAGGATAAAATCCTGTTTGGCTACAATAATGGCGGTTTTTTCCTGGGGATGAAGGAAAATACTTTCCGTGGTCACATCCCCAAGACCGGTATCTTCAAAAAGCGCCAGCCGGATGATCTGTTCTGTGATATCCATATGTATACGTTTTTAATCCTGTTTCAGACTCTTAACCCGATCCAGATTCACCGTAATTTTATCCTGCTTTTCTTTAAGTTCTTCATGTTGTGCCTTGACCTTTTCAATAACATCTTCCGGGGCTTTTTCAAGGAAGCTGTCATTGTTCAGTCGTTTCTGGATATTGTTCAACTCTTTGGTGTTTTTCTCCAGCTCCTTTTCAAGACGACTGATTTCCTTGTCAAAATCAATTACACCGTCCAGGCAGACATAGCAGGTGGTGGCCCCTGAAACTGTGGTGGCGGAAGATTCAGGCGGATTCTCTGCGTCACAGAAAGAGAGATTCTCAAGGGTGGCGAGATTGATAATGACAGATTTGTTTTCGGCAATCAGCAGTTTTTCTGAGCTTTCTGCCGTAGTGGCCAGGACCTTAACCCTGGTGGATGGCTGGATGTTCATCTCAGATCTGACATTTCGGATACCTGAAATCAAAGAGAACATAAATTCCATCTCTTTTTCACAGTCCGGATCTTTAAATTTTTTAAACTCATCCTCATTATAGGGAAACGTGGCCTTCATCACAGAACCTTTTGTGCCCGGAAGGATATTGTAAATTTCTTCGGTAACAAATGGCATGAAAGGATGCAGCATGATGACAATATCTTCAAGCACTTTTGCCAGAACACCACGGGCAGCGTCACGCCGGTCTGCCCCTAACTTTTCATACAGGGCGGGCTTGGCAGCCTCAAGGTACCAGTCGCAGAATTCATGCCATACAAACTGATAAACGGCAGAAGCGGCTTCATTGAACCGGTATTCGTCAATTCCCTGTTTAACGGCCAAAGAGGTTTCAGTACACCTGGACAAAATCCAGCGATCCGTCAGGCTCAGGGCAAGATTGTCAGTCAATGCGTTTTTTTCCGTAATATGCATCAGGGTAAATCTGGCCGCATTCCATAACTTGTTGACAAAATTTCTGTACCCTTCGACCCGTGATTCGGACATTTTAACGTCCCGCCCCTGGGCGGCAAAAGCAGCCAGGGTAAACCTGAACGCATCTGCGCCGTATTCATCAATCACCTTGAGCGGATCAATAACATTCCCCTTGGACTTGGACATTTTCTTGCCGTGTTCATCTCTGACCAGGGCGTGGATATAAACATCCTTGAACGGGACTTCATCGTCCATGAAATGAATGCCCATCATCATCATCCTGGCAACCCAGAAAAACAGAATGTCAAATCCTGTAACCAGAACATTGGTCGGATAAAAGGTTTGCAAAAGGTTGGTTTTTTCAGGCCAGCCCATCGTGGAAAATGGCCAGAGGGCTGAAGAAAACCAGGTGTCAAGGACATCAGTTTCCTGAACAATATTTTGGGAACCGCATTTGGGGCAGGAATCAGGATCTGTCTCTTCAACAATAACGGCCTTGCAATCCGGGCATTTCCATACGGGGATCCGGTGACCCCACCAGATCTGACGGGATATGCACCAGTCCCTGATATTATCCATCCACTCAAAATAGGTTTTGGACCAGTTGTCAGGAATAATCCTGGTTCTGCCGTCACGTACGGCCTGGGCTGCCTTTGCAGCCAGGGGCCCTACCTTGACAAACCATTGTTTGGAAATGGAAGGCTCCACATCGGTGTGGCAGCGGTAGCAATTGCCCACGCTGTGTTTCAATGGTTCTTTTTTCTCAAGAAGACCCAACTCCTCAAGCGCTTTAACAGCTTTTTTGCGGCATTCAAACCGGTCAAGACCCGCAAACCGTCCTGCCCCTTCGAGCATTGCACCGGCATCATCAATCACTTTTAATTTTTTCAGGCCGTGTTTTTCACCCAGATGAAAATCATTGGGATCATGAGCAGGGGTGACTTTCAGGGCGCCGGTACCAAACTGGGTATCCACATATTCATCCCGGATAATGGGAATTAGGCGATCTGTCAGGGGCAGCTGAACTTCTGTTTCTTCAAGGTTCTTGAAGCGTTCATCTTCAGGGTTGACTGCCACAGCCATATCCCCAAAAAGGGTTTCAGGCCGGGTCGTCGCAACGGTCAGCCCTTTTTTCTGGCTGCCTCTGAACGGATAGCGGATATAATAGAGGTAACCGTCCTTTTCTGCGTATTCAACCTCAAGGTCTGCGAGAGCGGTCTTGCATCTGGGACACCAGTTAATAATATACTGGTCTTCATAAATCAGGCCCTCCTTGTACAGACGGACAAACACTTTACGTACAGCCTCGGAAAGTCCTTCGTCCATGGTGAAGCGTTCCCGGTCCCAGTCACAGGATGCACCAAGACGCTTGAGCTGGTTGATGATGGCACCACCTGATTTTTCCCGCCATTTCCAGACTTCCTCAATAAAGGCTTCCCGACCGACTTGATCACGGTTTTTGCCTTCGGCCGCCAGTTTACGCTCCACCACATTCTGGGTGGCAATTCCGGCGTGATCAGTTCCCGGCATCCAAAGCACATTCTGCCCCAAAAGCCTTCTGTATCTGCACATGATATCCTGGATCACGTTATTTAGGGCATGCCCCATGTGAAGCACGCCAGTGACGTTGGGCGGTGGAATAACAATTGAAAAGGGGATTCTGTCACTTTTGTCTTCAGCTCTAAAAAAACCGTTTTCAAGCCAAAATGAATACCATTTCTCTTCAATCTCTTTCGGTGAATATCCTTTGTCCAGGGAATCCGAACACATAATTCAACTCCTCAAACCCTTTTAATGTGACAGCCTCATATAATAAGGGGCTGTGTAAAATTTTGTCGTGAACCGCCAAGCGTTTTACAAAACAAGGCAGCCCAAGGCTATTTAATCAAAAAAGGGGATTGAATCAATCCCCGTCACGTTAATAAAAACTTTTAAAAATTAAGTCAATCGTTTAATCAGACCTAACCAATATCATCCAGGTCTTTCTTAAGTCCGGCTTTAATCTCTTCTATTTCACGTTTGATAACCTTTTCCATCACTTCAAAAAGGATTTTTTCAATGGTTGCAGAAAATTTTTTCTCTATAAGTTTTTCAAGGAGAGCTTCTATATCGATCCGGTCCAGTAATGGCATGATATTTTCACCCTCTTTTAAGGGTAAAACAACATCATCAGAAAGCAACGCTTCCGGAGCCGAAGCTTCCTGGGTCAGTTCAATTATTTCCTGGTCTTCTGGGGATGATTCTTCGCTGACGACGTCGATCAGTTCAATGACATCATCATCATCATCATAATCTTGAACCATAAAATCCTCATATTGTCCTGATGTTAAAGCGTTAGATTTTATATTTATGAGACTAAAAATTTATCAGAGCAAATAAAAAGTGTCAACAATTTATTCTTTTTTCAAATAGTTGAGCAATCTTGCGTATGTCACTATCAAAAAAAATCGGGCTAATCATATAAAATGCTTTGATTCATATGAAAAAAAGAAGAATTCTGATTCATTTCAACACAGCGACCATCTATGGTTTACTTGTTCTTCCAGTAGTGGCCGGATCAAAATCCCCGGATTTTTCTGATGTGCTCGTAAGCGGCCTGGATTTCAGTGAATTTATCCGTGGCAAACTTGACAAATTCTTCGGGCAGTCCCTTGGCCTGAATTTTATCCGGGTGATACTCCTGGACCAGGGTCCGGTATTTCTTTTTGATCTCCTCATTGCTTGCATTTTCATCGCATTGAAGAACAGCATAATAGGGATCTGATTTTTTCACATACCTGGATTTAAGCCGGTTATAATCCAGCTGCGAAAAGTTGAAAATCCGTGAAGCTAACAACAGCATCTGCTCCTCGACATCAGAAATATTTCCGTCAGCCGAAGAGACCCTGAGCAGCACATCCATCATCAACTCAATGATATTAGACTGGTATTTAAACACCGAATAAAATTGCTCGGCAAATCCCTCAAAGGTCTGGGAAGATGTCACGGCATTTCTGAAAATATTTTTTGCCGTCTCACGGCTTGGTTGATCAAGTTGAAGATCATTGATCATAAATCGTTCAACTGCTTTTATCTCCTCTTCACTGATCCGGCCGTCTGCTTTGCTGATTTTACCCAGCATGGAAAAAGCCGCAGTAAAGAAGAGTAGCTGGGCTTCTTCATTGGAAGACAGGCCCGATCCATTACTACCCGGAATAGAACGTAAATACTCATCTTCTCTTTTGTCCACAAACGCGTGGCCAAAGGCAGCCCCTGCCACAGCACCCAAAGGACCGCCTAAAGCCAGTCCGATGGTGCCGCCAACTATTTTTCCAAGCCAACTCATACAAAAACCTTTGAATTCCCTTACCCCTAATATCAGGTTTAGTCTTGCCACAAAAATAAAGATTATATATAAACACTCAAATCCCCATCGTCAAACCATTAACAGGAAAAAGCAACGCGTGCTGATTAAAAACATCATGGGAGCAATCATCATCCTTTTGAATATGGCAGGCCTGGGATATCTGTTTTTTCTTGGAATTTCAGAATTTTTTGCAGATCGAGACGCGGATGAGCAAGAGGGTTTCAACAATGTTGAAAAAACCGGAAACAATACAGGCCAACCGATTGTGATTGACGAAGAGATCATTCCCGATGAAGATGATCTCCTAAAGGATATGGACCTTTCCGATCTTGACAGTATAGATCTGAACGATTTTGACTAACATTCATGCGCATTCAACCCACAACAACCAATGAAACTTGAAGATTCCAAAAACGCAGGACTAAAATGGGCACCGCAGGTGTTTCGCCCTCTTGTATCCTGCATCTTGTTTCTTGTTTCTTGCTTCTTGATGGCCGGCTGTGGATCCAAAAATACCGGGGCACCGGTGTACTACCAATCTGATACCGAAGAAAGCGCTCGCTCACCCGTAGGATTTGTCAGTGATACGGTGCTTATGGCCCGGGTAAAATCCAAATTTATGTCCGATGACATGGTGGATGATCATGGAATTCACATAAAGGTCCGCCATGGGGTGGTCTATCTTGATGGATGGGTATCCGATACATACCAGCGCCGCATGGCCGAGGACCTGGTCAGAAGTATTGACGGGGTGGGCCGGGTGGTAAGTCGTCTTCAGATCTCCAATCCCGGCACCGTTTTTATCAATCCGGACATCAGGTGACCTGTTTTGGGGACCAGCGCTTTTTCTTTTTCACCTTCTCTTTTACAGGCGCGCATCTGGTTTCAATCGTGCCGGGGCCAAGGATGGTTTCAATCTCCTGAAAAAAACCGGGACAGGCATCGGACTTATATTCATCCGACAATTTAACCATCACATCCGGGTGTCCTGCATTGATGTGAATGTTGAATAAGGAAACACAATTGCCGGGATACCGCTCAATCACGGGTTTGAGCTGATCAAACACATCAGGTTTATGCTGCTGCGCATCCACCTGAATCACAATACCGGCAGCCCAAAGGGTTTCAGCCTGGGTTGCCGGAACAATTGCTTCACCCAGCAGCTTGACCGTATTCTCTTTCTTTTGGACCTCTGCTTCAACAATGACAACCTGCTCCTGGGACAAAAACGTATGGGTCCTGGCATAAAGAGTTGGAAACACCACAAGCTCCACGGTTGAATACTGGTCCTCAAGGTTGCAAAAGGCCATCAGGTCCCCTTTCTTGGTCTTGTGAATCTTCTGGACCTTGAGATTCCCGCCGATGCGGATCATCTTTTCATCTTCAATATCTTGAAGCGTAACCGTGTTAACATTGGCAAATTTACGTATGATATCCGCATAATCATCCATAGGATGGCCGGTGATGTAAAACCCCAATGCTTCTTTTTCCAACTTCAGCAATACTTTGCCCTCCCACTCGTCCATGTCAGGCATTCTTGGGATATTGGAGGGGAGGCAAATGCCCACACCTGAATCGGCAAACAGATCCAGCTGGGCATCTGCCTTCTCCTTCTGGATTCTGGAACCATGGTCCAATGCATCCTCAAGCACCGCCATCATCTGGGCGCGTTTGTGGCCGGTGGCGTCCAGGGCGCCGCATTTAATCAGAGCCTCAAGCACTTTTTTATTGGCCTTGCTCAGGTTTACCCGTTCGCAGAAATTATAAAGGCTAGTATATTCGCCTTCCTTTTCACGATTTTCCACAATAGATTCAATGGCCGCTTCTCCCACGCCTTTAATAGCAGCCAGACCAAAGCGGATACAATCATTATCCACATTGAAAAAGGCGTCACTCTGGTTGACATCCGGGGGCAGGACCTTGATGTTATGGGCTTTGCATTCATCCATGTACTTGAGTACCGCATCTGAGTTGCTGCGTTCAGACGTCATCAGGGCGGCGATGAACTCAACGGGGAAATGGGCTTTAAGAAAAGCGGTCTGAAATGCAATCAGGGCATAGGCTGCTGAATGGGACTTGTTAAAGCCGTAGCCTCCGAATTTCTCCATCAGGTTAAAAAGATCTTCAGTCTTTTGGGGATCATGGCCGTTTTCCTGGGCACCCTTAACAAAAAGGGTCCGGTGCTCCTCCATCATGGCGGCAATCTTTTTTCCCATGGCTTTTCGAAGCCCGTCTGCCTGAGCCATGCTGTAATTGGCAAGGACGCCGGCAATTTTCATGACCTGCTCCTGGTACAGGATCACCCCGTAAGTTTCTTCAAGTATAGGCTCTAATTCGGGAAACAGGTATACCACAGGTTCCCGGCCATGCTTTCGTTCAACATAGTTGTCCGCCATCCCCGAATCCAAAGGACCCGGCCGGTAAAGGGCAACAAGGGCAACAATGTCTGAAAAACTGGCCGGTTTCAGGCGGGAGATCAGCTCCTTCATGCCGGAACTTTCAAGCTGGAATACCCCGGTGGTATCGGCATTTTGCAAAAGCTCAAAAGTTTTTTGATCTGAATAATCAAGGTGCAGCAGATCCGGCGGCGTTTTTCCCTGTTTTTCGATCAAAGCAATACAGTTTTTAATAACAGTCAGATTGCGAAGCCCAAGGAAATCAAACTTTACAAGACCCTGTTTTTCAGTGAAGTTCATGTCAAACTGGGTAATGGTTTCACCGTCTTTACCCTTGAATAACGGCAAATATTCGCACAGGGGTTTGTCAGAAACCACAACACCTGCGGCATGGGTGGATGCATGCCGCGGCAACCCTTCGAGCAGCATGGCAACCTCGAGCATCTGGGTTTTGGCCTCTGTTTCCCGGCATTTATCCCGAATGGCCGGGACCTCATCCAATGCCTTTTTTAGATTTTTGGCGGTGTCGGGTATCATCTTGGCGACTTCGTCCACTTCGGAAAGAGGGACACCCAGCGCCCTTCCCACATCCCGAATGACGGCCTTGGCTTTCAATTTTCCAAAGGTGATGATCTGGCACACATATTCCGGCCCGCCGTAACGCTGAACCGTATAATCATAGACCTGCTCTCTGCCCTCAATGCAGAAATCCACGTCAATATCAGGCATGGAGATACGCGCCGGGTTTAAAAACCGTTCAAAAATCAACCCGTGCTCAATGGGATCAAGTGCTGTAATCCCCATGGCATAAGCCACCATGGATCCAGCCGCAGAGCCCCTGCCCGGCCCCACCGGCACCCCGATTTTTCGTGCATGGCTGATAAAGTCGGCCACAATGAGAAAATAACCGGGGAACCCCATTTTAAGGATAATATCAATCTCGTATTTAATCCGATCCCTGTAAACCCGTTCATCGATGTCGGGACGTTTTTTCTTGATTTTGGCAAGGCGTTCTTCAAAGCCTTCCATGGCAAGCTTTTTAAACAGTTCATCTTCGGATAGTCCGTCGCCAAGGTCATACCGGGGAAAATGATAGGTTTTCTTGCCGAAATCCACCTCGCACATATCCGCGATCAGCTTTGTATTGGCAATGGCATCGGGAAAATGCCCAAGGGAATCGGCCATCTCCTGCCTGGATTTGAAGTAAAGCTGGTCCGAATCAAATTTAAACCGGTCGACATTGTCAAAGGTATCGCCGGTCTGAATGCACAAAAGGATTTCATGGGCTTTGGCATCGCCCCTGGAAAGGTAATGGCAGTCATTGGTGGCCACCATGGGAATGGAAAGACGTTTGCTCATATCAAGCAGACCGTTATTCAGACGGCGCTGGATATCCATCCCGTTTTCCTGAACTTCAAGAAAAAAGTTTCCCTCACCCAACGTATCAAGATAAAACCGTGCCAGTTCATCTGCTTTGGCCTGATTCCCTGCCAGAATAGCCTGGGGAATATCCCCTTTCAGGCAGGCGGAAAGCCCCACAAGCCCCTTGGCATGTTCGGCCAAAAGCGTCTTGTCGATCCTGGGCTTAAAATAAAAACCCTTGAGCTGGGCCACGGAAACCAGCTTGCAAAGATTGGTGTATCCCTCCCGATCCTTAGCCAAAAGAATCAAATGGCTTAACCCTTTTCTATCCAGCTGGGTCCGGTCATTTAAAGTTCTGGGCGCCACATAGACTTCGCAGCCTATTATGGGTTTGATACCTGCTTTTTGGGCTTTTTCATAAAACTCGGCCACACCGAACATGGTTCCATGGTCTGTAATGGACACGGCATCCATGCCATAGTCCGAACATCTTTTCATCAGGTCGTTTAGCCGAATGGCCCCGTCAAGCAAGGAGTACTCGGAGTGAAGGTGCAGATGATAAAACGGTATATCCTGATTGTTGGTCATAGGACTTTAATTGCTTTCTACTCTATAATTGGGTGCTTCCTTGGTGATGACAACATCATGCACATGGCTCTCCTTTAATCCGGCTGCAGTGATCCGGACAAACTTTGCCTTGCTGTGCAATTCTTCAATCGTGGCTGCGCCAAGATAGCCCATGCCGGCCTTAAGCCCGCCGATCATCTGGACAATATTCTCGCGGATGGTTCCCCGGTAGGGAATCCGGCCCACGATGCCTTCGGGAACCAACTCCTCATTTTCACCGGTATCTTTCTGATAATATCTGTCGGAACTACCCTTTTTCATGGCTTCCACAGACCCCATGCCGCGATAGGCTTTATACGAACGCCCCTGGTAAATGACGATTTCGCCGGGGCTTTCTTTGGTGCCGGCCAGAAGGCTGCCCAACATAACGGAATGCGCCCCGGCCCCCAAGGCTTTGGAAACATCTCCGGAAAACTTTATCCCGCCGTCGGCAATCAGGGGCACGCCGGTTTTCTTTGAGATCTCGGCGCAGTTCATCACAGCGGAGAGCTGGGGTACGCCAACACCTGCAACAATACGGGTGGTGCATATGGAACCGGGGCCAATACCGATTTTAACGGCATCAACACCTGCGTCAATCAATGCCTTTGCCCCGGCTTCCGTGGCCACATTACCGGCAATGAGCTGGCAGTCGGGAAATGCTGCCTTGATACGCTGAACCGCAGTGATCACATTTTGAGAATGCCCATGGGAGGTATCGATGACCAGGGCATCTGCCCCGGCATTCAGAAGTGCGTCCACACGGTCCATCATATCAGAGCCCACACCAATGGCGGCACCGGCTCTCAGACGTCCCAGGGAATCCTTGCAGGCATTGGGATATTTTCTTATCTTTTCAATATCCTTAATGGTGATCAATCCTTTGAGTTTACCCTGGGGATCCACCACCAGAAGTTTTTCAATCCTGTGTTTATGCAGCATGATTTTGGATTCTTCCAGGGTACATTTTTCAGGCACGGTCACCAGATTTTCACTGGTCATAACCTCCCTGGCCGGTTTATCCAACTGGGTTTCAAAACGAAGATCCCTGTTGGTCACGATGCCAACCAGCTTATCGCCTTCAATCACCGGGATACCTGAAATCCGATATTTGGCCATAATGCTTAGCACTTCGGAGATCGTGGCATCGGGATGGACTGTTACAGGGTCAACAATCATGCCGCTTTCGCTTTTTTTAACCCGATCCACTTCCACCACCTGCTCTGCAATACTCAGGTTTCTGTGAATAAACCCCAGGCCGCCGGCCCGGGCCATGCTGATGGCGGTATCTGATTCGGTCACCGTATCCATGGCTGCACTGACAATGGGAATATTAAGCTCAAGCGCCTTGGTCAGACGGGTGCGTGTGGACACTTCGTCAGGCAGGATGGCTGAATAATCGGGAAGCAGAAGCACATCATCAAAAGAGAGCCCCTGTTCTGGTAATACATTGGACATAAAAAAAACCTCCGGAAAGGAAAGATGTTTATTTATGCTTTAAAGGCTGGCCGTCACGTACAAAAGGTAAGTGAAAGGGCCAGCCAATAATTATTCAAAGCAAAGTATATAAACAGGTTCTTTTACCAAAACCATGAACTTTTTACAAGGTCCTTCCCCGGGAAATATCCATAAAGGGCCTTCTAATTTATTTGTTTCATCAGTGATTATCTGATATAGCACCGTGAGGTAAATTCGACCACTTTAATTCAACATGGGACAATGTCAGAGATGTCCTAATATTTCCATTAACGAGGATTAGGCGATGGGAAAAAAAATTGGCGTAGTAACAGGCGGAGGAGACTGCCCCGGACTTAATGCGGTAATCCGGGCCATTGTAAAAGCCGGCGACATGCAGGGGTTTACGACCATAGGTATTCGGGGCGGTTTTGACGGACTTTTGACACCGGTTCAGGCGGCCCCCCTCAGCGTTCGGGATATGGACGGACTTCTTATACGCGGCGGCACAATTCTGGGCACTGCAAATTCCGGCAAATTCTCATCAAAAACAGGCCAGGGTGAAACACGAAAGATACCAGAAAATCTTATGACCCAGGTACGACAGACTATAGAAGCGTTAGGCCTGAACGCACTTGTGGTTATCGGCGGTGACGGCACGCTGACAACAGCCCTGCAGATGCATGAATCAGGGCTGCCTGTCATCGGTGTCCCCAAGACCATAGATAATGACCTGGATGCGACCCAGCAGACCTTTGGATTTGACACAGCCGTGGCCTGTGCCGTGGATGCCCTTGACCGGCTGCATTCAACAGCCCAGAGCCATAACCGGGTCATGGTGCTTGAGGTCATGGGCCGGTATGCCGGCTGGATTGCCGCCTATGCCGGGCTTGCCGGAGGGGCGGATGTTATTCTGATTCCTGAAATAAAATTTAATATGCCGTCGATTGAGAAAAAAATCAGGGCCCGGGAAGCCACAGGCAAATTATTCACCATTGTTATTGTGGCCGAAGGTGCAAAACTTGACGACAGCATGGTGGTGTCCGACAATGATGAAACAGACAGAGAAGTCCGTCTTGGCGGCATTGGGTATGCAATTGCCGAAAAAATTCAGGAAAAAACCGGCAAAGAGAGCCGATGCGTGGTCCTTGGTCATCTCCAGCGCGGGGGCCAGCCAACCCACTGGGACAGGCAGTTATGCACCCGGTTCGGGGTTCAGGCGGTGCATATGGCAGCCAGCAGAAATTTTGGCAAAATGGTAGCACTTAAGCCCAGCGGAATGATGGGAAGCGTAAATTTAAAAGATGCCGTAAACAGAATACGCAGCGTTGATCCCGACGGAGAGTTGATCCTGACTGCCAGAACCCTTGGCATCTGCTTTGGTGATGAAATTTAGATATTCCGCATTCCAGGAGAGCCCCTATGTTATATAATGTTAATCCCCATACGCCCCAGGCACGAATTATATCCATGGCTGTAGAAAGTCTCAAGAAAGGCGGTATTATCGCCTATCCCACAGACACCTTTTACGGTATCGGCTGTGATATCATGAACAAAAAGGCAATTGAAAAAATATACCAGATCAAACAACGGGATAAAACTAAGCCTTTCAGCTTCATCTGCCCGGATCTGAAAAATATTGCCGAGTATGCCAAGGTCTCCAATATAGCCTATCGCCACATGAAACGTTTGCTGCCGGGTCCTTATACCTTTATTCTGACCGGATCAAAGATGGTGCCCAAAATTATGCTGACAAAAAGAAAAACCGCAGGCATCAGAGTGCCGGCCAATCAAATCGCCATCAACCTTGCCCTGGAACTGGGAAACCCCATTATTTCAACCTCGGCCACAGACCCTGACGGCCAAGTGTTTGAAAATGCATCTCTGCTCCATGATTATTTCGACGCAAGGATAGACATGGTTCTGGATGGCGGTCCTGTGCCGAACATCCCCTCTTCCGTAATCTCCTTGGTTGAGGACGAACCAGAGGTAATCAGGCACGGTGCAGGCGAGGTTGATATTTTTGAGTAGATTCGTTCTTAGTTGAAAACATACCTGCAGGATTTGGACAGCTTGCTGCCCCAATTAACATCCTGAAACAGGGTTTCGGCCAGTCTTCTGAACAGCGTTATTTTATCCTCTTTGGGATAAACAGGGGTCAGTTCCCCTTCAATGCCGGCCATCTGTCCGGCCCACTGCACAGCATCATCCATGTTGCCGATACGATCAACAAGCTTAAGTTTCATGGCGGTCTGTCCGGTATAAACCCTGCCGTCAGCCAGTTTGGCCATGGCATCGGTTTCCATATTCCTGGCTGCAGCCGCATCGGATACGAACTGAGCATGCAGTTCATCCACAAGATTTTGAAACAGCTGTTTTTCACTCTCTTTAAGCTCTCTCGTGGGGGATCCCATGTCCTTATATTCACCGCTTTTTATTACCACAGGAGAGATCCCGATTTTTTTAGCAATCTGTTCAAGATTGGCATACTCCATGATTACGCCGATGGAACCCGTGATGGTGCCGGAATTTGCAACAATACCCTGGGTTGCGCATGCAATATAATACCCTCCTGAGGCGGCAACAGAACCCATGGAGGCAATCACGGTTTTTGCATCACGGGTCTTCAAAAGTTCCCGGTAAATTTCCTGGGAAGGCCCGATTCCACCGCCGGGACTGTCAACCCTTAAAATAATCGCCTTAATGGTGTCATCATCCTTGAAACCTTGAATATCTTTAATAATTTTTTTTGAAGATATAATAGGCCCCGTCACCTCAACCACGCCGATATTACCCCGGGATGAGGCCATGGCACCGCTGATCTCACTGTTCACGGCAATAGCACCCAGAACGGCAACACCGGAGAGAGCAAGCAACCCTAAGGTAAAGCAGCCACAGATAACACAAAGAAAAAACAAAAAAGGATGGCGTCTGGCAAACATAAGGGATTCTTCCTTAATTTTGATTGGAACTGAAAAGGCCGGATGTCCCTGTTTAGAGGATCTGTCCGGCCTTCAAAACTTAAAAAATTGCAATCCTGCTACTGCCTGTTAGACAGGGATTACTCGTTTTCTTTTTTCTCCGCTTCCAGTTTTTCCTGAATGTTGCTTCTCAGCATCTCTCCAAATGCGGATGCGGCAGGTTTGGAACTTTTTGCAATTTCTTCAAGATATCTGTTGTCATCATCATCTTCGTTCAGGCGTTTGATGGACAGGCCGATCCGTCTTTCATCGGAATTGATATTCATTACCTTGGCCGTAATGGTTTCGCCAATCTGATAATGATCTTTGGGGCTCTTGATATTTTCCTTGCTGATTTCAGATACATGAACCAGCCCTTCAATGCCTTCTTCAAGCTCTACAAACACACCGAAATCGGTGAGGTTGGTGATGACGCCGGAAATTTCCTTGCCCACGTCATAACGTTCGGCAACGGTTTCCCATGGATCTACCTGGGTCTGCTTAATGCCCAAAGAGAATCTTTCATTGGCCTTGTCAATATCAAGTACAACTGCCTGGATGGTATCATTTTTCTTATAAATTTCGGAAGGATGCTTGATCCGTTTGGTCCAGGATATATCAGAGATGTGAACCAGGCCGTCAATGTCGTCATCAATACCGATAAAAAGACCAAATTCGGTAATGTTCTTTATTTTTCCTTCAATGATCGTGCCCACTGGATATTTCTGGGAAATGACTTCCCAGGGATTCTCGACGGTCTGTTTAATGCCCAGAGAGATTCTACGATTTTCAGGTTTAAGATCCAGAACAACGGCCTCAACCTGTTCGCCCACGGCAACCATCTGGGATGGGTGACGGATTTTGCGGGTCCAGGACATTTCAGAAACATGGATAAGACCTTCGACACCCTCTTCAAGCTCAATGAACGCCCCGTAATCGGTCAGGCTGACAACCCGGCCTTTGATCTTGGAACCAATGGGATATTTATCGGCAGCAGTTGTCCAGGGATCAGGTGTCAACTGTTTCATGCCCAGGGAGACCCGTTCCTTCTCAAAATCAAAGGAGAGAATTTTCACCTTGATATGATCGCCAACGGAGAAGAGTTCAGAGGGATGTTTAACCCGTCCCCACGAAATATCGGTAATATGGAGAAGTCCGTCAACGCCTCCGAGATCAACAAAGACACCGTATTCGGTAATATTTTTGACAATACCTTCCATGACTTTGTCATTTTCAATGGCAGACAGGGTGGCACTGCGCATTTTTTCTCTTTCGTTTTCAAGCAGTACCCGGCGAGACAGAACAATATTGTTCCTTTTCTTGTTGTACTTGAGAATTTTAAAGGTATACGTCTGGCCGACCATTTCATCCATGTTGCGGATGGGCCGAAGGTCTGCCTGGGAGCCCGGCAAAAAGGCCAGCAGTCCGATATCAACGGAGAAACCACCTTTAACCCGACTGGTGATGACACCCTCAATGGTACCGTCTTCGTCGTAGATATCCTTGATGGCGTCCCACACTTTAACCTTTTTGGCTTTGTCACGGGACAGAAGAACAGTCTCCTCTTCTTCATCCCATACTTCAATCATTACCTCAAACTCGTCGCCGACGTTGACGCTGACATTGCCGTCCTCACTAATGAATTCATGAATTGAAATCTGCCCCTCGGATTTGTATCCCACATCCACAAGGACTGTTTCCCTGCCGACGGAGATCACTGTTCCTGTGACAACCTGTCCCTCTTCAAATTTACTGAGGCTGGAATCATAGATATCCAGCAGTTCTTCCATGGTCTCTTCTCCGGTGAGTTCGATTTCGGACTCGTTTACCTCATTTTGGGTCTCTAATTCTTGATTCATGTTTTGGTTTTCTTCAGCAATGTTGTTGTTCATTAATGTTTATCCCCCTAATCGATGATGTTACCCGCCTTTGGATCATAAGGAAAAGATGGCGAAGGCGAATACAATTGGTTCTTATACCAACGAAAAAATGAAAAATCAAGGAATTCCGGAACTTTTTAAACCTTCTTGATGATGCTTTTCATTTTTTCAACGACCTGGGAAACATTTAATGCAGTTGCATCTATGAGGAGAGCATCCGGAGCCTGTTTTAATGGGGATACGGGACGTTGGGTATCATCTGCGTCCCGCTTGATCATATCTTCGAGAATTTTTCCAAATGAAATTCCGGAGGCGTTTGATTCCTCAAATCGTCTCCGGGCACGTACGTTAACATCAGCGGTCAGGAAAAACTTATAGGACGCGTTGGGAAAAACAGCCGTACCCATGTCCCGGCCTTCAAACACGGCATCCCTTTCCGCGGCAATGGATTTCTGAATCCCCAGCAATGCCCTTCGCACCTGGGGGATCGCCGACGTGGCCGAGGCCAGCATACTGATTTCATTGGTGCGGATATATGCGCTGATATCGCGGCCTGATGATGTCAGAACAGGATCCGGTCCGTCCATGACAAAATCAAGATCAAGGCAGGCAAGAAACCGTTCAAGCTGGGCACTGTCTTCCCAGTTGATCTGTTGGCGCTTGATTTCAAACGCAACAGCTCTATACAAAGCACCGGTGTCCACATAAACCCAGCCAAGCTCCCTTGCAAGCGCTTTTGAAACCGTTGTTTTACCGGCACCGGCCGGCCCGTCAATGGTAACAATACGCCTGCCCATTATTTTATTTGCCTGCAACACTGATCAGGGCATCCACGCATATCTTATTTTCCTGGTCCGTGCCGGCATTGATGCGAATAAAGGTGTCATATCCATAGGATGCCAGAGAACGCACCACCACCCCTTTTCGAAGCAGCTTCTCACAGATCTCCCGTGAATTGGTCTTTACATCCATCATAAGGAAATTGGCCTGGGTGGGCAGCACCTCAAAACCGGCTTCCGTGAATTTTTGCGTTAAAAAATCAATGCCCTGGTGGGTGCCGGAGATGGTTTTGGACAGAAAATCGGTATCTTCCAGCGCGGCTTGGGCCGCAACCTGAGCAAGGGCGTTTACATTAAAGGGTTGACGTATCCGGTTTAAAATTTCAGCGACAGCTTTATCCATAACCCCGTAACCAATGCGGAAACCGGCAAGGCCGTATGCTTTGGAAAAGGTTCTTAGGGTGACGATTCTTGGATCCGTCAACGGCACATCCAAAGCATTATAGACCGAATCGTCGCGTACAAATTCGATATACGCTTCATCCACGACTATCAGCACACTGTCCGGCAATTGATCGGCAAACCGTAAAAATTCATCTTTGGTAATCACAGCCCCGGTAGGATTAAAGGGGTTGGTCACAAACACCAGTTTCGTTTTTGGGGTGACCGCCTTGACAAGCCCGTCAAGATTGGTGGAAAAATCCTTGAGGGGGACCATAATCGGAACACCCTTTGCGGTTTTCACACTGATTTCATACATCAGAAAGGAAGGCAGCGGCATCACCGCTTCCTGCCCGGGGTCCAAAAATCCATGGGCAAGCAGCGCAATGATATCGTCGGAACCGTTTCCAATGACCAGATTTTCCATCTGAACATGGTATTTTTCAGCAAGTTTCTGGCATAGTATAAAAGGGACCGGCTCAGGATACCGGTTCATCGCGGACAATTTTGACAAGACAGCCTGGGCCACTTTGGGCGAATACCCGAAAGGGTTTTCATTGGAGGCAAGCTTTACCGCGTTGGAAATACCATACTCGCGTTCTACCTCACTTAATGGTTTGCCGGCCTCATAGGGTTTTATGGCCTTTACGGACTCACTGATTGAAAACGACATGAAAAATGTGCTCCATTGATTTGCAGGTTGGATAAAACAGTAGTAATTAGTTAGGATTTGAATTTTTGTCAATACCTGTGATAGTTGAATCAGCGATTCTAACTATGAAGCGTTTCAGTTTAAAAGATCGCACAAAGACACTAAGACACAAAGATTTTATTTTATGGCCCTTTGTGTCTTTGAGGCTTTGTGCGAGAATAAATTTGGAGATTAATATTGAACAAAAACACACCACGGGTCAAAACCGGATTAGACACCCTTTGCGGCAATCCGCCTGAATATTTGAAAGGCATGCGCTTAGGCCTTCTGGCAAATCCGGCCTCAATCACAAGCCGGTTTGTACATGCAAAGGATGTTCTAAGCAGACTTTTTCCAGGGCGGGTTTGCGCCTTGTTCTCACCCCAGCACGGTTTTTTTGCGGAAAAGCAGGACAATATGATTGAATCGGGTCATTTCAGGGATCCTGATCTGAATATACCGGTATTCAGCCTATATAGTGAAACAAGGGTTCCCACAGCTGATATGTTTGACCCCATCGATACCCTGGTCATTGATATCCAGGATGTGGGGACCCGTGTGTATACCTTTATATATACCATCTCATACTGCCTTGAAACGGCAGCAAAACTCGGCAGGTCCGTAGTGATCCTGGACCGCCCCAACCCTGTTGGCGGCCTGCAGGTAGAGGGCAATATCCTTGAAGAAGCGTGTGCGTCATTTGTTGGGCGATACCCCATTCCCATGCGCCACGGCATGACCATAGGCGAAATTACCGCCTATATCAATACAACCCAAAAGATCGGTTGTGACCTTACCGTGATTCCCATGCAGGGATGGACCCGGGATATGTACTGGCAGGAGACCGGATTAGTCTGGATTCCGCCCTCCCCGAACCTGCCCACCCCGCTTTCCGCCATGGTCTATCCCGGCCAGGTTATCTTTGAAGGCACCAATCTGTCGGAAGGACGGGGGACCACCCTGCCCTTTGAACAATTCGGCGCGCCTTATGTGGATACTAGGACATTGATACAGGCGGTGAAAGACCGTCTTAAAGGCATTGTGCTGCGGCCACTGTGTTTCCAACCCACATCCGGAAAATGGCAGAACCAAACATGCAAAGGGGTTCAAATCCATATCATGGACAGAGATGAATATAAACCTTATCTGTGTTCCCTGATTTTATTACAGGAAATCATGAGAACACACCCCAACGGGTTTCAGTTCAAGGCGCCGCCCTATGAATATGAATTTGAGCGCCTGCCCATGGACCTGATTTTAGGAAGTCGGAACTTGCGGAAAAATATTGAAAAAATGAATGATCCCGTTGAATTGGAAAAAGCCTGGCAGAGACCATTGCAGGAGTTTAGGCAGGAGTCACAAGACTTTTATATATACAAATAAAAAAAGGGTCGTGACTTTCTATCACGGCCCCTTTTTAGCTTTATACTATGGACTGATAAATCCGACAACGCGGAATTATATTGCGCTTTTCCTACTTCCGATTCTTTTTACGATTCGGCAAGTTAGGTCTTGGTTTAATCGGCAGAAGCGTCAACGCCTTCGTCATTTTTCCAAGAGTCTTTCAACTCGTCAAATCCAAGGTAGAGTGCAAAACCGCCACCCACGAGAAGAACAACAGGGATACATCCGGTAATAATTTGTATAAACTCTGTAAACCATACAGCCAGACCAACAACTCCGAGAAGAACTGCAATAGCTCCGCCAATTAACGTTTTCATAGGTTATCCTCCTTAAATTCCCGTCTAAACATTTGATACGTAAATATGTGATCCATACCCAAAAAAATTAATATACCTTCTTAATATACTTATTTCAATTTCAAATAGATGGAGAAAAGTATCACAGGCCCCTGATTTTATCAAGGCGTTTTTACCTATATCAAGACACCTGAATAAAATTATCATATTGCCATGTAAACCAAGCTCTGGTATTGAATTAACCGAAAAAAGCGTTCCTGCCACGATTGACCCTTCAAGCTTCGAAGGAAAAAAAGGACACCCTATGAGTTTGTTTGCACCGATAAATAATCTGGTCTCAGCCACCAGAACAAAAATACATAAAATAATAGCGTTTCTACTTAACGACTCCTATGATTATTATTCAAGTTTTTATCCTGGCACCCAAAGCTTTATCATTGGAAAAATACTGAACCATCTTGTTAATAAAATCAGTATTGGTAGCTCCGGCCTTAAACGGATAAAAGATACGGCACCGGATTCAATTGTTGTTTTTGCCTGTAAAAACAAGCATATTTTTGATTTTTTATATTTTCACACCCTTTTGAAACGCATAAACGGACCCTATCCTGAGCTGAGTTTTGATTTACGTTTTTTCTTTCTTCTGCCCACAAAACAGATTGGAAGAATTATTCTGTCGCAATTATACTTCTTTTTCCACAATTTCCATTTCAAAGATATCTATGCCGGCGGATATGCCCGAAAAATGCTTCTGGAAAACCGGGCAGGATTTATCAGCCTTATAGAAGAGGATGAATTTTATAACAGGTTTATCAGGTCTACACCCGATCCTCTATTTCATCTGATTGAATTGCAGAAACAAATTGAAAAGTCCGTTGTTATTGTGCCTGAAGATATTATCTATATCACCAAACCCATGCACAAAAATCCAAGCCTTGGGGATATAATCTTCGGCACCCATGAAAAACCCGGCCGCCTCAAAAGGGTGTTTACCATGCTGAGGCAACCGGATAAAATACGGGTGGAAGTTGCACGGCCCGTAAATCTGAAAGAATTCCTAGCCCGGCCTGAAATCCAGCGTCTTGATTCGGAATTCCAGACCCATCGGTTGAGAAGTCTGCTTGTGGATATCCTCAACCGCCAGCGCAAAAGCATCACAGGACCCGTGCTTAAATCCCGTCAGGAAATCACCGAGGACATTCTTAACAGAAAATCCCTAAGAGAATATCTGGCGGCCTATGCGGATAAAACCGGCACCCCTTTGCGAAAGGTAAACAAAAAGGCCGCGGGCTATATCGATGAAATTGCATCCAGTTACAGTTTAAGGGTGATAAACTTTTTAGATTGGATTTTTACCTGGGTATTTAAAAACATATTTGAGGGGATTTCCGTATCCCAGGATGAGATTAACATGATGCGGGAGACTTACACCAAAGCCCCGCTAATTCTGATTCCCTGCCATAAAAGCCACCTTGATTACCTGCTTTTACCCTATGTTATGTATAAAAACAATATGCCCTGCCCCCATATTGCGGCAGGCAAAAACCTTTCCTTCTGGCCCCTTGGCCCTTTATTCAGGGGTGCCGGGGCGTTTTTCCTGCGCAGGACGTTCAAGGGCGCGGAATTGTATGCCAGAATTTTTGCAGCATATATTGAAAAACTGCTCTATGAGGGGTTTAACATCAAAATTTATATTGAAGGGGGCAGAAGCCGGACGGGAAAAGTACTGCCGCCTAAAATCGGCGGGCTCTCCATGATTATCCGGGCATTTTTAAGCGGCGCCTGTGAAGATCTCTATTTTGTGCCCATTTATGTAGGATATGACAGGGTCCTGGAAGAGGATGCATATCTCAAAGAAATTGAAGGCGGCAACAAAACGCCTGAAAACCTGAAAGGGTTGTTGAACACACGCAAATTTTTAAAACGCAAATACGGCAAAGTGTATATAAGATTTGACACGCCGATTTCCATGAACAGGTATATGGAAGAAAAAGGCGTTGATCTCAAAAAGTTCAGTGATCCGGAGTTCAGTCACTTTGTCAAGAGATTCGGATACAAGCTGATAAATCACATCAATGACAATATCGTTGCCACGCCCCATGGTATTATTGCCTCCGGCATCCTTAACTGCTCTGAAAGCACGTTTACAAAAAAACAGATGTTTGCCCGGGTAAACACATATATGAATCATCTGGTCTATCACGGTGCATATCTGTCCGACACATTGATGATTGACCCGGACAATGCCTTTGATTCGGTTATTGAAAATTTTCTTTCCAGAAACTTCATTGAGCTTGCCGATGAAGACGAGGATGAGATCACAGATACCACCATGCTCATTGTCAAACACAACAAAAGACCGGTTCTGGACTACTATAAAAATTCGGTCATCTGTTTCTTTGTGCCGGCGGCCTATACGGCTGCAGCTATTATGGAAATAGACCGGTTTAAGTTTGACATTCAGGATCTTGTATCCAGGTATAATTTTTTACAAAAACTGTTCACGGACGAATTTTCATTTGATGAGCAAATTTCAGCACAAGAGCAGATCTCAAAGGCGTTAAAAGGATTTATCAACGAGGGAATTCTTGTGCCGGATCCTGAATATGCCGACACCTTTAACCTGACATCGGAAGGATTGAGAAAACTTAAATGGTTTGCAGCTTTCCTTATTCCCTTTTTTGAATCCTATATGACCTGCCTTGTATTTTTGGAAAAAGAAAAGACGGATAAATATGATGTCAAAGAGCGTGTAAAAAAGCTGCTCTCCTTTGGCAACAAACTATACAGACGCAACCAGGTGGTACGAAAGGAATCCTTGTCCCTGATCAACTACCGTAACGCCGTAAACTATTTTGCCAAAAACCATATCAACGGTTCCGGGGACCAGAAACGCATAGACGAGTACAAAGAGATCATTGATCTGCTTTCCAGACGAATCTCAAGCTGACCATCATGAAAGCCCTGATACTTGCAGCGGGGTTTGGCACAAGGCTGTTGCCCTATACACAGCATTTGCCCAAGCCCCTTTTTACCATCAACGGCCGGCCCGTTCTCGACTATGCCGTCAGGAATCTTTTAGATGCCGGTTGCACAAAAATTTTTATCAATGCCCACCATCTGGCAGATGCCATTGCAAAGTTTGTTGACAACCACCGGTCAAAAAACCTTTTGGAAGTGGTTTTTGAGCCCGTAATTTTAGATACCGGCGGGGCCATTGCCAACCTTGGCAGTCAGTTGGCAGATGATGATTTCTTTGTGGTGAATGCAGATGTGATCTGTGATTTTGACCTGTCATATCTCATGGCCTGTCACAAGGCATCTGACGCCCTGGCCACCTTGCTGGTCCATGACTGCTACAGGTTTAACACCCTTTGTGTGGAGCAGGCAACACCAGAACTCGGCATTGTCAGGCATTTTTCGCAGCCCCCGGAATCCGGGCTTGCGTTCACGGGAATCCAGGCAATATCCCCAGGGTTATTTGAATACATGCCCCCTGAAACAATATTTTCAAGTATTGATGTGTATAAAAAAGTGTGTGAACTGGAAAAAATTTGCGCGCTTACGGCAAAGCAATTTTATTGGCGGGACATGGGCACCCCCCAGGATTACCAGCACACATCCAGGGAATGCCTGGCCGGCAAAATTTTTGGCTTAACGCCGTCTCAGATTCCCGGCATTGATATTCAGGCCATTGCCGGGGACGGTTCGGACCGTCTCTGGTTCCGCGCCCGGCATCGAGAAAAAAGCCTGATTATATCGGATCACGGCATCTGTCTGGATACGGCCCGAAACAACAATGACACAGCCCAGTTGAACGCATTTATAAAAATCGGGCAGCATCTGGCCGGCAAAGGTATTGCCGTTCCCCCAATTATGGGCCATGACACTATTTCGGGCCAGGTAGCCGTGGCAGATCTTGGCAGTACCCACCTGGTCGACCATATCCGGGGAATGAAGGAAGAACGGATTATTAAATGGTATCAACGTGTCATTGACCGCCTGATTGATTTTTCATTCAAAGGGATTGAGGATTTTGATACGAGTTGGACCTGCCAGACCCCCTCCTACTCAAAACAGATGATTTTGGATCTGGAATGCCGGTATTTCATGCAAGCCTTTGTCAATGAATACCTTGGCCGAAAAGAACGGTTTGAAAATTTTGCCCGGCAATTTTCCCATATTGCCGACAATGCATTGATCCATGCAATGAACGGGCTCATGCACCGGGACTGCCAGTCGAAAAATATCATGATCCATGACGGCCACCCCTGGTTCATTGATTTTCAATCCGCCCGACCGGGGCCCATTCAATATGATCTGGCTTCCCTTTTGATTGATCCCTATGTTACACTCTCCCGGTCTGTCCGGGATGAACTTTTAAACTATACTTTGGAAAAAATAGGTCTTCAGGTATCATTTGACATGGCTGCTTTTATACACTCTTTCAGATACTGCTGTATTTCACGTAACCTTCAAATGCTGGGCGCGTTTGGTTTTTTGACCCGAATTAAAAAGAAGAACCAATTTGAAAAATATATCCCGGCAGCTCTGAAAGGACTTGAATGTCGACTCATAAACCTAAATGACCCCGGATTGGCCGGTCTGACCAATTTTGTCCAAAACCTTCAAGGAGATTTGAAATGAATTGTATACCCATCATGATCAACGGACTGCCCGGTAATGTGGCCCGTATAATGGCAACCTCGGCGTTACGCGATGAGCGCTTCAGCTTTGTACCTTTCTCCCTGACCGGGGAGGAGATTACCCAGGGTGAAGTCTCTGTGGATCAGACAACAGTGACCCTTTTAAAACCCAGTGAAAGGGAAGATAAAATCAATGACATTCTTGGATCCTATCCCGGCTTCATCTGTATTGATTATACCCACCCGACCGCTGTAAATGATAATGCAAAATTCTATGTTGCGCATAAGATCCCCTTTGTCATGGGCACAACGGGCGGAGACAGGCAGGATCTTGAACGTACGGTTAAAAACGGATCTGTTCCTGCGGTCATTGCCCCGAACATGGCCAAACAGATTGTCGGGCTCCAGGCCATGCTTGAATACGGAGCAAACACCTTCCCCGGATTGTTCAAAGGATTCAGCCTTCAAGTTACGGAAAGCCATCAGCAGGGAAAAGCGGACACATCAGGCACAGCCAAGGCCCTGGTGGCCTGTTTCAACCAACTTGGAACGGACTTTGAGATTTCCAATATTGAAAAAATACGAGACCCCGAAATCCAGAAAGAAAATTTAGGTGTGCCCGAAGAATATATAAGCGGACACGGATGGCACACATATACGTTGAAAGCCCCGGACGGGTCTGCACTGTTTGAACTCAAACATAACATAAACGGACGGCAGATTTATGTTTCAGGCACCTTTGATGCGGTTATTTTTCTAAAAAGCAAAATTGATACAAATGACTTTGAGCAGAAACTTTTCACCATGATTGATGTCCTGACCGCCGGGAAATGACAATGGCCACCCTGGTTAAATTTATACTGGTTCTTCTGGGCCTGGCCTATCTTATTTCGCCTGCGGATCTCATTCCCGAAATGTATCTGCCCCTGGTGGGATGGATAGACGACAGTCTGGTGATGGTGTGTCTGTATCATCTGATCCGATATGGCCGGCTGCCCTCCTTTTTATTTAAAAAGGGAGGTAAACAATCCTTTGGAAAGAACGACAAGGGCCCAGAACCTACCGGAACATTTAAACAAGGCGCACAAAACCAATCTTCATACCGGTCCAACACAACGGGAAAGTCAACAAAAGGGGAAAAATCAGCCAAACCCGGTACCCTTAAATCCCCATATGATATTCTTGGTGTGGACAGCTCTGCATCCTGGTCTGACATTCAAACTGCATATAAAAACAAGGCCAAGCAATACCACCCGGACAAACTGTCCCACCTGGGTGAAGACTTTTCAACCCTTGCCAATGAAAAATTCTTGGAAATTCAGCAGGCCTATGCAGAGCTCAAATCCATTTATAACAGGTAGAAAAAATTGAATACAACAAATTTTAGGAAATTCAATTGACCGGCATCAGCGAAATTCTTCTACTTATCCTCCTGATATTGTGTATCTTGATTGTACCCAGAATGATTACCCCAAAACCTTCGGGCAGGAGAAGAGAAAAATCAGCGTCTGCCGGGGTATTCACAATGAAAATGAGACTTGCCGTTGTATTGTCGGCAGCCGACATCATCATCAGTGCCTTATGGACAAAACCCTGGCAGGGGCAGATTTCAATGTTTATCGTGTCGGGAATTCTGCCCGTGGTCTTGGGATGGTCCCTTGTCTGGATATTTTCCGCACGAGAAAAATAATCATTTTGGACAGTACCTCAATTCGACTGTCCCCCTGAATTTTTACTTTTATAGCGTATCCCATGGCGCGGAACGGAACCCCAGCTGAGCAGCGGTTTCTTTATCCCATTGGTTGCGGGTGAACATCAAGTCGAATTCTTTGCTGCCCGGACCCATTTCCCGAAGAGAGTCGGTTGCCTTTTGAAGTTTGTGGATAACAAAGGCATCGGGTACATAGTAAATCTTTTTGCCGCCCACATTGCGGGCCATGTCGCAATAGACCCTGTCCGACCGGTAATGCCTGCCGTATTCGGCGTCCAACACTCCGATCCGGGCGATCAGATCTCTTTGGATGTAAACCGCAAAAAAGGGGGCAAAGGAGAGCTCCAGGTTTTTGCCGTTGTGAAAGACCGGCACACGGGCAATGTTGCGGTGATGGGCCGAGATATTCACATCACAGTCGTAGTCTTCACTGGCAAAAGGAACATGGGTCTGAAACGTCTTTGTGCCGGCCGGTAAAATCTGACGCGGAACAGTCATGCCGGCATGGGGAAGGCTGTAACAGGCCTTCTGCAATGCCTGAATCGCGCCTTTCCGTACAACAGCGTCATTGTTCAGCACAAGGATATCCGCCCCGGCATGGGCCCGGCGGATACCCTGGTTGACGGCATAGGTAAAGCCGTAGTTGCGTTTGTTCTGGATAAGATCAATATCTCCGGCAGCTTCACGGTCAACCAGGTAATTTACCACATCCCTGTCTGACGCGTTATCGATGACGATGATCTTTAATTGTCCTTTCCAGTCTTTTGCCGTCAGGGCATCAAGGCATTCATTGATCTCGTCAAGAGACTGCCAGTTGGGAATAATGACAGCTACAGGATGGTCCAGGCCGGCATGGCCTGAAGCCTCCAGCCGGGCTGCATTCCGGGCCTGGAGGTGTTTATGAATGGGGTTCAGATGGCTTTCGTAACGCGGATCTGCCGTGACAGTATTATCCGCCTTGTTATAATTATACCTGCAAAGCAGTATCGGCACAGAATACACTGTTCCCGACTCAGAGGCCCGCAGAATAAAATCATAGTCCACATAGCGCTTCATGTTCTGATCAAATCCACTCATCCGGTCCATCAGGCCCCGGCGATGCGAGAAGATATTCATATCAATGTAGTTACGGTTTTCAAGCAGGGCCCGGTGATAATGGCCGTAGCGCACGGCAAAGGGGGATGAATCCCTATTCCGGTACAGCAGGATTCCCGAATAGACGGCATCTGCATCGGGCAAGGTTTCAAAGGCACCGGCAATCGCTGCCAGATACCGGTCATCCCAGGTATTGTCGCTGTCAAGATAAGCAAGGATCTCACCTTGTGCCACCTGAAGTCCGGCGTTCCTTGCCGCACTCGGACCTTTGTTTTCAGGCAGGGTGATCAGCCGGATGCGATCATCGTGAAAAGCCTGAACTGCAGATTCGGTTGCATCCGTGCTGCAGTCATCTACCACGATCAGCTCAAAATAATGATACGACTGAGCCAGCACAGACGCTATGGCCTCCCCAACAATTGCTACCCGGTTGTAAACCGGCATTATCACCGAAATCAGAGGCTTGGATTCCAATTTCCCGGCAATCGCACAAAACCTGTTGGCAATACCTTCCATGACAGCAAGAGATCGCTTGTCAGCCTCGGAAAAAGGCGCTTCAATGAACGGCTGTGTCATGGAGGCTTTCAGGAACCCTTCAAAATCGACGTAATCCGGCTTTTTTGATATCCAACGGCACGTTTTTTGATCAATAACCCTTGATGTCTCTTTGTCGATCAGGACAACTTCCCTGGGCTTTCCGTCTTTTTCCGACACAGGAACAGGCAGAGTGAAGGCATGGTGCCCTTTATTGATGCCATGCTGTTCAAGGTCTTTCCGGAGGTCTGAAGCAATGGATTCTATTTTGGTGTTGCCCACTTTTACGATAATGTCTCGGGGTGACGGATCTCCGATGCGTGCCAGCCAGCCGGAAATGGTCGGAAATTTTTCTGACAGATCCAGGCTTCCGCGCAATTGCATTCCGGCGGAAGGCTCCGGGTAAACTTTTGACAACAACGCTTCCATCAAAACCTTCCTGCGTTCGCCTTCAGCAGGATACCCGCTGGTTTCAATTTCATGGTTTGCAGGGTCGGTTACATCATTGAGCAGGACCTTACCGCCATTCACGGCAACAAGCAGGCCGAACATCCGCTCGGCAGCATGGGCGGCTGTCCCGCCATCCACATAAGCCCCGGGCCTATTTTCAAGACCATCCATGTGTTCCTTGATTTTACACAGGATAGAGGTCCGTATCCAAAAGCATGTTCCGGCAAAAAACCCCCAGTCCGCTCTTTCAAAGTCAAAATCACCCAAAAACGGACCAAAAACATTACTGATGAGTGCTTTATTTTTCCATAAATTGCTCGGCCCATGCAGAAACAGCTGCTTTGCTCCGCCAATCATGAGCTCATCATCGCTTTGAAATAACCGGATGGTACGTTCCACCTGTGCCTTGCTGCCAAGCACACCATCCAGCAGTGCCCGCCGCCACTTTTCCGGGCATTTGTTCCCTTTTTTGCTGTGGATTTTGCATATAAATCCGTAATCACGAAAATCCACCTGGGCCATCAACCCCATCAAAGCACCGACATCCTGATTGACATTCGGCACCTGAATGATTTCTGCCCGGGGAAAAAAAGATCTGATATCATCACACTCTATCCTGGAAAAACTGTCAGGACAGGTGACAAAAATATCGCCTGATTCCGGGAAATGGGCTGCAGACGCCTTTAAATCCCCCAATATATCCAGGTAAAAAACATGGATAACAAGGGCATAACGATCGCCTGTCGAAAAAACAGAAGCAGAAAACTGCGGGGATTGGAATTGGTCATCCTGTGATGATAGATCTTGAGCATCAGCAGGTGAAAGTCTGGACCGGGCGTATTCGAGATTGGGGCGAACTACCAGAAATAGCTCAGGCTGATGCTCCAGAGCATGACGGTAATAATCAATTGCATCTGCAAAACGTCCACCACGCAATGCCCTGTTGCCGTTTGCAAGGGCATTTACTGCCCGGGAATCCCCGCTGGATAATGATGTGGATTTCCGGTCTCGGTTATTATTGCTTTCAGGAGGCATGGAAGTTTCTCAAAATATGGATTTTTCTAGGTTGTTTAATTTCCGCTCGTTAGTTACGTGAACAAAGTAGGGTCCCTTTCCTTGGCCGGGGTTATGTTGTCCCTCAGCCTCAATCGGTACTATGAACCCCTCCGACTCCCAATACAGCCCCATGGAATTTCGGATATCCTTATATCCATCAGTTAACGGCCCTTCACCGTAACCGCATTGGGTCTCCCGCACTGCACTGCAATTCTTCCGACATATTGTACCGGGTGAATCTGACAGGCGGCAGTCAGGGTTTCATTTATGTACTGTTTGAGCATAAAATCAATTATCGCTGAAATAATAATGAACCTTTTCTCCTGCCATTATGCCTGCCCACAGAGAAAGATAAGACTGGTGCGGGAGAATTTCGCAAACGAATTCCGGGAACACGAATTCATCCCCCACCGAATCACAGATTCGGAAGGGGACTTCTCGGCGGGAAGTTAAAAATCGACTCGTTTGGCCGGAGTTTTATCTCGACGCTGGTCAAAAATCGAAAACTCTTCATCGGTCAAATTAATTTTAGACCCGATTCGAGCTAATAACGAACCAAGTTTTACCCTTCCTTCCGGCTGGACAGCATTCTTCAATATTTCACGGATCTCCGCGCTCCAGACCTTGCTCCAGACCTTGTTTTCGTAATTTTTCTGCAAGTGTCACGATGTATTCTCCTTTATCTTCCAGTAACGCGTTATGCACTATGGCTTGCATTTTATCCACAGTGATATCATCCACGTTACTGAACACATATTTTACCAGAGACTCAAAATATTGCAAACCCGTTTTTTTCTTTGACAATTCTTTCAACAATGAAAAAATATCGGGCAGGCGGTCAGCCAAATCCGGTTCAAATACATGTTTTAAAAGAAGCATGGTTACTCGGGCCATGACCGTCCCCCTGATCTCATCGTCACTGTATTCGGACAGATCATACAGCTTTCCCGGCATCGAATACGAGCAGGTGAACGTGATTTGAAGTGACCATGTAGTTCAGTAAGGTGATTTTCGGCCATATTAATTTGAATAACAGCATATTAGCGTTGCCAGGCCACCGAATTTCCGAGGCGTTGAAATCAAATCACTCAAACACCTCTCCGGCCACAATGCGCACCAGCTTGCCCTGGGCATGCGGAGGAAGCTGATAGTGCAGGCCGCGCAACACCCCTTTTTGCGATCGGGAATGATTGTCTTGAACAAATTCAGGCTTAATACCGGTAACCTCATGAAATACATGTTGATTGTAGCTTTCAAAAAAGAACCCGCGCTCGTTTCCAAACACCCTGGGCGTAAATAGAACAACATCCGGTATATCCATTCGCTGTGCCTGCATCAGTAAACCCTCCCTTTCAAAAACGAATTTCTGGTGGTGCAAGGCCGGGGTCTGCCCCGGTTTTTTGTGGTTATTGTCAGACAATTGAAGCCATTGATCAAATTGACCGAATTAATTGGACCAGATCCATTGAAAAATGTCACTAAACTGGCGTTTCATGGTCTGCACATCATAGTTGCGGGCCTTCATACGGCCTTTGGCGCCCATCAAAGTAATCTGTACCAGGTTGCCGCACAAAAACCTGATCCGCTCCGCTGCTGCCTCAATATTTTTGTAGGGCACCAGAAACCCGGTCTCCCCGTGTTCGATCAGTTCAGGCAAAGCCCCCCGGTTGTAAGCGAGCACCGGGCGCCCGGCCGCCATGGCTTCAAGGACTGTCCTGCCGAAGGTCTCTTCAAAATTCGATAGATTCAGAACAATACCCGCTTGCGCCAACGCCTCTGAAGGAGAGGGCGCATATCCTGAAAATATGATATTTTCCGGCAGACCGCCGCAGTTTTTCAATTCCTGGATATGCTCGTTGTCAGGACCGATCAACACCATTCTGATCCTGGTGTCATCGGCCAGGACCCTTGCCAGATCGATAAAATCAGACAATCCTTTTTTCGGCTTATTGCTGCTGATCATTGCCACATTGATACATCTTGGATCAACAGGGTTGTTTAACTTAAACAAAGCCGGATCGACAATGTTATTCACCACAAAAGTGGCATTTTTTTTTCTGAAATTGTCGGCGGTAAACTCAGAATTGGCCACAATGACGTCTGCGGATTCCACCACCCGGCCGCGGATGGCATCTGCGGGCAGCCCCAAAGCCGCGCACATATCCGGGTCGTGCTCAAGGGATTCGCGCACATGCAGGATGGATGGTACGCCGGCATGCCTGGCTGCCGTCAGCGGTTCTCTCACAACCAATGTATTCACATATATCGCCGCGATATTCTGAAATTGAACAATGTTTTTAAAATGCGTTACCGCCCAGGCATCCGGTCTGGAAATAAAAGACCATCTGCCGGCAGGCACATAATAGATCCTGTGAGAAAAATGCTGCAACATTTCAATATAAGAAGAGTTGGCAAAGGACGGCACACTGACAAATATGTTTACCGGCAGAAGCGAGCAGGCATGCAGCACATCCAGAAAACTGCGCTCTCCTCCGAACAGTTCATAACCAGCCATATGGGCACAGAACATCACATTAGGAACTTGGTCCACCAGCGGTTTGCGGCCTTTGACATACGGTTTGGAAGGCAGATACCCCCGTCTTTCTCCCTTTTCCACATAGTGGCGCAACAGGGCCTGATTTCGACCCTCCTCCTCCGGGCATTGCCCGAGATAGAACCGCGTGTCAAACCATGGGGATGGCGCCCGTTCTTGTCTCCATCCGAAATTCAGATAATGGTCCAGCGGATCTTTTCCCGCTTCTGCGACATCGGGGTTCCGCTGCAGATACCAGGCAGCATCAAACAACGCGGACAACCGACCTGAAACATCAGAACCGTGCGTATCCGTGCCCTGGGGATAAATCCATTGAATGTCCCTGGCCGGATCTTCCACAGTGCAGACATCCGAGGCAAGAACATCCGGAACGGATTCCGGTGGATACTGCTGAAGATGCGACCCTGCAATAATGACTTTCTCGGCTTTCACGGGCTGATCCGGCAGCAGCAGGTCCAGTTTTTTATCCAATGCCGGCGCCATGAAAGGCCCATCAATGTCAACCGCCTGTTCATTTTCCAGGATATTCTTGTAACAGGGCCAGTGAAACAGGGCCACCTTAAGTCCTTTGTTCACCACATACTGCAACATCCATAGCAGCGATTCTGAATAATCTGCGGCTGGACTGCAGTCCGCCATAACAACCAGATCATATTCAGGCACGGCACTTTTACCATGCAATATGGCCGGCGGCACGGGAAACCGTCCTTCCCGGGTGTTTCCCTTGAAATGGAGCTGATCGAGATTTTTGATTCCTGCCCGCCAGATTTCGGAAAGCCTCCGGTAAAGCTTGCGGACCCCCCAGAACTGGGTCCGCAAATGGGTGGAGAGGGCCGCAGTCAAAGAATTCTTGTCCTGAAGCGCAAACGCCAACGGAACCCCCGTCAGCACGTCAACCACCGCATCTGTTCCCCAATAACGTCTGATTCTGCCCAGAAACTCGGAATCCGCTTCCACACGTACCTCATCCCAGCCCCCAAGACACTCCACCACACAGCGCCGAAATACCAGGGTTGACACACTGGGAAGAATCAGGCTGCGCTCCATGCGCCACCGCATAAAATGCAGGGAACCGGTTGTACGCACCCAGTGGGCCATACTTGCCATCCGGGTGTTGTCCTGCAGCAAAGGGGCAATCATCCGTTCAAGGCGCTGCGGATGTGACCAGTCATCTGCATCATGATTGGCAATGAACTCCCCTTGCGCATGCTTGAGGCCTTCATTTCGAGCGGCATAAGCCCCCCTGTTCTCTTTTTGACGCAGCAACACAACCCTGCTGTCTGACGCGGCAATATCATTCACCCGGGCACATGTATCATCTGTGCTGCAATCATCAATAACAAGAATTTCAATGTTGGACCAGGTCTGTGCCAGCAATCCGTACAGCGCATAACCAACCTGATCTCCGGCATTGAATACCGGCATAATCACACTTATTTTCGGAATCTTTCCCCGGGCTGTTCTGCCGGTCTCAACCCCGGCAAGATTATTCAACGCCAGGGGCGCATCAATGACCCGCTTTTGAACGGACATCATATCCGCATTTCGAAACAGGGTATTGATCCAGTGAAGGCGCAAGCACGCTGCATCGTCGGCGCAGGGATCACCCGGATCCGTCTTGAATTCAGGACATTGCAACCCCACATTGGCTGCGGCCAGGCACAGATCCGGCACAGTGCCGAAATGAGTTATGGCTGCGGCCATCCGGGCACGGGCTTCTTCGACATACCCACATTGCAGCAACACCTCGGTACAAAGCAGATGCACCCCGAGATGACCTGCAAATAAAGGCGTTTCTGTATTGAACGCACTGGCATATTCAAACGCCTTGTCCCACGCTTCAGTGCCGGCATACCAGCGCAGCAGAGCCCATCGGGAATAGATCCTTTCCAGGTCAGGCTGGTACTTATCAAATGCCATTGCCTGGAGGTCGTCAAGGGCTAAATTAGAAAAACCGCTCCAAAGAGCGGTTTCTAATTTGGCCGATTGGAGGGCATAAGGGAGGCGGCCCTCTCTGGCTCCATAATGCTCATAGTGGAACTGCGCATCCATACCTGCTGCTGCAACATCTGGGTATTGTTCCAGATACCAGTTCGTATTCACTTTTAGGTTAGATTTTTTATAAAAACTTTCCATTTCTATTAAAAACCTTCAGAATTCCTGGTGATTGATTCCAGGCAGTTTAGGCATTCGTGACTTCAACGAACCTGACTTCATTTTCGGCAGTCAGCAAATTCATCAAGCTTTAAACTCATTTTGAAATTCCGTCAAGGTGTATCAAAACTGTTTGATTCCTCTGAAAACCATGCATTCCGCATTCTGGCACAGGGCGGAAATAATTCACTCAAAAGATTCTTCATGAAAAACCGTTGTCTGTTCCCAATTTCTTCCATATCCCTTGACTGAAATCACTGGTGAAAATAAAATTCCACCATCACAGACGAGAAAAATAACAGCAAGGTCATCAATCCCCATGACAAGGCGTTCAGGGCAGTCTACGGCAACAAGGAAAATGCCCGCAGCCTTTTAGCCGACAAACTGCCGGAGAAAGTGCTGAAGCTGATGGATCTGAACACCCTGGAGATGAGCAAGGACAGTTTCATCGAAAAGAACCTGGCTGATTATTATTCCGACATATTGTACCGGATAAATCTGATTTCTGGATGCAGTAGACGTTCGGCACTTTTCAACACGGTTCTCAGGTTTTGGGGGATCTCATCACGGTCTTCGGTGCTGTGCCAGGGTGCCCAGTTTTTAAAACAGGCACCGATGGACCCGTAATAAAATGTTTTTCCTTCCGAGGCAAAACAGAGGAGGTTGGGAACAAAAAAGGCTTTTTGGTTTTCCCAGTAGTGCTTGTTGCCCCCCAGGAAATCCGCCGCACCATCCTGCCAGCTGATGGCATCGCGTACCGGGGTTTTGACCTCGCCGACCACCAGAGGCAGGCCGTTGACATACAGCACCAGATCAAAGTAACAATCCCTTGTCCCAATGAACGGCACCTGTTGGCTCAAGACATAATGGTTGTTTTGCGGCGCATAAAAATCAATCAAATATCAGGTTCTCACCATGGACATATTTCCATTTCAAGTCCTGGCTGCCTGCAATATATTCGGCGGTCTCTTCGGCCACCATTCCGGTTTGTTCGGATACCGGTCTGCCTACTAAGTGATCCCGCAGTGCATTTTCGATGGTGTTCATTTCATTGAAGGTCATTGACTATCACTCCTTTTCGGGAGAGTGACCTTCAGATAATCTTCAGTTGCTTCAAATATTGGATCACAACCATTATGGGATCGCATCAAAGGGACAACTTTTGTTCTAAGTCCCATACCACGGAAATCAACATAGCCATAGTCACGCATAACTTCCATGATGACCGTGTTTCGAGTATAACGCTGCCCGGCAAGCATCTTGGCAACCGTCATGGAGTTTTGAAGGCTTCCTGGACTGATTACTTCAAAACGATCAGAGTAAATACCGATTTCAATATCGACAAAACGAGTCCAGTCTCTGTGAACCAATGCATTGACCAGCACCTCTCGAACAGCTTCAATGGGATAAAACCATCGTTTTTCACGTTGTAAACCCAAGTTAAGTTCACTTGACTCTTCAGAAATAAAAGGCGTAATTGTCTGAACTGAACGTTCAACCAGCCCTTCATCAATCAGTTGTTTTGCACCTTGTGAAAAATCCCACCTGCCTGAAAGCGGCGCATCCAGAATCACATCTAACTTAGCTTTATATTCTTTATCCGTACCGTCAAAAGCAAATATGCGTAAACCGCTTTGTTTCAAAATCTGTCGTGGTTTTTTCCCAAAAAGCACCATTCCGGCAATCGTACACATCCCATGGGGTTCGGATAGAAAGCCAAGATTTGCCAATCTGTTTTCCCAATCATTCTGGGATGAGGGAATATCAGGATCATTTAAAATCTGTCGCAGATAATTTTCCAGACGAACAAAATCCAGGTTTTCGGATGACGTACGGGAAATCGGCAATAACTCAGTGTGAAGCATCCCCCCTATTTCATACAGTCTCATTTGCTGTTCACGGGTCGCAAGCCGTGAAGTTGACCCCACACGAATGAACACCTCTTCTGCTTTTTTGTGCCGTCTGACATAGGGCTTACTATTACCTTGGGGAAAAGTGAGAACCGCAACTTTTGTATTATCATCAACTTTTACCTCCTCATAAAAAGGCAGGATAGATGGATGGACTTTTTCTGAAATGACATTCATGACCCACTCTTCAATATTCGGCCTTTGAATGCCTGAAATAGTCCCATTGTCATCAACCCCTATGAAAACCCTGCCCCCCTGGAAATTGAGCAAGGCCACAACTTCTTTAGCCAACTGTTCGGGTCGGATATCGTCTCTTTTGAACTCCACACCGGAGTTTTTACCATTGGCAATGATTTCAAGCAATTCTGTTTTTAACATATATCACCTTAATAGCCGTGTCTGAGTTTGTGAATGTTATTCACATTACCATAATCCACATTTTTGGGAAGGTGGAAGGATGAACCATATGGTAGGGATTGTTCCCGGACTTCATGCCTCCTTCCGTCCTCATCCTTTTGTCTTCCACAGAGGTGGTTCCGCAACGCATTTTCGATGGTGTTCATCTCATTGAAGGTCATTAGTGTCTCCGATATTTAACAATTCACAATTCAAACATTGATATAAGTACATGGACAAATATAAATCCAGGTTAAGAAAACGAAATTGTAAATTCCTTACCGACGCTTGCCAATATATTATTCAACTCAGTTTTCAAAAATTCAAATCCTTTATAAGCAGATGTTGATAGCCAAAAGTACTTGATATGTTTCCATAAAATTTCAATCAGATTCAACTCCGGTGAATATTTGGGGATAAAGTATAGAAAAAGGCCTCTTTCTTCCCATGTCCCAATTTGAGATTTAAAAATGGCGCTGTGATGTATTGGAGCATTATCCAGAACAACAATGGTTCTTTTTGTTATGTAACGTGAAAACGCATCAAAGCAGGCGGTTACAATATCTGAAGTAACTGAGCAGTCAAAAACGCAAGGAAAGAAATCATTTTGCTTATTCAAGAATCCCAACACATTGATTCTTGAGGTTTTTCCACTCGGAAGCAAAAGCTGCTCATCCTCATCTTGCCAGGCATATGGAATCTCAGGCACGCCGGTAAAGCCAGATTCATCAAAATAATACAAGTCAATGATATTTGCCTGATCTTCATCTTTCAAGATTTCAATTTCCTTTTGCGCTTCCCTGAACTCGTTCTCATTGCGTTTGCTTTTGAGAGATTTCCGTCCTCGACACCAACGCAGTTTTTTTTTATAATCCGTAAGAGTCAAATTGATATTTTTCCCATCCATCAATCCACTTCGAAACTGTTTCCTGAGTGGTCAAACATATTTGTGAAATCTGACTGATACTATATACCCAGAGTTGCTCAATCGGAGTGCTTGAGCCCTGAGTTTAGTACGGTTTGACTCTTCATCCGAAAATTCAATAAGTGACAGCCATTTTAATGCCAACGGCTCAATTGGAGAAATAAATTTACCCGTACGTCTCATCTGATATCCTTGCTATGCAAATTTAAAAAAAAATGATTTATTGCAAAGCAATAATTATACAGGAATTATATTTGTCCACCTACTTAAGTGGCTCAACCTGTGCTCTCTCGCTTTCTGCGGCTCCTGTAGAAATAATGGAGAGGGGAAGTCCGTTGCCATCAACCAGAGCATGGAGTGTAACCCCCTTGCCTTTAAAGCCATACTGGACATCTTCGCCGCCACCTTTGCCGGCAGCAAACGATCCATCTACAGATGATCGACTCCAGTCTATCAGGCATAGTTCAAACGGTGATCCAGTTCAAGAAAAAAGTCAAAGTCCCCCCCCGTTGACGCCGGTTACAGTCCCCAATGATGTCATCTCATTTGCGCTTTCGGACCATGCCCATCATGCTGCCGTCTAAAAGCGTGGTTAAAAACGCAGCAATTCGATTGGAGGACCGTCTAAAGGGTGCTGCAATTGCAGTTCATCGCTTCTTTAAAAAAATCGAGTTCATATTGTGTTGATTGCATGAAAGCGTTCAACATTTTTTGATATAGTTCTTCATCGGCCTCTGATGCCACCCGCTCTACAATATCAATAAATCTTTGTGTATATTGTTCGTATGCTTCACTGTGATAGGTGTCGATCCACATCTGGTAGGCGTTGGGGACTTCCGCAATGGTCAAGATATGATTGCCGACGCTGTTATAGACCCAGAAACAAGGTAAAAGAGCCGCGGCAGCAATCCCAAACGCAGAATTTTTACTGTGGTCGAGCAGAAAGGCTGTGTATTTTTCAATGGCAGGAGACTTTTCTTCAGCCGCCTTGATATTAAAATAGCCCAGGAACTCATTGTGAAGGGCCCGTTCAATGTCCAGTCCATCTTTGGCCAACAATTTAAAGAATTGTTTTTCAGATGTGTTGGGCGCTTTTTCGGCCAACACATCCAACGCCAGATTGTCATCCTTGAGATAAAGGATATCCTGGGACAAAAAATGTGCAAAACTATTTTTATCCAAGGTACCTTGGGCAAGTCTGACAACAAAGGGATGAGAAACTGTATCCGCATAAATGCAAGCAACCGCATCCCACATCTTTTGGGTCTGTTTTCCTGCAGCTTTCATATTCTTCATCCCTCCTGATTCTGCTGTTGTTATTTTTTTAAGGCACAAATGGCGACATAGTCACCGCAGTCAAAGCCGGGGATGGGTTTTTCTTCCACGTTGTTTGAGTACAGCGGATGCTTTGTCAGGGTTTGTGCAAAATCAAAGTCTTGAAATCCTGCTGCTTCCAGCATCTCGACTTTCTCAGCAGTTGTACGCCAGTTGGCAACCTTTACAAATTCTATTGGGTACGGGTCCCTTGGGTGAACGCCTTCCAATAGTGGATGGTCCCATGTTTCCAGACTTTTTGCCAGGTTATACATGATTGTATATGATCCTTCCTTGGGCACATCAATCACCACGATTTTACCGTTTTTTCTCAACGCAGCATAGGCCTTGTGAAACACGGACTGCAGGTCGTTGATATAGCTTGGCGTGCCGTTGAATAGAATCGTATCGTATTGCTCTTGGCCCAGATCGGCATCTTCGGCTGTGGTGACGTCAACAGTCAGCCCGCGTTTTCGTGCAATATCGGCCATTCCGTCCGATGGTTCAAGACCGTACTGAATGGGAATATTAAAATCTTTTTTCAGTATTGATTCAAAAAGACCGCTTCCGCAACCCACAGAAAAGGTATCACCCACATCTTTCAAAAAATGAGCGACCAGATTCACTTCTGAATTCAACAGATTCATATTGTTAAAAAACCAGGCATCATATGCCTGTGCAAATTCGTCAGAACTTCTCTTTTTATCCATGCTGCCCTCCAAACAAAAACCGTTAGTATCAACCCGGTGCAGACAAGGTATCTCTATTTTCCTAAATCGGTATTACCCGCATCAGGTTCCAGGGTTATCCGCTGCAAGCCCCGGGTTGTCAATATCCCATATTTGTATCAGGCGTTACCCCACACAGCAAATACAGGATCCGAGGTGTAGCGCTCACGAATATGCGGATCATCCCAGGGTCGAGGATATCCCCGAATGGTTTTTGTATGCAGATTGCTTAGTTGAGCATTCATGCACATTTTCAAGACCAGGCCCAACCGCTCAAACGGATGCATCTGACCCCAGACAGCAATCTGTTTACCGGGAAACCAGCGGTCGGAAAAGGATATGATGAAAATTCCATTCGGGGATAAAACCCGCCTTACTTCCTGCAATACCGCCACCGGCCGTGTGAGGTACTCGATGGAGGCAGTGCAGATCACGGCATCAAAACTGTTGTCATCCATGGGCAGTTTGGGTGTTTGATTGAGATCCTGAACAAGCCGGGTGTCAAGTTTAGCGTTTGCATCCAGCTCCTCGACATTCATGCCAAGCCCTGTGACGTGGCAATCTGACAAGGTATCCGGTAAATGAGAATCCCAGCTGGACATCAGGTCCAGTATCCGGCTGCCGGGCTTTAAAAGCTTGCCGTATCGTTCACGAATATGTTCCCGGGCACAGCTGTCCAGATGCGGCACCATCCTTGGATAGCTGTAAAAATCGCTGTCAGGCTGGTTGTTTTTCCTCGGCAGGGGCGATTGACCAAGGCTGATGTTATATGCGTTTTGGCAAAGGCGCTGCATTCCCGGACCGTCTTTGGTGATGACCTCGGAAATATCCTGGCAGGTCCCACCCCGCTCGGCACCGGCAATTTTTCGTGACAACATCCGGGCATGAACGCTGATGGGGTATTGCGCCAGGGGATGATTGCTGTCGGCGGTAATCATTTCATTTTCCATGGCAATAATGCGAAAGGGGGTGACGTTCTGTGGAAAACAGTTCAGGGCTTTGTGCGCATAGCCGCTTGGATAAAAGCGCCCGACTTCTGCCGACACCGGAAACGGTGACTGGGAGCTGTCAAACCCATTTTGGTGGAACTCAATGAGTTTCCGGGAAGAAAACCCCGGCACCAGCTCACCGGCAGAAAAATCCACCCGGCAATTCTCCCCGGCTTTCATTTGTTTAATCGCTTGTTCAAGTTTTTGTGGAAAAAAATCCCGCCAGAAATCAATTGCCGGCAGATAGGTGGTATCTGTATGGTGTGCATCACCACTGTCCCAGTTCAGGGAAAACTCGATGGCTGCTGTATCTTTAACGTTCACTGTCACTTCCTTTTACTTTTTTTGTGAATAACGTTGAAGGGCAACAAGGCGTGCTTTGGCATGATCCACGATGGGGAGCGGGTATGCGCTGCTCTGTGTGCTGCCCTTCCATGTCCACGGACAATGGACATAACGGTCCGGAACCGACTCCAGCTCAGGAATCCAGGCCCGGACAAACCGCCCGCCGGGATCAAATTTTTTCCCCTGGCTGACGGGATTGAAGATTCGAAAATAGGGCTGGGCGTCACAGCCGGTGGATGCAGACCACTGCCAGCCACCGTTATTGGCGGGGAAATCGCCATCTACCAGATGGCGCATGAAATAGGCCTGGCCATGGCGCCAGTCAATGTGAAGATCCTTGGTCAAAAAACTTGCCACAATCATGCGCAGCCTGTTGTGCATCCAGCCGGTCTGGTTAAGCTGACGCATGGCCGCATCAACGATGGGGTATCCAGTTTTACCCGCCTGCCAGGCTGCAAGCAGTTCCGGATTGTCGTCCCATAAAAGCCTATCGCCCCAGGCATGGAAACAAGCCTGCCGACTAAGGTCCGGGATAAAAAACATCAGGTGATGATAAAAATCCCGCCATAACAGTTCATTTTTCCATGTGGTACCGCCCCGGCTCTGTTCTGCTGAAATAACGCCGGCAAGACACATGCGTGACGACACTGCCCCAATGGCAAGATAGGGAGAAAGACCGCTGGTTCCGGCAACAGCCGGAAAGTCCCGCTCCTGGTCATAGACGTTCATGGGGCCTGTACAAAAATCCGTTAATTTTTTTTGGATGGCTTTTGTGCTCACATGATATGCCCTGCTGGACACTCTGGGATAGCTGAAGGGCTGTTCCGGTGAAAGGATTTGACTTTGAATATCCGAAGGTAGTTCAGCTTTAGTCACGGGCTGCAGCGGCATCAAAGACGGCACAAGACCTTGCAGGTGCTCACTGCAGGCTCGGGCAAAGGGCGTAAACACCTTGTAATACGCTCCCTGGCGATTAAGAACCGTGCCTGGGGGACACAGGCAGGTATCATGGCAGGCCTGGGTCTTGCCGCCCTGTATGGACATCAATGTTTCGACCAGCTTATCACGGCGGTTTTCGTTGAGCGGGTATTCGCAATTAAACCACAGCGTGCCTACCTGTAGACGATCAGCTGTAGCGGCCACGCATCTTGCTGCCGCATCATAATCTTTTGCCTCTGTGTACAAAAGATCAATGTTCAGTGCCTGCAGATCTGTTTGAAGGGCAAAAAGCCGTTTGTAAATAAGATCGGCCTGGATTGGGGCCATATCGTGCCCTGCCCATTGATCCGGGGTGGCCGTAAATATCGCGACCACCGCCTCATTATGTGCTCGGGCAAAGCTGACCGCCCCATGCAGGGCCGTATTGTCCTGAATTCGCAAATCCCGCCTGAACCAAACCAACTGCATGACAAGCTCCTTTTTATTATCCTTTAAGTTCAGCACCACACAGGGTTTTAATGACCGTGGATGCGTGAAAATGGTCGGCATCAAACAGCCGGCTAAGTTTAATGATATCTTGCTGCTGCTTTTTTGTGGGCACCCGGTTGGCAAATACGGCCAGATGTTCATACGTTTGAAGACGTGCATGATCAATAAGGCCTGAAATATGTTCAACGCCGTCCAGCAGGGTAATATGCAACCCCTGGCCGGCCATGGAAACCAGCCAAAGCCAGGCGGCAAGGCTGCCGGGAGGATCCAGGCTGATGGCAAGACACGGTATGGAGGCGGACTTATTTTCAGATCGGATCATTGCACTCAGACGGCTGATTAATAGGAACTGCAGCAATGCCGCGGCCACAGAACCCTGTTGGCGTTTCCACTGCCCCAATGCGTCAATGACAGGCAAAAAGCATTGACGTATAGCGATATTTGGCGGGTACTCCCGGCATATCCGATTGACAATATTTTCAGCCCGCCTGCTGTTTAAGTCGGCCAGCGCCTGCAGCAGATCATCTGCGGCAGCAAGGGTATCATTCGACTGCGCAGGGGCCGTCACTTTTCCGGAACCCGAAAGCAACCCTTTGACTTTTCCGATGGAGACCCCGCGCTCCAGCCAGCGGCATATTTCCCGGATGGTCTCAATCTGAGCCGGACTGTACAGGCGATGCCCTTTGGCGTTTCGTTCCGGGGTAATCAAGTGATACCGGCGTTCCCAGGCACGCAGGGTCACAGGTTTAACACCGGTAAGCTCTGCGGCCTTACGAATGATAACACCGGTACCAGTCTGCCCATCCAAGCCATTCACGATATTCTTCGGTTTGTCCCGACAAGCCGTTTGTTTGTTTAAATTTTGCTTATCAGCGACCATAATTAATTACCAAGGCCCTGGGATACGCATTGCTGATAGCAGCGGGTATAAGATGTCTGCCCATAATGTCTCTCCTATAAAAGGTTGTACAAAAATATTCTATGTACAATAGATAATGCGGCAGAGAATGCTTTACAAGTATTTTTTTGTACAACATTATTTTTACAGCTTATCGTGAAGCCAATCAGAGACATGAATCTTATTAACCCTTTTAAAATACATATTTATCCCGTATTCATATAAGCAATGGTTCGGACAGTTTTTAGCTCAGAAAACCCAATAAAATAAGGCTGAGCAGCAATTATTTGCAACTCAGGGGTGACTGAAGCGGACCTAAGTTGCAAATAATTAAAATCAGTTCCGCTAACCATCTAAAATTATTGTACTGGGGCATATAAAAAGTGTCCGAAGTATTGATAAGGAATGTTATGTATAACAAAGCAACACGAATCCATCTTCAGGTACTGAATACCGTCAACAACATTAAAAAGGAAATTAACTATGAGAGCAAAAATACAAGCAGGCATCATGGCTGCTTTCACGGCAGACGCATTGGCTTTGGGCGCACACTGGGTTTACGACATCGCCCAGATAAAAGACAAATACGGACGTCTGGATTTTATGGCATCGCCGGAAATCGCACCGTTCCATAAAGGAAAAAAGAAAGGCGATTTCACCCATTATGGAGATCAGATGTTCCTGCTGCTTGAGTCCCTTTCATATTGCTCAGGCTTCGATTTTGACAATTTTTCAACCCAGTGGAAGGCGATGTTCGAGGATTACAGCGGTTGGGTGGACGGCGCCACCAAGGAAACACTGGCCAATTTAGAAGCGGGAAAGTCACCCCAAGAAGCCGGGTCAGGCTCAACTGATTTAGGCGGTGCCTCCCGGATGGTTCCACTGGCACTTTTTTATGGGGAGGACCGTGAGACGTTTATGGCAAATGCAGAGACACAAACCGCAATGACCCACAATCACCCCCAGGTTATACAGAGCGCCCGTTTTTTTGCAAGCGCTGCAATAGAGACGGCTGAAGGCAGAAAACCGCTGGATGCCCTGGAAATGGCCCAAAAAGAACTTTCTTCAAATTCTCCTATCTACCAGATGATCACAGATGGTCTTGAAAGTGTCGATAAAGAGACAACACAGGCCATCGCAGGTTTCGGCCAGATGTGTGAAACCCAGGCCGCCCTGCCCGGCACGATTCATCTGATTGCCAAATATCCCAATGATCTGAAAACCGCAATGGTTGAAAATGTCATGGCCGGCGGGGATTCTTCTGCCCGGGGCATTTTGTGCGGGTTTATCCTGGGAATATGTAACGGCATGAATGCCGTCCCGGAACAGTGGATAAAAGAGATGCGGCTGGCAGATAGAATCCGGTCCCTGGCCGGAATAACGAAGTAACGGCCAGGGACCGGATTTATCACCACCCTATCGCGTCCAACACCCAAAAATGAAAGTAACTTAACAACTTATCGGTACTTTCATATAACGACCACGGGCCGTCATTGGTCTATCGACACCGAGACTTCGGCCCACAACAAAGACAGAAAGAATCCAGTTGCTTGCTGGAAACTTTCTTATAAAAAACCTTCCCAATTGCATAGAATGCCATGCAATTGGGGTTAAAAATAAATCAACATAAACGCAGCATCTTAATTGCCATCAAAAAATCCGATATCGGGATTTGACTTCAAAAAGAAAACCGACATGTGTGATTGTAACGATGTGGGAAAACACGCCAGACCGGGGGGGGGATGAACCGGCGGGATTACTCGGCGGCCATGCCCAGGCACAAGCCGCGCCCACCGTCAAAGTGGCAGAGCGGCTCATTACCTTGAACGTCAACGGGCGGCAGGCCTGAAGATTTCATTGTCAGCGACGGACAGGTGACATCAAAAGAGGCAGGACAGGTGATGAGCTTTGCCGATGCGGCCGGAGAAGTCACCTCTCCCCAGATCCGCAACCAGGGAACACTGGGCGGAAATATCTCACAGGACACCCGCTGCTGGTACTATCTGTAGCCCGGAATATCAAACCCAGGACTCTGAATAATGGGCGTTTTCGGTTCTGTTTATACTTTAATAAGATTTGGATCTTGATACAATCAATAACAGAAGTAGTCAACATTCCTTTCAATAATGGCTTTGGGCCTGAATGATACCATAAGTCATCGGTCTTCTGGCCAAGAATAAAGGTAATTTGTACAGGGTATTTAATTGACTATTGCAATTTGGCGCAGGGGATGTTTAATTATTCCAAGAGTGGTGATTTGCAAAAGGAATTATGCAGATCTGGTTAACATTAAAAATATCATGTTATGCAGTTAGATAATCACTCTTGGATGATATACAGATCTGCTGAACATATTGTTAGGCCAGATCAGGAAGGGTGCTGAGTTGATAGAGCGACTTGTACTTACTTGTGTTAATGGTCATCTGACCCCAATTACTCGCTTCAGCCGTCAGCCGTCAGCCGCAAAACGCGATACACCGATTGGTTGCGTGCAACTTAATGGCGTACGATGCATGCCGCAAGGCGGCTCCGTTTGTAGCGGAAACGCGCGATGAGTGGCAACTTTGAGGAGCAATCATGAAGGCCTATCGGATCTCGCATGGCGGGCAGATCGACGGACTGCAGTTGGAAGACATCGTCGAGCGCCCGCTCGAGCCCTACGAAGTACGCGTCAGGGTACGTGCTGTGTCGCTAAACTATCGCGATCTGGTGGTCGCCAAGGGGATGGATCCGACAAAGGTAGATCACCCAGTCATTCCCTGTTCCGATGGCGCGGGAGATGTCATCGCAGTCGGTTCGATGGTCCGCCGGGTCAAGCCGGTCGACCGGGTGGCGGCGTCCTTCTTCCCCCATTGGCTCGAAGGTAGACCTGATCGAAGTAAGGTCCGGAACTCGCTCGGTGGCGACGTTGACGGTATGCTGGCCGAGGAAGTCACGCTGCATGAGGAAACCCTCGCCAAGATCCCGGACCAGCTGGGATACGTCGAGGCGTCAACCCTCCCGTGTGCAGGCGTCACCGCGTGGAATTCGATCTTCGAGTCATCCGACGTTCGCCCCGGCGATACTGTTCTCTTGCTTGGCACCGGTGGTGTTTCAATCCTGGGTCTGCAACTGGCAAAGGCTGCAGGCATGCGGGTGATCATCACATCGTCCAGCGATGAGAAGCTGGTGCGCGCCCGCGCCCTGGGTGCGGACGTGACGATCAACTACCGTGCGACCCCCGAATGGCAGGACGAGGTGCTAAACCAAACTGGCGGCGAGGGAGTCGATGTGGTGCTGGAGGTCGGCGGGCAGGGAACCGTTACCCGCTCTGTCGCATCCACCGCCGTGGGCGGGACCATCGCCGTCATCGGAGGCGTCAGCGGCTTCGGTGGCGAGGTCAATCCGTTGACCCTGACGCTCGGTGCCAAGCGCATGGTCGGCATCTACGTCGGCAGCCGAGCAATGCTGGAGCAAGTCGCAAGGCTGGTTGCTGAAACCGGCATGAAGCCGGTAGTCGATCGCGTATTCCCGTTTGCCGAGGCGCAGGAGGCGTTCCGCTACCTTGAGTCGGGAGCGCATTTCGGCAAGGTCGTGATCGACCTAACGCAATAGCCATGCTGCCAACTTCCCAGACGGAACCACTATGCCGAAGAACAAAGAAGACTCGCCTCCGTATGACGACCTGAGTAAATTGGGGTCAGATGAACATTTATTGCGTGAACCTTCATCTGACCCCAGTTTCTGAGTGATGACGCATATGAGAAGTCTCCTGGTCATATGCGTACGGCACTAATTCAGCACAAAGCGCAGAGGCAGCCAAATGCTTAACAAGTCGCTCAAGTTCGTTCCGCGCTTCGCGCTCTACCGGACGCGGCTAACACCGAGCCGCTTAGCTTAGACGTTCTCGGCGGCTCCGCGATTATCCGCTGGGCAAAAGAATGGCGTTGACCCTATTTTTACTGGTGGATGGCACTAACACGATAATTATTAGACTGAGGAGAGGTAATGGAATTTACTGACCAGTTGGCTGCACTTTCAACACGGGCGATCAAACAAAAAGATATTATAAAAACTGAGGAAGCGACAAAAAACGCTCTTGTCATGCCGTTCATTCAGGCCCTCGGTTATGATGTTTTTGATCCATCCGAGGTTATCCCAGAATATATTGCTGATGTTGGTAGCAAAAAAGGAGAAAAAGTTGACTATGCTATCGTCTCGGATGGCAAGGTCACTATGTTGTTCGAATGTAAAAATTGTGGATCCAATCTCATCGACTGCCATGCTTCACAGTTACGTCGGTACTTCCATGTTACGACAGCGAGAATATCTGTCTTAACCAACGGGATATCATATAGATTTTTTTCAGATCTTGAAGAACCGAACAAGATGGATGAAAAACCGTTCATGGAAATTAACCTGCTAGAAATCGATCCTCAAATCATTCCCGAATTGAAAAAGCTTACAAAAAACTCTTTCGAACTCGACAAGATGCTTCTTTCGGCAAATGACTTGAAATATACTAGGGAGATAAAAAACCTGCTCGAAAGTGAGTTCGCCTCACCATCGCAAGAGCTAGTAAAGTTTATATTAGGTAATGTCTACACAGGTCTAAAAACACAACCGGTTATTGAACAATTCACTCCGATAGTCAAACAGGCCATCAATCTGCTGATTAATGGTAGAATTAATGATCGTCTCAAATCAGCTCTTACAAGCGATGAAGAAAAGAAGGAAGTGCTTGAGGAAGAAACCATCCCCACTAAAGAAACAGGCGTGGTGACCACACAAGAAGAATTAGATGGATTCTATATTGTGAGAGCAATATTACATGAAGTAGTCGATGTATCCAGAGTCGTCCATAGAGACAACAAAAGTTATTTCGGTATTCTCCTGGATGATAATAACAGAAAACCGCTCTGCCGCCTCCACTTTAATACTTCTCAAAAGTATATAGGACTAATTGCCAGCGATAAAACCGAGACGAAACAACCAATACAAGGCCTGAACGAAATTTACAAATATGCCAATAAAATCAAAGAAACGGTTGGGTTTTATGAGCAAGCACAGAGCGCATAAAACATGGGTGCAATAAACAGGATCTTTGACACTTGGCACAATCATAAAATTCACCAGATAAACTGGTGGTTTTCACGTTTACGGCGGCTCCGCCGCCGTGAATCGCCCATCTTCAAAGATTTTGAGGAATTAGAGGCCCTACAATGTGTCTATGAAAAAACTCTATTGTTCCGAAAAATCCCATGAGCACTGGAGTTTCTATTGTTGGGGATTGGGATCACCCCAATCCCCTTCGATTTTTAACGGTAAATATTCTCAATCCAATACATGGCCTCGGTGTCGCTGATTTTTCCAAGATACCTCTGGGTGGTAGATAGGTTGGAGTGCCGGAGGATAATTTTTGAAACGATTTCAATGGGAACTCCTGACCGGCTGGCATACGTGGCGGCATGTCTTCTAAGGGACTTAGCCGATCTCAATTTACCGTTAATGGTCGAATAGTAATATCCCACTGAGGAAGCTGGGTAAAACGATCAAGGCGCTTTTCAAGTTCTGCTTTCTCCTTTGTGCATAGGGTGATTCCCTTCTGGTATACTGATGTAAGGAGGCTGACGGTTGTCTTTACGCCTCTCCATACGAAGTTTCCTGCTCTTTTGAGCACGGTTTCCACACTATCAAGGAGATAGCCGTTCCATGATTGTTCCAATCCACCCCAGTAGTGCTCAATGTAGTTGTATTTGCTGTGGTAGGGTGGGTAGTACGCAAGGCGAATCTCAAGACCGCTCGTGTTCGCAAACTCGACCATCCGTTGGAGAAAACGGGTTCTGCGGCCGCTACATTCCGGGCCATTGTCCATGTTGATGACAAGACGGGTAACATCTCCAAGGCTTTCCCTGCGGCTATTCCACCAAAGATCAATGCCGTCCATCAGGAAATCGCTGGTCTTGTTGCTGTCCGTCAAGAACAGGAATGCTTTGCCGGTCTCTGTTTCCACTATTCCCCCAGGCACCAGCTTTTCCTTGGGCATCATCTCGTGGTCAAGGGCCTTCACTGCTTCCAATCCACGCGATTTGCCCTTTCGAGAGTAGTCGCCGACATGGACGGTGGCTTTGGTGTCCACGCTGATGCGAACCGTTTTGGGGTCCGAATCAGCTTCGGCATTTACCTCATGGACATTTTTGAAAATCTGGTCTGTCCATTCGTTTTTTTTTGAACTTTGGTTTTTGCCACGCTTCGCAGCCTGTAACCCTGGCGCAACAAAATCTCCGAGAGCGTGCGCACTGCGGGCACCTGCTCTTCCGGCCAACCCTTTTTCAACAGGGCATCGCGTACAGCTGCCGCTGTCATGTTCGTATACGCCAAGGTGGTACGCAAATGGGGATCGGCATGGCTTTGGGGAACCATGATCTCATGAATATCCTTGATCATTTGTGGATATTTGTCCTCAGTCCTGGGCTTGTGCCGTTTGGAAATGTCGTTGAGGCACACAATACCTGTTCTCAGTTCGTTTATCCCCATCTCTACGGTTGCACGCCCCCATCCGAATACGTCTTCCGCAACCCGGGGCTTGCCATCCAACAGCCTATTTGTTACATCCGCCATTGCCTGCCGACGCTCAGGCCAAGGGATGCGCCCAACCAGAGAGCAAACCATCTCCACGACTTCCGGTGTTATCCCGTTCTTCTCCACTGTCGATATCTTCATGACCTTTTATCCTTTCGAGTTGAGCGGCGAGCATAACATAAAATCGGGAATTCAAAAACGGCCAACTCCCTTAAAAGAGAACTTGACCGCGGAAAAAATAATTTGTGTAGAAAAGATCAATGCAGAAAGAACGGCTGCAGCACAGGTCAAAGGAGAGTTGGAAGCAGTCAGGAGCCAGCTTAGGAATCAGGAAACACTTTTATCTGACATGGCAAAATTAAAACACGATCTTGATGTGGCTATCGCAGAAAATCAAAGGCTGTCCAAACAGGTAGAAGGCCCTTCAAAGAAAACGATACCAAAAGAGTAAGGTTGTAGCTCGGTAAAATTAGTCTGCCAAGCTTCCAATTCTGGATTCGTTTTCCATCTGCTTCCTCGTTTATCTGCCCCGGTATTGGGGCTGCTCTTTTATTAACTGTTCCCTTGCCTGGTGTATCCCTGAAAAAATTGCTGATGAAATCTGACCGGGAAATCCAGGGGGCAGGGCCGCACCTGCGTGATCTATACATTCTTGTGTTATATCGCAGCATTTTTCAATGATCTGCTTCATCTCATCTTCCGGGTACCTGCATTTTTTTGCCGTGTCCAGCCAATGTCTTCTGGCTATGCTGTTCCATCTGTAATGGCGGTTTTTCCCTGACACGGCCATGGCCATCTTCACCTTGTGCATGGAAATCTGGCCGGCTTTGACCAAAGGATAGATCGAAATGACATCGTAAAGGGGGGTCAGGTGAAAGCGGCTGCCGGGCCGAAGAAAGATGCTGAAATTTTTGGCATGGCCGTCAATGGCCCCCAGCATCCAGAAAAGCACCTGGGCAGTCATAAAGACGGTCCTGTCCACATGGGCTCTGTCAGAGCCCAGAAGCAGGCCCATGATCGCAGCCATACCCGGTCCCCCGTCCGTCTCATATTTCAGAGCAGAAGGCGTTCCCGTGGCCTGGCAGATATCTTCCTGGGGAAGCCGGATCAGCCAGGAGCCGTCAGCGGACCAGCGCCGGTCAAACCGCTTCACTACCAGTACCTTCTGGCTGCCGAAATTCGCCATCCGGGTGTCAGCCGCAGCCATGCCAAAAGCGTCCAAAAGTTTCTGGCAGAGCCATTCGTTTTCCACACTACCTGACAAATCCAGGCCGGTCTGGCCCAGCCAGCCCATGGGCAGCTTGAAAATGTGGCTGGTGGGCGTGGCCCCGGAAGGGCGGTACCAGTTGCCTTGCATTCTGAGGAAAGCGGTTTTTTCCTGGGCTCCGGCAACGGAAAGCCTGAAATCGGCATCAATGTCCACCCCCAAGGGCATGGCGGAATAAGATTTAAGAATAGCCTCTATCTGTGATTCATCCACTCGATCTGCCGTGACCATTTTGACATTTGGCCTTTCCCCTTCAGGCACAAGCTGCACAGCCCCCACACAATCCCTGCCGATATGGGAGAGCAGGTCAAAGGCCCGGGTGGACGAAGCCCCGACCCTGGCCTGCAGCCTGTTGCGCAATGTCATGTTGTCAGGCAGCAGGTTGTCAAAATAATTTTCAACCCGGTCACCAGAATAAACCTGGGTTGTAAGAGGCAGAGATAGGGACAAGGGTCTTCTATTGCGGTCTGAAAGCCAATCCTCGTCATAACCAAAAGAGATAATCCCTTTGGCACTTCGGGTCAGATGGCCCACAGGAACACCGTTCATAAGAACGGTAAGATTTTTTGCCTTTCCCATCACCATTCATCCTTATTATCTTCCTGACTCCCCTGGACTGGAGTCGTTCCTTCAATGGCCTTGGGCTCAAGGGTCATGCCCACGTCAAGGGCGGAAAGTAGCCTGAACAGGCTGGCTACCCGGATATTGGGATTGCCGTTTTCCATCAGGGAGATCCGTTTTTGGTCAAGCCCCACCCGTTTACCCAAAGCTCTTTGGGTCATCCCTTTTTGTTTCCTCAATTCTTTAAGCGTTACCCCAAGATCACTGGGGGAGACCATGATCTGCTGCATCGCGTCCTCCAAAAAAATATGTCGATAACGGTATAATATCAAATTATGTTTAAAAAGCTATATTTTTATTTTATGCCGCTTTCGCCATATAAGCCTTATGAAAAAAAATAATTGCCTTTTCACCAAATACTTTCAAGATAGGCTCTCACATCTCTACCATTCCAGAATCGTCCCTGTATAATGAAGAATTTTTTTATTCAGATTAAGAAGCTTCTCCCCTAACAAATTCCCAACTTTTACAAGAAAGTTGGGATTATAAGAATTCTCCCCAAGGCTCATCAATAAAAGCGTTGGGGGCTTTTATTGAAAATTTGGACTTGCTTTTTCGAAAAACATATCCTAACTTTTATCCAACTTTTTATTAAAAGTTGGGAATTCTTGAAAATATGAAAAATTTGAATCATCCTAAGAAAGGAAGCCATATTTCTGTTGAACCGATCCGGAGACAAAAAGACATTAAACTGACTCGTGAGTCGTAACTTTGGGAGGCAATATATCGACGTACTCCTTCCCTTAATGTTCCAAATTTGAGACCATGGGAGTACTTTCGACACGGTTCATTCAAGCTTTGGCAAAGCCATTTCTGGATCTGGCACCAGCTTCTCCGGCAAAACACCTGGTTTGAGCATTTTTTTCTTGAAACGGTACTTTTGAATTTTCCGTATTATCGCTCCTGGAGCGGAACTGAATAAATCAACGATCAATAAGTTGGCGATTACAAATTTGACCGTTCGTTCAGAGGGGAGGCTTCTGGATTTTGTTCTCAAGAAGCCTTGAAATTCACGCCATACAGAATTTTGATATTTTAATGAAATCAGTTGCAGCAAACCAAGGGCAATTGAACCGATCATGACAAATCGTTCATATGCATCAAAGCAGCGTCTGACTTTTCTTTTTTGATCAATGCCCATCGGAGGATTCAAATATTTATTCTTTCTGGGCTTTCTGGAATGGCGCGGCAAACCCTTTGTCCAAAATCGATATCGAAAAACACCCATGACATTTTTGAGCATATCAAACATAGTTTCGATACGGAACCTGGCGCAATAAAGTTCAAGGGCCATAACAGGATCTTGATGCAGGTCACTGCACATCAATACGATAGGACCACGACTGGTAATTGCCAGCACAAAACGGATCAGACCAGCTGTCGGCTTCCAGAGTAAATCCAGGGAAGTGATTGAAATCTCTTCAATTTTCCCATAAATTGTGCATTCGATTTTTGAGAATAGGTGTTGATGATCAAATAGCTCTAATAACCGTACTTTTTAACCATACTCTGGTGGTCTACCCGGGCTTTTTTTTTGAGGTATCTGTGCTTCGAAATAGGCCACACAGTTCTTTTTGGCTCTTATAATCAATTCCTCAGTCGGATATTACTATTCGACCATTAACGGTAAGTTGAGATCGGCCAAGTCCCCTATTTTCCAATCTTTTTTCTTAATGTAAAACTGCGGTATGGTGATTCCATCATCTTCAATTCTGCTATTTTTTCTGAAATGTGAATTATTTTCATAGACGTGGAGTCTCCCGAAGCAGGCGTAAACATTGATTGATATTCCGGTGATACGTTCACTACGTTCATAGTAATTGGATCATTAGGGGTTACAACCGAATTAATATTAGTTTCGACTATTATGTTGTCGTGTATCTCCCATGTCCCTGCATGTCGTACTAAAAAATTGAGCGGTAACTCTTGACCTTCCAGATTCAACCTTAATGTAACTTGCCCATCAGTATTGCATTTCCCTCCAACATGATAAGTGTGAGAACCAGAGCCTGTTAGTGCTATACTTAAATTTTGTGGAAGAGATTCACCAAGCATCTGTGCTATCTCAGCAGGCGAAATATATACAGATACTTCCCACGAACCAATTAACATTTTCTCAGTGCTTGGTTGCAAGCCTTCTGGAAACGCAACAGCTTGATTTGATGCTATAAATATAAATATAAAAAATATAGATATAAAAAAAATCATTTTTTTCATTTCATTTTCCTTACAAAATTGAACATATGGAAGTATCACAAAAAATCCAAACACAGAGTGTTTATAACCATCCAGAATAGGTTCCAAAAAATTTTATCTGTTACTCGATGTTCAAGTTTTTTTATCCAATAAGTTGATGTCAAACGATAACATAATGTAGGCCGCAATATATATCACCTGCGTGTCATGGGGTCAAACCTTGATTTTTACCCTTATATTTCAACAATTAGAATACACCGAATTTCATCTGCGGTTCTTCACTTGCAGTTTAACCCCGCAGATCAGGATTAAAATAAGAACCGGGATACCCATCACGGCGGTTATCGTGAAAAACACAGGGTATCCCAGTTGGTCCACCATGGCCCCGGAATATCCGGAAAACACCTTTGGTACAAGGGTCATTAATGACGAAAATACGGCATATTGAACGGCGGTGAACCTGACATTGGTCAGACTGGATAAAAAGGCCACAAATGCAGCGCCGGCGAGGCCGCCGGCCAGGTTATCCGCGGAGATCACAAGGTAGAGCATGGGCAGGGCCGGACCGGTCCAGGCCATGAGAACAAACAGCAGGTTTGTCAGCGCTGACAGCAATGCCCCGGCAAAAAGAATGCGCATCACCCCGAACTGAATTGACAGGGTGCCACCCAGAAAACCGCCGGCAATGGTCATGAACAGTCCGAAGGTTTTTACGATGCTTGCGATATGAATTTTTGAAAAACCCATGTCCTGGTAAAAGACATTGGAAATAACACCTAGAACAATATCCGAAATCCGGTACAGGCCGATAAGCGCAAGAAGCATCCAGGCCAGGCCTGCGCCGTACCGCAAAAAAAAATCCGAAACCGGTTCAACATAGGCGGACCGGATCATCTCCATGTCCGCCACTTTCAGGGCCACCATCACCCTTGCCGCCAGAAGTGCTGAACAAAGGCCTGCGGCAAGCCGTGCGGTTTCAACTATAAATCCGGCGGCAGAATGGTTTTTCACAACAAGGGCCACCTGTTCTTTTAATGTGGATGCAATCCCGGATGAAAAATAAAACCACCCCACAAAGGCAGCCGCAGAAATTAAAAAAAGAATAAAAAACCGGGCATGATCCCTGTTCCGGGCGCAAGTTGCTTCTTTTTCCGTTATTGCAGGTTCTTTAATTACAAATACCGTGATCATCCCAATGGCCATCAGCCCGGCCATGATCTGGTAGGCCGTGCGCCAGGCCGTGTAATCATAAGCGCCCGGGGTTGAGCCTTGGATCTGGGCTATAAACAAGGCACCTGCACCTGCGGCCAGCATCCCGATCCGGTATCCGGCAATATACATCGAAGCCATCAAAGCCTGGAGCGCTTCGCCTGCTGATTCAATGCGGTAGGCATCAATGGCAATGTCCTGAGTGGCCGAAGAAAAGCCTAAGGCCACGGCAGCCAGAGCCATCAAGAATAAACAGTTCTCTGCCTTTGCCGGATCAATCATGGACATGGCAAAAATGGCCGAAGCAATGCAGATCTGGGCCAGAAGTATCCAGGCCCTGCGCCGGCCAAGCCTTCGAGTCATTACGGGAATGGGCATTTGATCCACCAAGGGTGCCCAGATAAATTTAAAGGAATACCCTAAGGCTGCCCAGGAGAAAAAGGTGACAGCCGAACGCTGGATACCTGCCTCACGAAGCCAAAGCGACAGAGATGAAAAAATCAGCAGAATGGGCAGCCCTGCGCTGAACCCGAAAAAAAGCATGGTGACCACCCTGGGGTGGGAAAAATTCTTGGCAGCCTCCCAGGCTTTTGAAGGGTTATAGAAAAATTTCAAAATCCGCAGCAACAGCATAACAGGAGGTGGAGAGGTGATTATTATTGAAAAATCGACGGCACTGGTCAACCATGGCATCCACCTGGTCATCGGTTCTGTCCTGGTTGATATGAATAAGGCCAAGCTGCCCCACTGACGCCTTAACGCTTAAATCCAAAACATCGGACAGGCAGGAGTGACCCCACCCGCTTCTATTCAGGTATTCATCATCCGTGTACTCGGTGTCATGGAACAGTAAATCCGCATCTTTTGAAAAGGCGATGTATTCTTTAACACTTCTGCCCTGGGAGTGGGTATATCCCAGTTCATTGTCCGTAAGAAACACAAATGTTTTCCCATTTTCCGTAAACCTGTATCCAATGCTGTCCTGGGAATGGGAGGTGAGGATTGTTTCAATATCCAGGCTGCCGATGGAAAAACGGTTGTTCAGGGATGAATCAAACCGGATATCAGCGTTGTAGGCCTTTAACCCGACGGGGAAAAAAGGCATACACATGACCCGGTCAATAACCTGTTTCGTTGTCAGTCCGGCAAAGGTCCGGTCCTGGATGTGGACTGTGGTATCCGCATCAAGCAGGGGATGAAAAAAGGGCATACCAATGATGTGATCCCAGTGGGTATGGGTCAAAAGCAGATAACATCTCTTAATTTTTTTTTGAACCATGGATTTTCCAAGCCTGCGGATGCCGGTACCGGCGTCAATGATCACAACCTCACCCGAATTTGCCTGGATCTCAAAACAGGTGGTATCGCCGCCGTACTTGGTATATTGTTGCCCTGATACACAGATTGATCCTCTAGAACCCCAACATTTTATTCGCATGCGTCTTTTGTATCCATCAGTTAGACATTTATTTTACGGAACTAACATCTTAGACTCATATGAAACCGGGCCGATAATTAACTCTATTTAGCAAAAAAATAATCATATTTAAACCTTCTTATATTAATAAAGGCCGGAATGAAAAAAAGATTTTAGAAATTCAGCTAAACAATTTTCAAAAAAATTTGGAAATATTAAATTTTTTATACTACATATACCATGCTTTTCGTTAGTCGGCATCTTGTTGCGTGCAACAGATGCCTACCTATATCAACCATGAACAGTTTTAAGAAGGGAATGATAATATGGCACAGCCAATTGCAGACAGGCGCGATGTCGACTTTGTATTGCATGAACAAATCGGAACGGTTGACCATGAGTTATTTGAGCAATTCAATAAAAAGACCGTTAACCTGATTGTCTCGGAAGCAAGGAAGCTTGCCATTAAGGAGATTCTGCCCACATTTAAAGACGGAGATGAGATCGGCTGCACCCTTGAAAACGGTAAAGTGACCACGCCCCAATCTTTCAAACGGGCCTGGAAGCTCTTCTGCGAAGGTGAATGGCTGGCCATGTGTGATGATCCGGAGGTGGGCGGCCAGGGCATGCCCAAAACCGTGGGGTGCGCAGCTTTGGAATATATGGTAGGCGCCAACTCCGCCTTTATGCTCTATTACGGCATGACCCACGGCGCATCCAAGCTGGTGGAAGCCTTTGGTAATGAAACCCAGAAAAAACTGTACATGAAAAAAATGTTTGCAGGCCAGTGGGGCGGCACCATGCTCCTGACGGAACCCGAGGCCGGTTCCGACGTGGGCGCGTTGACCACCGCAGCCACCTTGAACGATGACGGCACCTACACCATCCAGGGTACAAAAATTTTCATCTCTGCGGGTGAACACGATCTTTGCGATAATATTATCCATCCGGTCCTTGCGCGTATTGAGGGCGCACCTGCGGGCACCCGGGGAATCTCCCTGTTTCTGGTGCCCAAATACCTGGTTAATGAAGACGGCTCCCTGGGTGAATTCAACAATGTGGTATGCACGGGCCTTGAAGAAAAGATGGGCATTCACGGTAATGCTACCTGCACCCTGGCTTTGGGAGACAAAGGACCTTGCATCGGCACCCTTCTCGGCGAAGAAAACAAGGGCATGTCCGCAATGTTTCAAATGATGAACGAATCCCGGGCATTTGTGGGTGTCCAGGGTTTTGCCGTGGCGTCCGCCGCTTATATGAACGCCCTTGATTATGCCAGAACCCGGGTACAGGGCCGACATCTTACAGCGGGCAAGGATGCCACAGCCAAAAACGTAACCATTATTAATCACCCGGATGTTAAACGCCAGCTGCTGAATATGAAAGTATACACCGAAGGCATGCGGTCCCTGCACTATTACTATGCCAAATGCGAGGACATTGTTCATACCACGGATGATGAGGCATTAAAGGCCAATACCGCCGCTTTAATTGAGGTACTCACCCCAATTGTCAAAGGCTATATCACGGATAAGGCCCTTGAGGTCTGCTCCCACGGCGTCCAGGTTTACGGCGGATATGGATACTGCAAGGAATTTCCGGCAGAGCAGCTCATGCGTGATTCCAGAATCTTCATGATTTACGAAGGCACCAACGGGATCCAGGCCATGGATCTTCTCGGTCGCAAGCTCTCCATGAACAATGGGCAAAGTTTTGTATACTTCCTGGATCAGATCAGAAAAACCATAATTGAAGCCCAAAAAATTGAAGGACTTGAAGTACTTTTCGAAAAGGTCGAACTTGCTCTGGACCGGTATGATGTTGTTGCCTATGAGATCGGTGCAAGGGCAAGGTCTGAAAAGGTGCTTAACGCTTATGCCTTTGCTCACCCCTTCCTGGAGATTACAGGGGATATCGTCTTTGCCTGGATGCATCTGTGGCGAGCCTGTGTTGCCGCACCTAAATTGGCTGAAAAAGTAGGCTCTCTTGACCCTGAAGCTGTGGCTGCCAAGGTTGGGAAAAACAAAGAGGCAGCATTTTATGCCGGCGTGATGGCCTCTGCCAGATTTTTTATCAATACCCTTTTGCCCGGATCTTATGGTAAGATGGATGCCATTCTTGAAGGGGATAGCTCTGTGGAGGATATATTGGACGTCTCCTTTGGCTCAAAATAGTAAAAATAAAAGGGAGGAAAAGAACATGCTTGAAACCTTAAAAAACAGTCTGCTCACCGGGGTGGGTATGGCGCTGCGCTCCAAAAAAGAAATTGAAACCTTTGCCAAGGAGTTCGCAGAACAGTCTGAAATGAACCAGAAAGAGGCAAAGGACTTTCTGGAAGAGTGTAAAAAACGGTACGACGAAGCAAAATCCAGCCTTGATAAAAAAGTTGAAGCAGTTGTGGAATCGGTACTTAAACGCCTGGATCTGCCCACCCGTGGGGATATTGATGAACTCAATGCCCGGATTGACGAGCTGTCTAAAAAAATTGAAAAAGAGGCCTGAAATCCAGGCATCTTGCCCTGACCATGCTCAGTTTTAAGACCATTTCCAGGGTCACGAAACGATACCGGCATCTGGTTCGTTACCAACAGATTATCGGCATTATTTTCAAGTACGGATTTGAAAATATTATTGATGCCATGGGGATTGATCATTATCTTGATAAAATTCCGTTCTCAAAACCCCATGAGAAACTGTCCAGGAATCAGCGGATCAGGATGGTTTTGGAGGAGCTTGGGCCCACCTTCATTAAAATGGGCCAGGTATTATCCTCACGGCCGGATCTGATCCCCCTGGACTTGACCCGGGAGCTTGCCAAACTCCAGGACAAGGTGCCGTCATTTTCGTTTGAACAGGTCGGACAAATTATTCTTTCAGAGTTTGGCAGACCCATCAGTGAGGTATTCTATTCCTTTGAGGAGGCTCCTTTTGCTTCGGCCTCCATCGGACAGGTTCACCGGGCGGAACTGTCGTCAAAGGAGCAGGTGGCGGTAAAAATTCAGCGCCCCGGCATCCGTAAAACAATCGAGGTTGATCTGGAAATCATCCACTATCTGGCCCAGGTCATGGAAAAAAACCTGGAAGATATGGCCATATTCCGACCCGTGAAAATTGTTGAAGAATTTGCCCAATCCCTGGAAAAAGAGCTCGATTACATGGTGGAGGCGGCCAATATGGAACAGATGGCTGACCAGTTCGCCAGAGAACCGGACATCCGCATTCCCGAAGTCTACTGGTCCCATTCCACACAACGGGTGCTGTGTATGGAATATATCCTGGGGATCAAGGCCGATGACGTTGAAGCCATTGACCGGGCAGCTCTTGACAGAAAAAAAATCACCCGCATTGGCGCCGATTTTGTCATGCGTCAGATATTTGAGTTTGGTTTCTTCCATGCCGATCCCCATCCGGGCAATATTTTTATTCTGGAAGACCAGCGCATCTGCATGATTGATTTTGGCATGACGGGATTTGTGGATTCAACTACCCGGGAGTTATTCATTGATCTGCTCCAGGCGCTTGCCTCAAAAAATACCAGGAATACAGCCCGTCTGCTTTGCCGTCTGACCGAGCCCGACCCATCGGTCAATATGGCGGCCCTGGAAAAGGATATCGCACAATTTTGCGCGGTATATTTGTCCAGAAAGCTTGAAGAAATCAATCCCAGCCGCATGATTCACCAGTTTCTTGAGCTTTGCACCCGGCACGGGTTGAGAATCCCTCCGGACCTGTTTTTAATGATGAAGGCATTTATCAGTATTGAGGGGGTGGCACGCACACTAGACCCTCAATTTGATCTCCTTAACCATGCCCGGCCCTATATCAAGTCCGCAACCCTAAGAAAATATTCATTACCCCGGCTCTCCCGGGAGTTTTTAGGCATCGCCAGGGATCTCTTTTCCCTGCTTCAGACCCTGCCCGGGGATACAAGCAGCATCATGACCCAGATCAAAAAGGGAAAAATAAAGATCACGGTAAGCCTTGATGGTCTGGAGCGGCTGATGATGACCCAGGATCAGACATCCAATCGGATCTCTTTTGCCATTATCATTGCCGCCCTGATCCTGGGCTCGGCCATTGTACTCAACTCCCGGATCCCGCCCATGATTCTCGGCGTCTCCATCATCGGCATTGCCGGATTCATTGCTGCTGCTCTCCTTGGTGTCTGGCTATTGGTGGCCATTATTCGCAGCGGGCGACTTTAAGTACCGCAGATGAAATAAATTGCGTCTACAAACTTGCCAACGCATTCCGGGCTGTGTTAAAGTTTTTCTCAATAAAATCCAAAATCAATAAGTCTAAAAGATTTGAGGCTGCCCCTGACTATCCGAATCGGACATTTTATTAGTATTGATCATCTGATATTAGGACTTGCTTTACCCCGTTACATCCAGCGTAAAGGGTCTGGTGCCGATTCGGATATTATACCTTTTACCATGCGTTCCTGGGAACAGGTGGAGAGGGGATTTGCATCCGGGGATATTCATGCCGCTTTTATGGATATTGCCCAGGCCATGTATCTGTTTAACAAGGGTTCGGCAATATCCATGCTCATGTTCACTCACAGGGCAGGCAGCAGAGTCATTATGGCCAACCAAATTCAAAGATTGGCGGATCTTAAAGGTAAAAGCGTTTTGATTCCGCACAGGCTCAGTATTCAACATCTGCTTTTGCACAGACTGCTGAGTGCAGGAAATTTAAAAATCGCCGGTTCGGGAAAATTAGGAGAAAGCGTCAGAATTGAATCAGTACCGTTTGCCTTGATGCCGGAAATGGCCAGTTCGGATCTTGACGGCGATATTGCAGCTTTTATCTGCCCTGCCCCCTTTGGTGACGCGGAGGTTGAAAAAAAAGGATTCAAACATCTGCTCCTTTCCCGGGATTTGTGGAAGGATCATCCGGGTAGTGTATTCGTGGTACACCAGGATCTGCTTGTGACCAAAGGGGAGGATTTGGCCCTGATGGTCAGCTGTCTCCTTTATAGCGCCCGGGAACTTGACCGGTATATGTCATCATCCCCGGACACCGCCGAAAACACCATTGAACGCATCTCCGCCTCTTTTTTAGGCCTTTCTGGCGAGCAGATACGAAGGACACTTAACACCTCCGGGATTACCTATTGCCCAAAACTTCTGGCTCCGGATATGCAAATTTTGAACATCGTGCTTGATTATATGCGTACAACCATGAAGGTCATGCCGATCGAAGCCGACCTCAATGGATTTGTCAGGCCCGAATTTATTGATACTGTTCTATCGGAATTATAGTACTTGAAAATAGATATTGAAAAAATCTGTAAATCCTACGACGGGCCGGGGAAAAAAAAACATCAGATTCTCAAGGATATTTCCTTTTCCATAAATCCTGGGGATTTTGTGATTATTCTGGGTGAATCGGGTTGTGGAAAGACCACCCTGCTGAACATGCTGGCTGGGCTTGAAAATCCGACCTGCGGTCAAATTCGGGTGAACGGCAACCCTATTGTCGGCATCCATCCCTCACGTTCCATGCTGTTCCAGCAACCGGCCCTGATCCCATGGCTCAGCGTTAAGGAGAATGTGGCCTATGGTTGTAAAATCAGGAAAGAGACCCAGTATCTGGAATACCGGGTAAGCCAGTTTCTCGAAATCATGGGGCTGACAGGTTCGGCTGATGCAAAACCCAGCCAGCTCTCTTTAGGTATGGCTCAGCGGGTCTGCCTGGCCAGGGCGCTGGTGGGACGTCCCCAGGTCCTGCTGCTTGACGAGCCCTTTGCCTCGTTAGATACCTTTACCCAGGCCCATATCCAGGAAGAACTGGTAAACCTGTGGATGTCCGAAAGCTTTACCGCGGTCTTTGTCACCCATGATATTGATGAAGCCATACGCCTTGGCAATAAAATTGTTGTTCTGGCTGGTTCCCCTGCCGGGATTTCCGATATTTTCGATATCAATGTACCCTACCCCAGAAAACAGCATGATCCTGTGATCAAAGCGTTGAGAACCGATATTCTTGAACGATTTAAAATCGCATATTTAGTTAAACGGAGCCTGACGAATGGAATTTAACCATGTAAAGCCGGTATGCCCCAACAGTATTTCACGGCGAAGTTTTTTAAAAACAGCAATAGGGACAGCAGGCATAGCCGCCTGTGCCCCCATGGTATTTCCTTGCTCGGCAGCGGCAAAAAAAAGACCGTTAAAAATAGGTTATCTGCCCATTACAGATGCCACCCCTTTACTCGTTGCATACACTCTGGGTTATTTTTCCCACGAAGGACTTCATGTGGAACCGCCGGTCATGGTGCGGTCATGGAAAGTACTTTCCGAATCCTTTTTAACGGGTAAGTTTGATTTGGCCCACATGCTTTTTCCCATCCCCGTATGGATGCGATTCAAGCAGAACGTACCCGTCAAGGTTCTGGCCTGGAATCACACCAATGGCAGTGCGGTCACTGTTAAAACAGACGCCGGCATCAACCGGTTTGCGGATCTGGCCGGCAAACAGGTGGCCGTGCCCTCATGGTACTCCATGCACAATCTGGTCATGCAGTTAGGACTTCAGGTCCAGGGGCTTGAAGCTGTGATCCGACCGCCGGGCTCAAAGCTTGCCCCCCACGAGGTGAATCTTTTTATTCTGCCCCCCCCGGATATGCCCCAGGCGCTTTTGGGAAATAAGATAGACGCATTTATCGTGGCGGACCCCTTCAACGCGCTGGCTCAGGAAAAATTTTCGGCAAAAATTATGCGATATTCCGGAGATATCTGGAAAAATCATCCCTGTTGTGTTGTCGTCGCCAATGACCACCTGATCCAAGAAAGCCCCATAGTAATTCAAAAGGCGGTAAATGCCATTGTAAGAGCCCAGGCGTGGTGCCTGCAAAACCCAGAGGAAACGGCTCATCTGCTCAGCAGGGACGGCGAAGGATTTTTGCCGGTAAAAGAATCAATTCTTCACAGGGTTTTTGGTGCCATCCCCGAAAAAGAACTGATACACCCCCAGTGGAATGTAGAAAGAATCGGTTTCCAGCCCTTTCCTTTTCCATCAGCCACCCGATTTATTCTGGAACAGATGAAAAAAACCAAGGTTGAAGGCAACACGGATTTTCTGACAACCCTTGATGTAAATAGAGCCGTTGCACAGCTTGTGGACGACCGTTTTGTCAGAAAAGCCCTTGACGACATGGGGGGAGTGAAAGCGTTCAGCCATCGCGACACAGAAGATCTCTTTTCCAGGGAAGAAACCGTTGAAATCAATTGAAAAAAATTTCCAGGATAGAGCCGTCCAGGTCGGCTTATCATCATTTTTCACCCGGGTATGGTCGGGCTGGAAATATGAACTTGCCGGACTTGTCCTGTTTGCCTGTGCCTGGGCCGTTATCACACAGGTTATCTTCACCAGGCCTGGACTGTCCCATTTTAAAGGTTTTCTACCCGGCCCGACTCTAACGGCCATGGCAGACGCTTTTCAGAATTCCAGATTTTGGATGTCGGTTTTTGCAAGCCTGCGTAGAATCGTTGTAGGGATAGCCATATCAGCAGTCATCGGACTCCCATTGGGCATACTGATCGGTTTTTTCACTCGTCTTCGCAAGCTGACCTATTCGCCGATTCAATTCGTAAGAATGATCAGCCCCCTGTCATGGATGCCCATTGCATTGCTTTTATTTACCAGCTTTGAATCCGCAGTTCATTTTTTGATTGTAATGGCGACAATTTGTCCTATAATACTCAATACAGCCATTGGTGTCATGGATATTAACCCCCAGTGGATAAAAATGGCTTTGAACCAGGGTGCCAATAACGTTCAACTCATTCAAACGATTGTTATTCCATATTCCATCCCACATATGATGACCAGCATCAGACTGGCGCTGGGGATTGCATGGATTGTTTTGGTCCCGGCAGAATTTTTAGGGGTATCATCGGGTCTCGGCTATCTGATTAACGATGCCAGGGATACCATGGAATATGACAAACTTATGGCCGTAATCATTGCCATCGGCATGCTGGGATTTATACTCGACAAAGTTTTCCAGAAATTGCAGCACAGGTTCAGCTGGTCATGGACCGACGATGTTTAAGAGATAAAATTTTTAATTTTTTATATACTATACCTTTTCAGGACATAAGGAGTATTTTATGGCGGTAGACCCGAATATCAAAATTGTTGTGGCAGATGATTCAGGCACTATGCGGATAATGTTCAAACAAATCCTGGCTAAAGCCGGATTTTCAAATCTTGTTATGGCGGTGAACGGTGTAGACGGCCTTGAAAAAGTAAAAGTTGAAAAACCTGATCTTGTCATCTCCGACTGGAACATGCCCACGCTCGATGGCCTTGGATTTCTCAAAGAATTAAGAGCCTCTGAAGCATTTAAGGATCTGCCTTTTATCATGGCCACGGCCCAGGCCGACATGGGCCAGCAGAAAGCCATCCTGGAAGCCGGTGGGAATGCCCATTGCCCAAAGCCGTTTAATGAACAGGAAATAACAAAGGCGATTGAAAGGGCTTTCTCCGGAGGGATGAAAAAACAGCGGATAACAAAAAAGCGAAGCATTATTGGAGGGCGCGTTGAACTCAATGTCGCCCACATTCAGATTACCGACCACCTTGCTCTGGGCGCCCTGAAACACCGCATTAACCAAGGGGATGTGACCCCCCAGCACTTTGATCTGTCCACCAGCCTGATGGGTGGATGGAACCCGATACAGGAAGGCCTTGAAAGCGGGGAAATTGACTGCGCCTTTGTTCTGGCACCCATTGCCATGGACCTGTTTGCCTATGACTCCCCTATTCAGCTGGTCCTGTTTGCCCACAAGAACGGTTCCACATTTGTGCGCTCCCGGCATTATGATTACAGGTTTGACTCTTTGCAAAGCTTTTACAAATACAAGGTTGTGGATATTCCTCACAAAATGTCGGTTCACCACATGCTTGCACATCAATTTTTGAAGGAACTGGGGCTCAAACCCGGTGTTCCGGGGAAAAAAGCGATTAATGTGCGCTTTGAGGTGGTTCCACCCATTAAGATGCCCGGCATTATGAAAGAAAACGAAGATGTGGGGGGATTTATGGTTGCCGAACCGGTTGCCACCAAAGCCATCAAGGGGGGAATCGGCAACCTGGAATTTTATTCAGCCACACGCTGGGAGAATCATCCCTGCTGCATTGTGGCCATGCAAAAGGACTTTATCCAGAAACATCCTGAAGCTGTTCAGGAGTTTGTCTCTCTGCTGGTCGATACCGGCGAGTTTATTGAAAACGATAAGGCCCGGGCGGCGAACATTGCCGTAAAATTCCTGGACCCCGAAGGTAAAATGGGGTTGAGTTCTCAGGTGCTTCAAAATGTATTTTCCCAGCCCATGGCCATCTGTTGGGACGGACTCTATCCGGAAGCATCAGATTTAGATAAAATTCAAAGATACATGCACGATGTCATGGAGATCGGCAAAATTATTGACCTTGAAAACTTTATTGACCCCAGTTTTGCCAACATCGCATTTAATATAAATTAAGGAGTTATGTATGAGAATTACAGATCCCCAAGTCATACTGAACGGAGAAAAAGACCTCATTGCATCTGTCCAAAAAGATCTGGATCTTGATGCAGTCAGGGATCTGCTCAAGGAGCGTCTGACCGCAAAGGCGCTGTCCCCCAAAGGCGGCCAGATTGTGGTACATAACAATCATGTGGCGTTCAGGCTTGATTATAAAATTAATATTAACGGCAGCCTGCTTTTTGACCGGAACGGAAACCTGATTGAAGATAGTGAAAGTACGGCGTCTAAACAAGACACTCAGGATGAAAATGATGAAAATGCTGCCCCGGTATCAGATCTGGATGACAATCTGTCTATTCACTTTCCCGATGATGATGATGCCCCGGATGATGAGCCCGGCCAAGTAAAGGCAGAGGATACCGAACCCGAAGAGCTGTCTGATGAGATGCAGGGGGCTGATCCCAAACTGGAAATTGAAGACCTTGAAGATGAACCTGGATTTGATCAGGAGAACCTCAACATCCTTGACTCAGATGATGCTGATGAACTGATTGATTTATCCGAAGAGGATGATGAGGATGATATAGAAGATTTAAACATTGATGCATTTACAGATATTAATCTGGAAGACAAGGAAAACGATGAGAATGTAGTTGATGACGATATAAGTGACATTCTGCAGGAAAACCGTAACTTCTGGGAAAAGAAAAAAGAGTGATAGCGGAAAAAACCATGGATACTTTTTCCGAAAAAAAAGTGCTCTCATCAGGCACCTTGCGAAAGAATGTATGAATCAACTTGATATGATGGCCACCCGGGACGTTTTAACCCGTGTGTTGACCCGAAAGAGATTTTTTGAACTTGGAGAGCCCCTGTTCAATGCGTCAGGCAGTGAATTATATGTCCTGATGATTGATATTGACTATCTTAAAAAGATCAATGATCAGTATGGCCATGATGTGGGCGACATCGTTTTAAAAACAGTGGCAAATGTCATCAAAGATGTCTTGCCACCGGATGCAATATTCGGGCGCATGGGCGGTAAAGATTTTTCCGTCATGTACACGGCACAGACCCACGAAGTGTCTATGGATATTGTTTCGGATATCCTGAAAACCGTTGCCGAAACCCGGATTCCCCTGAAGGACGGCAGTGCTGTGTCCTGTACAATTTCCATTGGAATTGGACGTAAATATCCTGAATTCAATTCCCTGGGCAGCCTGTTACAAGAGGCGGACATAACCCTTTGCCAGGCCAAGGAGAGCGGCCGGAATACCAGTATTTTCAGGGATCGATAGCGCTTTTTCGGGCCGTCATATATTGTCAATCCACTTTCCCAAAAATTCAAAATCAGGAGGTTTATCATGGAAAAAACCGTATTATTTGCATTCCGGGGAGACCCTTTATGCTTTGTTCACGTACTTCTCAATGCCCTTGACCTAAAACGGCGGGGCCAGGAAGGACTTATTGTTCTGGAGGGAGAATCTGTCAAACTTGTCGGGCCCATGTCGGAATCCGGGCATTTTTTAAACCCCCTTTACAAAAAAGCCAAAGAGGCCGGCCTTATCTACGGCGCTTGCAAGGCCTGTGCAACCAAACTTGACGCCCTTGCTCCCATTGAAAAGGAAGGCATTCCCCTGGTTGGGGATATGGCCAACCATCCTTCCATGGGCGCGTTCATCGAAAAAGGATACAAGATCATTACGTTCTAAAACGACATCAGCCCGGATTCCAGGAAATCGGGTCCGGGCCCATGTCAGATTACGGAACTTGTATCTTTAAAAATGTCTTTTATTTACCGCAGCATTTCTTGTACTTGCGCCCACTGCCGCAGGGACAGGGTGCATTCCGGCCCACCTTGGTGGAAACAGCAGGTTTTGGTTTCACCATCTCACCGGTGGTGAAAAACCATGCATTGTCCTGTTTTGAAAATCGGCCAAGCTCATGATGATTTTGAACAGTGCCGTTTGTCCGGTAAGTGGCTATGAATTCAACCGTGCCTTCCTGGTCTTCGGAACAGCCGGCTTCTGTTGCAACAATTTCAAGGCCCAGCCATTCCGAATTTTGCGCCCATGATTTTGTGCTGGCATGATCGTACCCCTCCCGGTGATCCGGATGGGTGGTGTTAAAAATAAAATCCGTATCAACCTTTGTATAGGCGCTATAACGGGCGCGCATCAGTTGTTGTGCAGTCCGGGCAGGCTCTGTTCCGGTAATGACGGGTTCGCAGCATTCGGCATAAGCAAGGTTGCTTCCGCAGGGACATTCTTCCATATTTACATTTCCTCCATGGAAATCAGTTAGTTTGAATCTCAGGGAAATATCACATGCGCTGCAGTCCGGCAATATTCATAATGCTTTTTTCTTAAATATAGACTTTCCACAGCGAGCTGACACGAGGTTATCACCTGTTCGGCATCCTTTTCATATCCATTGGAGATCACCAGCGCCGGACAGCCCAGGTCTGCTATAATCCCGGCAGGGTATAGGCATAGGTTTCCTCATACTGCAACCCAATGTTAATTGAGCAAAAGCTGCATAAAGAAACGGACACGAATGATGACTTCTCCATATTCATGCATTATTTTTATTAACAATGAAATATTTCATGAAAGCCAAACAAGGAGCGCATACATGGAAAAAGCACCTTCAGTGTCAACCCTTAACGCGGGATTTAAAAACAGTTTTGCAATGCTTCCGAAAAAATTTTATGAACCCATTACGCCCGAAACCGTACACGACCCTGTGTTGCAAAAATACAACTGGAAACTGGGCCGTGAACTGGGGTTTAATTTTACTCAAGAGACGCCGGAACTGACAGATTGTCTGGCAGGAAATCTTGTTTTTGCAGATTCCACACCTGTTGCCATGGCATATGCCGGGCATCAGTTTGGCAGATTTGTGCCCCAGCTTGGCGATGGCCGGGCCATTCTGCTCGGAGAAAAGATCACCCCGGACGGTAAACGCGTTGATGTTCAACTCAAAGGTTCCGGCAGAACACGGTTTTCCCGGGGCGGAGACGGCAAGTCGCCTCTGGGGCCTGTAATCCGTGAGTACATTGTCAGTGAGGCCATGCACGCGTTAGGGGTGCCCACCACCAGGGCCCTTGCAATCGTCTCCACAGGAGAACGAATCCTGCGCGAGGATGGGATACATCCGGGCGGCGTTATGACCAGGGTCGCATCGGGTTTTGTCCGGGTGGGCAGTTTCGAGTATTTTGCCGCCCGGGGAGATGAAGCGGCAATTGGCGAGCTTGCCGATTACGTGATTGCCCGCCATTACCCTGAAATTTTGGAAACAAAAGACCGATACAGGCAATTTTTTTCATCGGTTGCCACAAGGCAGGCCAGGCTTGTGGCCAAATGGATGCAGCTTGGATTTATTCACGGGGTCATGAATACGGACAACACCTCAATTTCAGGAGAGACCATTGATTATGGGCCTTGTGCCTTTATGGATTATTATGACCCGAACATGGTCTTCAGTTCCATTGATACCATGGGAAGATACCGTTATGCCAACCAGGGCGCCATTATGAAGTGGAATCTGCACGCTCTTGGCATTTCTTTACAAGCGCTTTTAGGTAACACAGAGGAAGAGGCAATGGATGTGATTGATGCCACCTTAACTGCGTTTGAACAAGAATTTCTTCACGCCCAAAAGGTTGGTTTGCTCAAAAAAATCGGAATAGAAAAACCAGGTGACCAGGATTTTTCCCTTCTTGGGGAACTGCTTGCTCTCATGCAGAGTCAAAAAACCGATTTTACCCTGACGTTTCGCTATCTGGCAGATCAAATCAGGGAAGGATCAACCATGACGCCGCAATTTCAAAAACTTTTCAAAGCACCGGATGCTATTTCTGCCTGGCTTGAATCATGGCGGAAGCGGCTGGCTGAAGAAAATCGTCCTGACGTCATTCAGGCAAAAATGAACCGGATCAATCCCCTTTTCATTCCCAGAAATCACCGGATTCACAAGGCGATTGAGGATGCTGAAGCCAGAGATGATTTCAGTCAGGTACACCTGCTGACAGCGCTTTATGAAAATCCTTTTACGGAACAGCCCAAGTTTACCGATTATGCCCAGGCACCCGCCGATGAAAAACGGGTAACCCGGACATTTTGCGGTACTTGAGGTACAACCTTGTTGACGAAAACCTTGATCAACCCCAGGACATAATCAATATCCGCATGGGTATGGCAGGCGTTGATCTGAAACCGTATGGTTTCATCTCCTTTGGGAACAACCGGAAAGGTCAAGCCCACCACGAGCACACCGTTTTCGTAAAGAAAATTTACCAGATCATGGGTTCTGGCGGTATCCCTGACCATGAGCGGCACCACGGGATGAGGACCGTCAATTGATTCAAGGGCCATATTCCTAAGACCGTTTCGAAAAACTGTGGTTATTGTGCCTAAATGATCCAGAAGGTCCAGACCCTGGTCACTGTCACAAATATCAATGGCGGCCAGGGCCGCGGCACAGTCTGCAACGCTTAAAGGGTTGGTATAGATATATGTATCTGCCTTTTGTCGAACCGCTTCAATAATGGTATCACTTGCTGCGATGAAGCCGCCGTTAACCCCGAAGGCTTTGCCGAAAGTGCCGACAATGACGTCTGGCCGGACGCCTGTATGCTCGCTGGTGCCCCGGCCTGTTGCGCCATAGGCACCGATGCCGTGGGAGTCGTCCACAACGGTTATAACGCCGTCCTTAAATTTGTCGTCATAGGGTTTGCAGACCTTGAGGATTGCGTCAATGGGGGCAAAATCGCCACGCATGGAAAAAATACCGTCAAAAATGACCACGACACGTTCGATGTGCGGGGGGACCTCATCAAGGCAGCGCTTCAGATCTTCCATGTCATTGTGTTTGAAAATACCCTTGTTGGCGGAAGGGATATTTGAAATACGCATGGCCCTGATAATGGAATTGTGATTGAGCTGGTCCCCTATCCAGTGTGTTTTTGGACTGGAGATGGACAAAGCCAGGCCACAATTGGCGGTATAGGCTGAGTTAAAAATTTTTGCACAAGGCATGCCGACAAATTCGGCAATTCGTTTTTCCAATGCAGCGTGGTAACTAAATGTTCCGTCTATAAATCTGACCGCACCAGGGCCCACACCAAATTCACGCGTTGCTTTGTCGGCCGCCTGAACAAGCGCCGGATGGGTGGATAAAGACAGATAGGAGTTTGAATTGAGCCGGATATATTCTCTGCTGGATCCTGCAAGCCGGTATCTTGGACCTGAATCGTTTGCTGGGGGGATATATTCCGTAATAATTCTCTCTGGGGCTTTTGCCCTGCCTTCAGCAGCGAGGGCGGCCAACTCGGTTTGAAGGCTTTTGTCCAATTTCTCTGTTGTCATATCAAGGCCCTTTGTAGTTTAGTCCCAATCCAGTATCACTTTCCCTGATTTTCCTGTCCGCATCACATCAAATCCCTTTTGAAATTCCGTGTAATCGAACCTGTGGGTAATCAACGGGGAAATATCAAGGCCGCTTTGAACCATGGCGGTCATTTTATACCAGGTTTCAAACATCTGGCGTCCATATATCCCTTTGATGGTGAGCATATTAAAAATAACCTTGTTCCAGTCCATGGGAATTTTTTCAGGCAGAATGCCTAGAAGAGCGATTTTTCCGCCGTGGAACATGTTATCGAGTATGGCGTCGAGTGCTGCAGGGCTCCCGGACATTTCCATGGCCACATCAAATCCTTCTCTCATACCAAGTTCCTTTTGAACCTTGGTCAGGTTTTCTTTTTCCGGATTCACGACCCGGGTGGCACCTGCCTTTTTGGCAAGACCTAAACGGAAAGGGTTCGGATCCGTTACCACAATATTTCTGGCGCCCGCATGTTTTGCAATTGCCGCTGCCATGCATCCTATGGGCCCTGCACCCGTGATCAGTACATCTTCGCCGAGAACGTCAAAGGTTAAAGCGGTATGAACAGCATTACCCAGAGGATCAAAACAGGCAAGAATGTCCAAGGGGATTTTTTCATCACAAAACCACACATTGGTTACCGGGATAGCCAGGTATTGGGCAAAGGCGCCTGGCCGGTTGACGCCCACGCCTTTTGTGTCTCGACACAGATGACGACGCCCGGCAAGACAGTTCCTGCAATGGCCGCAGATAATATGGCCTTCCCCGGAAACCAGATCCCCGGGCCTGCAATCTTTTACATGGGAACCGACGGCAACAATTTTTCCCACAAATTCGTGCCCTATGTGCATGGGCACGGGCACATTTTTTTGGGACCATTTATCCCAGTTGTAAATATGCACATCCGTGCCGCAGATGGCTGTCTTTAAAATTTTAATAAGCACGTCGTTGTGGCTGATGCCGGGAACCGGTATATCTTGCAGCCAGAGCCCTTCTTTGGGCTGGGCCTTTACCAGGGCTTTCATGGTATTGGGAATGGATGGCGTCATGACAAGAAAAATCCTTTATTCAAAAGGTTTTCCTACATACTGCCGTTCTTTGTATCAAATGTCAACGGCAGTATTTTTATATATTAGAAGGGTAAAAGTTCTTGATCAACTCAAATGGTTTGTCCCACGGCAAACGGGGTACACTGCAGTCCGACGCTGCCGTTTTTTACCCATAGCCGGACCATGGCAATCGAATCCCCTGCCGGACTTGTAATACAGCCCTGCTCCTCTATTGACAAAATATCTTTTAGTTTAAAATCATAGTAAAAGGTGTGCTCACCAAATGGATCCGCCACCAAAATAACGCGCTCTTTTCCATATGGATGTTTTTTGGGTGATCCATAAAATGAGCAGCAGTTCTTTTTATCAAAATCCATATTTCTGACATACTTTTTCAGTTCAAAGTTCTCTTTAAGTTCAAGAAATTTTTCAATCACCATATAAACGCTCCTTGATTACATATCAGTTGGCTGAACTCACACCTATCAGAAAACATATAAACCTGTACCTGCCGGTGTCAAGGCAAAAGAACGCGCAGGCGGCCTAATTTTTTTGACACCAACATTGTTTGATTACCCCCTGCAACAGGCTGTTAATAAAAAAGCGCCATCTTCTTTAGTTACCAAAGTTCTGGTGCAGCCAACGGCCGCTTTAACCTTGATATCTTGAAGATGACGCTCCCTCTCTGTCCTTAAAAAAATCTGGTTTCCCACTTCCTTCCCAAAACCGCCTTTGCTGAAAACGCCGGAATGGTTCACAACTTTTGGGAGATGATACTTTTTCTCAAGATTGCAGCATATATTTTTATGGGCAGCAAGCCTGGAAACCCTCAGGTTTTCTGGTATCCCTTTAAATCATTAGATCATTAGAAGTTGATCTGCCATTTCATGCCGTAGTAAATAGTCTCAGTGTCGCCGTCTTCACTACCGTCCAAGAAACCAATTTCAGGAACAACGAAAACACCAGGCGCCAGATGGATGGTGGTATTAAGATAGTATGTGGCCGATTCATCTTCATCTTCATCATTGTCATCAAGGTCGGTTTGATTATAACCGTAACCGGCTTCAACGGTAAAGGTGTCATTAATTTTATAACCGGCAACCAGCATGAAACCAATGCATTCGTTATCAATCAGTTTTCCACCGGAGACTTCTGCAAAACCGTCATTTATGGCGGTGTCGCCGTCAACAGAAATCCAGATTAAGTTACCGGCGTTTTGACCATAGTAGACATCGCCTTTCATGAAGAAACCCGCCGTGTTAAACTGAGCGCCTAAACCCAGAACATAGGAATCAACATCCTCCTCGTCCGAACCAACAGTGGTCTCAAAGGTACTGTAACCGGCACCAAAGTCCAGAACAAGCATGTCAAGGTCAAGGGTATAACCAACTTCAATGGCAGGAATAATGACTTGGTCATCTCCGGCATAACCTGCTCCGTTGTTGTTTACAGTAGTGTCCGGGTTAAGAAAAGCAATTTTAAAACCATCGAAATCCAGACGAATTTGAGCCGCGCGATGGGAATAAAGAGCACCCTGTGCCAGCAGATCACCATCATGGCCATAGACCTGGTTGGACCAGAGCCAGGACATCGGCGCGTAGTCCTGACCCACTGTTAATTTACCGGCACCAAAGTCCCATTGCCCATAAAGCAAACGAATATTGGCGTTTCCACCGGAAGCCCCATATTCAAAACGTCCGGTCAGTTCGTCGGAGACTTTAACGTTTGCACCGATACGGGCGTTCACCTGAAGGTATTCAGAATATTGTGTATTGCCGTCATCGCCTGAAATGATGTCAGTATCATCCCAAAAGGTAGCTATACGGGCACTTCCATAAAAATTCCACTCTGCTGCATAGGCAGAACCCATCATTAGAGCAAGTGCCGCGAAAACTACAATAGTTTTTTTCATCTTTCTCTCCTTTTTAAATATACTAAAAAATGCCAAAAAAAACCTGATTGGACCAGACTCCTACGATGGTTATAAGATTTTTGTCAACCCTTTTTGTTTCTGTGTATAGAATTATCACATAAAAATATAGAATTTATGCAATACCCTGTAAATCAAATTGTATCATCCCCGAGCATTTTAGCCACCAGCTTCATATGTGATTTCTCCATCTGGGCAATGGAGAGAAAGGCGTCCTGTGCCTCACCCTGCCCCCGACGGTCTGCCATGGTGCGGTAAAGATCATAGGCCTGTATTTCAATGCTCAACGCCATCTCTATGATATCTGTCCATGTGACTTTTTGATTGGCGTACAAATCGGTCATCACGTCTGAAAGGGGACGGCCATTTTCAAGGATTTCCCCTTTCAGAGATCCATAAAGCTCTTCAAAGGGTAACGGGTTTTCAACGCTTTTCTTCCAGTACGAATAAATAGTTCGGGCATGAGCAATTTCAGCCTTTGACAGTTGTTCAAGCGGGGCTATAAAATTTTGATCCGGGGTAAAGGAGAGAAGACTTTCATAAAACCGCTCTGCGGCTTTTTCCAGTTCCATTCCCTGGTAAAGCAGCTGGTCATCGCTTTCTTGGTAGTCAAACACCTGCAGCCGGGGAAATCCTTCCAGGGAATGGCCCTGGTAAGAGAGAAATCCGCCGGTGATATTGTAGGTTTTCTGTGGGTCTCTGCCGCTTTCTGCCGCCATGATGCCGGCCACTTCCGATCGGGCACCGCTATGGCAGTAAAAAAACAGGTCCTTGTCCAGAGCAAGTTCCGATAAATGGTTGCCCAGCGTATTTAAGGGGATCAGTTTGGCCCCCGGAAGATGTCCGGCCGCATATTCTCGTTCCTGCCGGACATCAACCAGGATAAAATCGGCTTCCTTGTTTGCAGCACGGTACTGTTCAAATGCTTCAAATGAAATTTCTTTAAATTCGTCGTCTATAATCATAATCTACCCACTCATAGGCTCTGTTGTCCGTTGGTCATCATTTTTTAACCCACTAAATCAGAGCAATTAGCTTCTTTTTATCTTAATCAAAGGCCAATTTTTTGTCACCCCTGAGCCCAGAAAACCAAAAAATTTGTAATGAGTTCATTGCTTTCTTTGCCTCTTTCTATTTTTGTCTCCTGTTTTACATGGATGCCATGGTCCATTTGATCACAGAGTCCACAATGGTGATGCATAGGGCAGCGATAAACGTTGTGAAAAAATCTTTAATTTCAAAATCATCGAGCATTTTATTGGTGAGCCAGAGCAACACGGCATTGATCACCAGTTTGAACAGCCCGAATGTGATGATTATAAAAGGAAGAGATAAAAGAATCAGCAGCCAGCCAAAGAAAAAATTGATCAGGCTGTAGACAATGGCCACCCAAATGGCTGTTCCAAAATGTTTAACCCGGATACCGGGTAAAAAATTAGCCACCAGAAATACCGCGACGCTTAGAATCAGAATGTTGATCAACATTGACATTTTCTCCTTTTTTATAACAGCCATGGGCTGACCTGACATATCAACTGCCAGGCATAGCCCACAACAACGCTTGAAAGATCTGAGTCACTTACCCAGACGTTATTATAAAAAAACCCTCAGGTATTCTAACCCATACTTTCAGGCCGTGGAAAGAATTTTTATCAAATTTCACGACTGCCGGATTAAGAGCAACAGCCATGAGCCTTATCCGGTATGTCTGCGCCCAGACTAAATCCCCAGAAAAGATGAAGTTAATTTAACAACTTGTTGAGATTTTCATATAAACAGGAAAACAGGCACCAATTTTTGATCATTCAATTGAATTCACTATTATTATTTGCTATAGTTTTTTACCCATAGAGGGTTGTTTTTTTTTGGCAAATATTATACCAAATATAATCAAGATGTTATAGAAACAGTACCCTAAGGGAATAAGGCGTAAACCATGAGAAAACTGTCTGACATTATCAAGGGAAAAACAGATATCCAGGTGATCATGGGAACCCACAACTACCATTAACATGCTGATTGTTCACCTTTAACTGTATTTAAGAAAGGAAACGACATGGCAGAAACTGTCATCAAACTGGGCCGGAAGAAAAAGGCCTCAACTTTTATCGACAAGGTTAAAGAGATTCTGCCCGAGGGCGGAAATCTAAATGCCTGCCTGACATGTGGCGTCTGCGCATCAGGCTGCCCGGCCACCGGGCTGGCAGATATGGACCCCAGAAAATTTTTGCGTATGGCTGCCCTGGGCATGGATGAGGAAATTGCTGCATCGAACTGGCCCTGGATGTGCACCATGTGCATGCGCTGCATTTATGTCTGCCCCATGAAAATTGATATTCCTCAGCTTGTTTACAACGCCAGGAACTTATGCCCCAGAGAAGAGCGCCCAGTAGGCCTCGTGAATTCCTGTGACGCGGCCTTGATGCATGATACCGGTTCAGCCATGGGTACCTCTGAGGAAGATTTTGAATTTGTGGTTAATGATGTTCTCGAAGAATATAAGGAAGCCCAACCGGAATTTGAAGATATGGAAGCCCCCATTGACAAGGAAGGGGCTGAATTCTTCCTTAACCAGAACTCCAGGGAGCCGGTCACCGAACCTGACGAGATGGTCCCCTTATGGAAAATTCTTCACACCGCCGGAATCGACTGGACCTACGGCTCCAAGGGATGGGGTGGTGAAAATTATTGTATGTTTTTGGCAGATGACAAAAACTGGAAACATCTGACATCAATGAGCATTAATCAGGCCAGGAAGTTGGGGTGTAAGACGTTCCTCAATACCGAGTGAGGGCACGTTACTTACTCGGTCCGGGCCGGAGCGAAAAAATTTAATCTTGAGAGTGACGATTTAGCAATCAAAAACATTTATGAATATTATGCAAAATGGATCCGTGAAGGTCGGCTTAAACCCAGTTCCGACTGGAACAAAGACCTGAAAATTAAATTCACGGTACAGGATCCCTGCCAGATTGTCAGAAAAAGCTATGGCGATCCCATTGCCGACGACCTGCGTTTTGTTGTGAAATCCATTGTAGGTGAAGAGAACTTTGTTGACATGCAGCCCAATCATTCCAACAACTACTGCTGCGGCGGTGGTGGCGGAACGCTTCAGTCTGGGTTCAAAAAGGAACGTTTGGCCTACGGGCGGATAAAAGACGATCAGATTAAGGCCACCGGTGCGGATTACTGCATTGCCGCCTGTCACAACTGTCATGCCCAGATTCATGAGCTCAGCGAACATTACGAAGGGCATTACGGCGTTGTTCATTTATGGACCTTGCTCGCTCTGTCTTTGGGCATTCTTGGACCCAACGAAAGAGAATACTTGGGAGATGACCTTAAAGAAGTAAATGTCTTCCACCCTGAAACTGCCATGTAGAACGATTCTCTTTGGGCAAATACTGAGCCGGCAGTCTAAAATTAGACTGCCGGCTTTTTTTTAAGGCCGATCATTGACAAATCCATACCCGGGTTGACAATTTTTCTAATCAGCTATAATAATTGCCATTTTTCTATGTTTAAAAAGGAAACCAATACCGTGGAAACCCTTTGCCGGGAACAAACCGCCCCAGAAGATGAAAACCAGATACTTGAAGACATTAACCGCTGCATCCGGGTACTGGAAACCTTGGCGAACCGGTCTGAGCTTTTGGCAAAAATTTCCGAATCCGATCGCATTGCTTTGATTAAGGCGGCCGGCAAAATATCCCGGCCGGACAAAGCTGAAATAAAAAAGCGCAACAAGGATAAAAAACGACAAATTCGCTTAGCCGTTGTGGCAAAAGAGCGGCAGATGCGAGCCCAAACAGGGATCAGAAAGGCCAGGGAAGCCTCCGTATTCTCGGCGCCCCCCCGGCTTGAAGGCCCTGCGGTTGAAAGCCCTAAAGCGGCAGAACGCCTCGATTCCCCCCGCAACTGCTATGTATGCAAAGCGGAATTTACATTGCTTCACCATTTTTATGACAGCATGTGTCCTGAATGTGCACAACTCAATTACCAAAAGCGGTTCCAGACCGCATCCCTTGAAGGACAAATTGCCGTCATCACAGGCTCCAGGCTTAAAATCGGATACCAGGCCACCTTGATGATGCTTAAAGCCGGGGCCAGGGTAATCGCCACCACACGCTTTCCCAAGGATTCCGCGTTAAGATTTTCCAAAGAACCTGATTTTGACCAATGGGGGCACAGGCTCCATATCTACGGGCTGGATCTGCGTCATATTCCCAGCGTGGAGCTATTTTGCGATCATGTCAAACAGACATATCAACGCCTTGATATTTTGATCAATAATGCGGCCCAGACCGTCCGACGTCCACCCGGATTTTATGCCCACCTGATGGAGACCGAACAAAAAGATATTTCATCTTTATCCCCTGAAGCGGCCATGCTCTTAGGCCATTACCGGGACTGCCTGGCCCAGGTTACAACACAGATCCCCCGTCCTGTGGGCGAAAAAGAGGTGCTGCCGGTCTCCTGGAACGGCACAGCCCCCGGCATCGGGTTGCGGCAGTCTGCTCAACTTTCCCAGATCCCCTACGCCTATGACCACAGTATAAATACGCCCGAGGTATTTCCCGAAAAGATGCTGGATGCCGATCTTCAGCAGGTGGATCTTCGGAAAACCAACTCTTGGCGGCTGAAACTGGGAGAAATTGAGACTGCGGAGATGCTGGAAATTCAGCTGGTCAACAATGTGGCCCCCTTTGTTCTGTGCAACCGTCTGGCCCGGATGATGAAAGCAGACATTACCGGTCAAAAACACATTGTCAATGTATCGGCCATGGAGGGCAAATTCCTGCGTTTTAAAAAGGGCAGCCGTCATCCGCATACCAATATGGCCAAAGCAGCGCTAAACATGCTCACGCACACGGCTGCCGAGGATCTTGCCAAATACGGCATTTATATGAATGCCGTGGATACCGGCTGGGTCACGGATGAGGATCCGGCACGCCTTGCCCAATTAAAACAGGAACGCCACGATTTTCAGCCCCCGTTGGATATTGTGGATGGCGCAGCCCGGATCTGCGATCCTTTTTTCCACGGCATTCTAACTGGAAAACACTGGTGTGGAAAATTTTTAAAGGATTATTTTCCCATAGACTGGTAACGTTACTGTTTCCTGGGGAGACTGCTGAGTATAAGGCCCTGGGGCAGACTTTCCCCAAAAATGGACGCTTCATCGGCTGATTCAATGGGCACAACGGTATGAATTATATCAAATGACTTTTTAGGCGCCTGCATCTGTTCAAGCCACGGAACCATTATTTGAATAATATCCCGGGAAACATCACGCGTTCGATCTCCGGTTTTCCTAAGAATCTGGGCCAAGGCAGCAGCGATCTGATCCTTGGGATTCCAACGGATCTTGATCAATTTTTTTGTCCACCGTTCCACCTCTTTTGCAGGGACAACTCTATCCACAGAACCGTAAAGAAGCTCTCTTGCGCCAAGTCTGGACAAGGCCCAAAACATTTGATGCGGTGTTTTGTCCGGTTTCAACTGTGGGATCAGCTTTTGTGACAAAGCGATTTTGTCCTTTATCAACAAGCGCTCCATATTTGCTGCAGCCATCCACACTTCAGTCATCTCCTGCTTAGGTACTTTTTTCCCCGCACCGTTATTTGCCAATAAATAGCCGGAAACATCCTGAAAAAACTGCCGCTGTTGACCGGCAGTCAGCCCCCCTGCAATTCGGCGGCAAAATATCCACCATTCAACGGCATTTTGCTTTGCTTTAGGGAAAACGTTTCTTTGTAAATACACCTTCCACAATTTTGGCATACGCGCTTCATCAAAAGCATCACCAAAGCCCGGTCTCATACAAAACCCGGTCAGGTTTAACCATCGAATTTCATGCTCCGGACTATTTTCCCGCCATCTGACATTTTCAATCAGATGATCTGCCACGGCTCTAAGGAAGGATAACGGCCATTTATTTTTCTTTGTCTCAACCAGCGTTTCTATATTTTTTACAACGGAAGATAACCGGGCGTTGTCGGCAGATCCGGAAAAGGCGTCCGTCAACAGATTGCGGACATTATTTACCGTATCATCATCATACACTTCACTCTCGTCGGTTTCACCGGCTTGGGGTTCCCGCAATTGAAACTGAAGTTTCCAACGATGGGAGGATACGCTTGAGCGGCACCACATCGCAAGGGTTCCCATCTCGGTATATTCAGCCTCAACCTTAACCGGAATCCGTTTTGAGTCCCCTTTTTTTCCAAATTTAATAATGGTCTTGAGAGGCGGCAGCGGTGTCAGGGAGTCATCAACCTGCAGTATCTGCCCACTTTTATCACCGGATCTGAAACTGGAGCTGTACATTGAAAAAAGAACCGGCTGGTTGGTTACGACCTCAAATTCCATCTCCGGCAACTGGATTAACGAGCCTTCATCCAGACCACGCTCCACAATGCACAGTACGTTTTCACAGGTTGTCCCGTTGGTTTCACCGTTTTTATGTTCATTGGGGGAACGATCTGTATTCCGGAGAATATCCGAAGCAATTCCGATATAATAACTTCTGGGGCTGCCGCTGCCGACACGCACGCCGACACCCTGCTTGACAAGACCATAATAAGAGGCCCCCAGGGCAACAGAAAGATCCGGATCACTGTTGTCCAGCATCACCGGCAACGCCTGATCCTCACAGGAAAACCATTTTCGAATAGCCGACCTGATTTTGTTCTGAAACACGGATGGTTTCAGTGATCCGCCATTAAACAAAATGTGATCAGGTATGGGCTCTTTACCCAGAGTCTCTTTAATACTGTTACGATGGCGCTCTAAAAACCATCCGATATGACGGGTTATTGCAGGCTCCTGCTCATACGGAAGACCAAATTCGGCCATTGCCTTTCCTGCTTTTTTGGGATTGGCAATGCTGGGCTCAACCTCTGGGAAAAAGCCGTTGCACAAGATCTCTTCCAGCTCATTTTTTTCCAGATCTGCCGACAATGTATTGGCTATAAGAGAGCGTCCCTCACCCCTTAAGACAATTCTAACCCGGTTTTTATCACCGTTTTTATCACTGTCCGAACAAAGAAGCTTTTCTTTTGCGGCCCGGCATTTGTAACTCAGTGTTTTCCATTGATCCGGTGTAAGGTTTGCTTTTTGGGTAAATTTTGATGCGACATAACGCGCCAGCATCAGGTCTATATTGTCTCCGCCTAAAATGAGGTGATCCCCGACAGCCACCCGCTCAAACCGGGGACTGCCCTGGGACTCTTTCAATGAGATCAAGGTGAAGTCGGTGGTTCCTCCCCCCACATCACACACAAGGATCAGATCATCGGTCTTGACATGGGACTGCCAGTCATGCTCATGGCGTGTCACCCATGCATAAAAGGCGGCAAGGGGCTCTTCGAGCAGTGTTATATTGTTGCCAAACCCGGCATCTCTTGCGGCCTTCAGGGTATATTCACGGGCCGCTTCATCAAATGATGCAGGAACGGTGATGACCGTAAATTGATTTTCAAGAAACAAATCCTCATCTTTAACAAAGTGATTCCACGCTTTTCGAATATGTCTCAAATATTCACTGGTCGCTTTGACCGGAGAAATTTTCTCCACATTCTGGGATCCCCACGGCAGAATAGGCGCTTCACGGTCGGCCCGGGAATGACACAGCCAGCTTTTTGCAGATGAAACCAGCCGGGAAGGAATTTGTGAACCATGCTCCCTTGCAAACAGACCGGCAAACATGTCGTTTTCCTTTTTCCATGGATGCGTTAGTGCATCTTTGGAAACATCATACTCACCCGGAATATATAAAAAAGAGGGCAGCACTGAGACAGGGGAAAACTCGCCCGGCCCGGTTAATTGTGGCACCTTGAACACTTTTATTTCATTGTCAATGCCGACACCGGTTCCCTTTGTGTCCATGCAGGTCAGATCAGCATATGATACCGCCGAATTGGTAGTTCCCAGATCAATCCCGACCACGTATCTTTTATCTTGAAAATCCACTATAAGCTCCTACCCGCCACTACGCCTTGGGCCTTACATTCAACTCCAAACGCCATTTGCGATCATCATCCCGTGAACAGGCCCAAAATTCGAGCGTGCCGATCTCGGTTACCTTGACTTCAAAGGTGACAGGTATAAATCCTTCATCCGTTCCCGTTCTGTCCAGCTCTGTTTCAATGGAGGTTAACGCCGTGATCCCCATATCATCCCAATTATCGATCACATCTCCGAGCTGATCATCATGGCGATTGGGCGAACTCATGATATCAAAAGTGACTTTCTCGCCCACAACCAGATTAAACAGACGATCCTTGCTTTCTGCATGGCTCCCGTCTTCCATGCCAAAGGGGGCAATGCAAAGGGCTCTGGTCGGCATGGCAAGCCCGGGGATGGCGGGCATGGCCGCTTCAATAGCCATATAGTAGGACATACCCAGCCCACCGCGTATTTTAATTCCATCTCCCCGGGCGGCCTGACCATAATAAGAGGCACCCCAAGCCACGGAAAGATCATAGTCAACCGCATTGATTTCCCGAATCTCTCCACCCCCGGATGCACTGTGCCATTGTTTCAGGACACTTAAAACCCGTTCCCTGATCATAGGGGACTTCATGACGCCACCGTTAAAAACAACCGCCGTCGGCAGCCTTGGATTGCCCTGATCGTCTGTGTGAGAAGATATAAATTGGGCCAAATGCCGTGTGATGGCAGGATCGGATTCATAGGAAAGACCAAACTCTTTGATGCCTGCAGCACTGCTTCGCGCAGGTTTGTCATCCAGGCTGCATACTGGGAAAAAACCATCCAGCACGACCTGCTGTATATCTGCCAGTTTCAAGCTCAGTTTGATCGTTCCTTTAATCAGGCCGGACCCTCTTCCCAGAACCGTTACGGGATATTCATCGGCGCCCTGGGATGAAAACAATTCTTCTTTTGCTTTTCTGCAGGAGTGAACAAGCCCTCTCATCTGCCAGGCGTCCAGTTTCTGATTTTTTTCCCGAAGCTTTGCCGCAAGAAAGTATGAGAGTGTTAAATCCAGATTATCCCCCCCGACAAGAAGGTGATTGCCCACAGCCACACGCTCAAGGTTTAAAAGGCCGTCTTCCCCCTCATTCACCTCAATCAGGCTGAAATCGCTGGTACCGCCGCCGATATCACAGACCAGGACAATATCGCCTTTTTCGACTTCATCTCTCCAGTCGTCACCTGCTTTGTCAATCCAGGCATAAAAGGCGGACTGCGGCTCTTCAATGAGGACAATATCTTTCAAACCGGCCATCTGCGCAGATTTCACCGTCAATTCCCTGGCCACCGCATCAAATGATGCCGGAACCGTCAGGTAGATGGATTGATTTTCAAGACAAAGAGATGGATCATCAGCAGCCATTTCATGATTCCAGGCATTTTTTATATGCCTGAGCAGCGCACATGAGGCCTGAACCGGAGACAACTTCTTAATATCTTTTGTGGTCTCCCAGGGCAGGATAGGCGTCTCCCTGTCAACCGCCGAATTGCACAACCATGACTTTGCCGAAGAGATCAGTTTATGGGGAACTTCGGCACCTCGCTCCCTGGCAAATTCGCCTGCGACAGTCACCGCATCATCTTCTTGCCATGGCAGCTGTAAGGCGTCCGAATCGTCTTCATGTCCTTGCTTGACATAAAGAAAAGAGGGAAGAGAGTCTCTTAATTCAACCACCCCGGGGCCTGTGAGTTGCGGCACCCTGAAAAGGTTTATTTTTGCCATTTCCCTGGGTACTCTTTCAACCTGCATATCTGCGTAGGCCACTACGCAATTTGTTGTCCCAAGATCTATTCCAACGATATATCGGCCCTCTTTCACGGCTCACTCCTACAAATCAATAAATTTTTTTTATTCAAGTTCTACTTCTGCCGGTGCGATAATGGAGGTGTCTTGTACATCTGACAGTTTGGGTACCTCATTTTTTGCAGCCTTCCATCCCCGATGCCTCAACACCCCTTTAAAAGGAGGTTCACCGGAAACATTCCCCGTTAATTTTATGGCATTGGGGTCAAACCCCAATTCAACTTCAACAATATCCCCTTCTTCTTTATCAATAACCGGCACCGGGGACAGATACTTGTTGACACTTTTCTTGCAGTCTTCCTGTATGCTTCTAACGGCAGCGCCAATCTGCTCATCATCGTAGACCGACAGTTCTTCGGCAAAAAAATCCAGCAACCGCCCTTCCCGTTGTAACACCGATATAAAATGCAGAAAAAGTCTTTTTTGCCGCTCTTGTTCCAATCGTTTATCCACAAAGTCCTTTTTCTTTGCGCCGTCATCTCCTTCACGGCCTTTTTGATCAACCGGCATGGAAGCAAGAGCGCCAAACAATGAAGCGACGCTTAATTTTAAAACACCCCAGAGAATAAGGCCTAAAACTAAAAAAACAAGGATTGTAAATAGGACAACCTGGGCAATATATTGGGTCGTGACCATATCTGAAAATTGAGCCACATCAGCCAGGCTTTGAATTGTAATTGTCGCATTAATTCCCGGTATAGTGATTATGCCATCAGATCCTGGTGCAAAGAGCAATGCCATCTTCTTGAATCCAAAATAGATTCCGGCACCTATCGCCCCGCCAATGGTCACCATAAACAGCACAATAACTATCAATGATCTTGTCGCATATGCCTTTGTTGTGTTCACTATATAGTTTCTCCTGATTTTTTGTATTTTTAGGTTTTGTTTTATAAATTTAACTCATTATGTGTTAAATCGAAACCGTACGTGTTCCTAAAGGTGCAAAACATACAGCAGCCAGCCGGAAATGGGCGAAGCCGAAGGGAATGCCGATAATGGTCACACAAAGACTGATGCCTGCCAGAATGTGCGAAAGGGCCAGCCATATCCCGGCAAAGATGATCCACAAAATGTTGGCGAGGGTTGTACCGGTGATCACCTCTTCGCCCACAGCCCTGGCATCCACAAGTGTCTTGCCGTAAGGAAAGGCGGCAAATCCTGCAATTCTGAACGCAGCCCAGCCAAAGGGAATGCCTATAACCGTAAGCATTAAAATGCAGCCTGTAAGAATCCATAAAAGGCCTGCAGCCCATCCCCCGCCAAGTACAAACCAGAGTAGATTCAATAAAAAGGTCATTGTTCCTCCTGAAATTTCAAGATAAAAGTGTTCTCAACTGTTTTATCAATTCATTGCCGGGCCTGTCAAAATAGATCCCGGTGTTTGTGTTCCCGGCCATCCCCCGGATAAACAGGTAAAAGACGCCGCCAAAATGTTCCCCATAATTATAATCTTTCACTCGTAACCTTAAATACCTGTCCAGGGCCGCAAGGTAAAGATGATATTGCAGAATGTAATCGTGACTGATCATGGCCGACGTCAGCGCTGCAGGACTATAATCACTGAAACAAGGCCCCAGGTAATTGGACTTGTAATCCAGGATATACCACTGGTTTTCATGGCAGACCACAAGATCGATAAATCCTTTTAAAAACCCTTGAAACCCGGATAACTGCATGGATAATATCCTGGCACCGTAACCGGCAGTTTTTTCATCTTTGTCAACCTTTTCGAACAGTTTACCAAGGGCTGTCGGGCTAAACCGGTCTATGGTGATGTTAAACTCCATCTCGACCAGCCGGTGGCTCAGCGGAATCTGATCCAGGGAAAAACAACGGCCCTGCCCCGTATCAAGGGGGGCGGATAAAATACCCTTGACGGCATCGCAGATATCCGGAACAGCCTTCGGCATGGCAAACCCAAACCGGTCAAGGTTGCTGACAACAGACGGTTCAATGGTAGCAGGATCGCAAAAATCAATTTCCTCAAACACCTTGTGGAAAAAATCACCTGCCCCCGGGCCTTTGGGAAAGGTGGAGAGGGGCACAATATCCGTGGCAGGTGCAGCATCTTTCACAAAGAGATCGGGGGCAGGTTCCTGCCTCTCCTTTTGCCCGTCCTGCACAGGATCATGGTTGTGTCCTGAAGCCAGGGCTGAATAGCTTGATACTCGCCAGGCAGGGGCAACCTTTCTGGTCATGATCTTTGGGGTAAAATCATTATCTTGAACCGTTTGAGCATCAAAGATGCCTTCGGGCAGGGCACCGGGTTTCAGTATGAAGGCTTCAATGCTTTGATCTGACTTTTCACACAATTTTTCAAGATCCGCAAGCAAGCTGTGATCTTTCCCTGAACTGCCAGGATGCAAGAGGCGTGCTAACGCAGAGCCTTCAATGCCTGCAAAATTTCCCCAATATATCCTTACACCGGACGACGCCCGGGTCAGGGCCACGTAGAGCAGACGCATCTCTTCGGCAGCTGCTTCGTTCCGGTTCAGCTGCACGGCCCGTTCCCTGTTCTCCGAACCCAGATCCAGCACCAGGACATTGTTCTCTTCCGGGTCATGGAATAAAACAGGCGCATGGGTATCCTTGACGGTGCCGACGTGCCACAAAAAAGGCAGAAATACAATGGGGTATTCAAGTCCCTTGCTTTTGTGGATGGTGACAATTGCCACGGCCCGGGCATCGCTTTCCAGGCGAAGCTCATCGGCTGTGGCCTGCCGGGTTTGTTCAAACAGCTGTTTTCGAAACCATTCAATGAGCAAACTGATCTTGGACGCGCTCTCTTTACCCAGGTTCATGGCGGCCTGGGCCAAAAGCTCCTTTAAATGAAATAGATTGGTCAGTCCCCGTTCATCCATATGGAGACACGGGCAAGGCAGGGCATCCTCCTGGTACAAAAGGGCCGTGATCATGGGAACAAAGCCTTTTTCTTCCCAGATCCGCCTGTAGCCTGCAAACCGGTCCTGCCAGAATCCCGTAAGGGTATCATCGGTATTCATGCGCCTTAAAAACGCCTCATCCGCCTGGTACACTGATGATACCAAAGCCGCCTTGATCAGGCCCATCTCCCCGGGACGGGCCACTGCGCAAAGGATGTCATAAAGCTCCCGGGCCTGAACGGAATCGAACACAGAACCCGTTTTGGACAAAAAGCAGGGGATGCCCCGTTTAACAAGTGCCTTTTGCACCGCCTCGGCCTGGAGATTGGTGCGCACCAGCACAGCCATCTCCCCCGGCGTCACCGGTGTTGCCGCACCTTGATCGCCGGATTTGTCCTTGCCCTGCAGACAGGTCTGGGGATCCTTTAAAATGGAAAGCATATCCTTTGCAAAGGTGTCTAATATGAGATCCTGGGCATCGGATTTATTTATTACACCGGTTTTGTTACCGGGCAGCCCTTCTGTGTCCACAAGCACAAAGGTTGCAGGCGGAACAGGGAGACCGTTGCAGACCAGTCGCTCAACAGCTGTCTCTGGGGTTCCCACAGGTTGAAAAGGAATGAGTTCAAATTCAAACGGATTGTCTTTTGATAAAAAAATGGTATTCACGGCCTGCACCATGGCCGGCGCGGAACGATAATTTTTTGCCAGGGTAAAGCGTTGGTCGCAGGCCCTGGACGCGGTCATATAGGTAAAAATATCACCGCCCCTGAAACCATAAATGGCCTGCTTGGGATCGCCGATCATGAAAAAGGGAGTACCCGGATCCGTGAACAGGATGGAAAAAATTTTGTACTGTCCCGGGTCCGTGTCCTGGAACTCATCAATGAGGCAGGCATGGAACCGTTTTCTCACAGCCGCTTTCAACACATGGCCGCCCGGCCCGTCCAGGGCAGCTGAAAGATCATTGATCAGATCATCAAAAAAACATGCACCCTGCCCCTGCTTCATGGCAGCCAGGGCCTTTGCATAATCATCAAGAAACAGATATCGTAATGCAATAAGATTTGCCGCCATGGACCGGGACAGGTCAAGCAGGCGTTCACAAAGGTCAAAAAAAAGATGGACCGGAGGGGTGTGGCCGGCCTTTGTTTTTTCTGTCAGCCGGGTCCGGGTAAATTTATACAGGGCATCTCCCTGTTCATTCATGTCAAACAGCAGATCGGTGCCGGGGCTTCTTTCAAATTTTGCTTGACAGGCATCCAGCCAGTTGGAAAGATTCTTTTTATTGTAACTTCGTTTATCTATCCCTGCATGGTTCTGGATCAGGTTCCGGATACCTTCCGGTTCTTGGCTCAAAATTTGCGCGGCTGAATTAACGGTCTTTCTGTAATCATCCCAAATGTCTTGAAACGCCGGCTGTTCCGGCACCACTCTGACGTCCGGCTGGGATGCGGCACGAAGAAGGCCTTTGGCAAAGGTCTCCGGGGTAATATTGTTCTGGTCCAGAAAAGATAAAAACAATGGATCCAGATGGTTGATGCGGCCTGAAAAAAAGTCCCGAAGCACCTGGTCAACAAAGCCCCGGTTATCCGCCATAAGTTCCATGTCAAAATGGGCATTGCTTTCAAAGGCATTTTCCCTGAGTACCGAAAAACAAAAAGAGTGAATAGTCATAATTGCGGCCTGGTCAAAACAGGTCACTGCGAGACGAAGCAGGCGACGGATTCTATCCGCATCATTTTGTCTTTGCAAAAAGACAGTGAGATCGTCCGGCGCGTATTCATCACTTTCCTGGCCGGACAAGACCATCAGACAGTGAACCAGACGTTTCCGGATTCTTAATTTCAACTCTGCGGCAGCGGCTTCCGTAAATGTCACCACGAGAATGGATTCCACCTTATATCCCATGGCCACCAGCCGGACAAACAGGGTGGTGATGGTATATGTCTTTCCGGTTCCTGCACTGGCTTCGATCAGGCTGATCTTTTGAAGATCAAGGGCAAAGGGGTCAAGGGGCAGAGGCAATGCAGGTCTGTTCATAATATTAAACACGCCAGCATGGGCCTGTATACGGCAAGGCCTGCATCCAGCACCCCGGAATGCTCAAGGGTCAACGGATCTGAAAAGGGGTTGTCCTGGCCGAAAACAAGGGCAGTGTATCGGTTAAAGCTCTCCCCGGTTGAATTAAACGTGTTGCGCCACAAGCCGGCACATTTGCCTGTCGCCGTTGAGAGGGATGATGCTGACAGGTCATAGTTCCGTGAGGATAAATCCCAAACCAGATGGAAACAAAGATCGGCAAAAAAGGGAAAAACTCGTGCCTTTCCGTCCAGGAAATATCCGGCCAGATCCAGGAGCAACGCCCGGGCTTGGGACTTTTCTTTAACGGCAGAAAATTGAAATCTTACCGCAAGCTTTTTGCCCTTGGGGTCCTGCCCCACCATCACGGTGGCGCCTGGGTGTTCTTCAACACACGAATAGGCCAGGTGCATAATCCACTGGGTCAGCAGCCGGGAGGGGTTCAGTCTGCCAAAACCTGCCACGGCCCGGCCCTGGTCATACACATCCGTCACCCGGCCTGTGATGCAGCAGGTCTCTGTTTGGAAACACAAATCCAGTATCTGTGGATTTGTGTCAGGGAGTTCATTTTGGGCCAGATACTTTACAGGTTCTGCCAGATCATTAATCCTGGCCCATTCCTGCTTTCCTTTGTTTCCAAAAGGCAGCCGGCCCTGGGCCTTTACCAAGGAATAGAGATCAATGTCTTCACGATTTTCAACCGCCAGGGAACCCAGATCGTAAAGGGAGAGCCCGGACAGCCTGAAAGGCTCCCGCTCATCAGGCTCCTCTCCCGGCTCCGGATATATCACGCCCAGGGTATCCGTGACATAATACCGGACAGGATGCCTGAAAAACGCAATGAGATCGGAAAGTGCAATCATCGGCATCTCTTCCGATGCCTGCTGTTTCACAGCGTTGTCACCATCCGGAGCCCGAAAACAAAAACCGGGTGCGCCGGCATTCTCTCCTTGTCCTTTGTTCCTGGTGCTCTGGCTCCTGCTGATACGGCACTGGGCTTTTGAATAGGAGAAATATCCAGGCCCACGGGTATCTGAAAAATAATCCGGACTGAACGGATGCAAAGGGTGGGCAAACTGCCATTGGAACCCCTGGGGAAAGACAAAGCTGTTTTTAACGGTATCAACCAGTTCCGCCACAGGGGAGGCCACGGGAACCGGAGCGTTGTCACTGATGCGCATGCCGGTATAGGTAATAATAAGCCGAAGACGTGCGCACAGCAAAGCCTCCAGAAAAAGCTCACAATCCTCCTGGCGATCCTGCTTGTCCCCAAGCCGGGGGTTTGGGCGGATCAGGTCAAATCCGGGGGAAGTGCCTGTCCTGGGAAAACTTTGGGCATCCATTCCCATAAGGCAGACAAGCTTGAACGGGATGCTGCGCATGGGCATGAGATTACAAAATGTAATGCCCCCGGAAAGAAAACTGCCCTGGGAAATATGCACATCAAGTTTGGCAGTCAGGGCCAGGCGAACAGCGCAAAAAGAGATCGGTCTTTCAAACCCGGCCTGACCGGCCTGCTTTTCCATATCATCCAGGGCATTGAGCAGTACAGCCATGTCCCCGTCATTGCCAAGATCCTTTGCCAGTATGTCCGAAATAATGGTCCGAAACCGGGTGGTCCACTCCCGGATCGTGCCGGGGGAATCCATCAGGTCCAGTGCCTTGAACAGAGAATAAATAAAATGGGCGGCTTTTCCTAAAATCTCCCCTTCAAGCCCTTTAAATCCGTCGCAGGGAAGCACATCATTGACAAACACGGTACTTGCCTCGGGCAGGGCAAACCCTGCCATGAGCCGGTTCAGGCCAAAGGTCCAGGTGTTTTGTTCATAGGGCCGGCCCAGAATTTTTTCGCGATGGGCACCGTCCCTGCCCCACAAGATCCCGGCAGCGTCAAATAAGGAAGAAACAAGGTCCTGGTCTCCCATGGTCAGCCCGAACTTATCGGCAATGACAGGGCAGGATAAAAGTCCCATGATTTTTGATTTTTCAAGACGCGCCTCTTTCATGTCAAGGATATTTAAAAAGGCGGAAAGGGTTAAAGATTCAGAACGTCGGCGGCGGTCCGACACAGTAAAGGGCAGCCCCGGTGACTGGGAGAACACAGCCTCCAGAAACGGGGCATAGGCTTCGATATCCGGCATCATCACCACCACGTCATGGGGGCAAAGACCGGGATCACGGTCCAAGGCATCCAGGATAAGATCTTTGAGCACCTGGGCTTCGCGCATGGGGGAATGACAGGCATGAACGGCCAGGGAATCATCGCCGGTTAAAACGGCAATGGCGGCATCTGCCCTGCCCTTGCCCCGCCAGACAAGGTTCAGGATATCGGACTGAATCACCCTGAGCATATCGGCAACGCCCTGGCCATCCGGCGTCGTGTCATCCGGCATGGCAGCCGGGTCCTCAAACAGATCGCCCATGGGCTCATCATAATCAAAATTTTCAAGAAGGCCCTGGGTTTCCCTGCTGCTTTGACCGAGGGCACCAAGCAGGGGATTTCCCTCTTCCGGCAACTCTGAAACAGCCTTATTTTTCAATGCTGCCTTTTCCTGCTGTCGCGGCGAAGGCAGATCAAAAAAGAACTGATGGGTTGGGGTGAGCAAAAACAGAAACACATCTATCTTCCCGCCCAACAGATTAAAAAGATTCAGAAAAAATGGGGGCATGGCAGAGATCCCGAACAGGGATATACGCCGGGGTAAAGCCGTTGTATTGACGGCACCGGTTTCAAGGGCGGCAACACAGGCCTGCATTTGGTCGGGCAGGGACACGCCTTTTTTGATCAACTCCTGCCACAAAACAGCCTGCCACAAGGCATGGGGATCTGCAAATGCTTGGTTCTCCCCCCTGCCCCAGGCCGCGAGCATGTCCGGACGGTATACCTGGTAATCATCCAGAACGTTTGCTATTCTGTGGCTTAACGCCATGGCTTTGGTACCGGTGTCATCATGTTTTAGGTATGTTCCAGGACCGATAAAATCAATATCTGCCCGGGCCGACTCCGACCCCTTGGCCATGAGTATATCCAGAACAGCCCAGGCCATCATGTCCCGGTTCAGCAAACCCGATTCTGAAACGCCTGTCTCCTGATTGTCGCAGCTCTGCTCCCGGATATATTCAAGCATCTGCCGGGGAAACATAAAACGAACATTGGCGCACACCCCGAAATGACGGGCAATCACCTGGGAGAGCCATTGTTTCATGCCCCGGGACTGAATCCCTATAAATTCGGAGGATATGGGATTGTCAGGGACCTTGCCGATTACGGTGCAAAGGGCCTGGGCCAGATTTTCCATACGATTGCTTTTGATCAGATTGAACATAGAAATCAAAAAAAATGGAATCCGGATTCAGGCCTGTAAGGGTTGAACACCTGAATCTTGTGATTTGAATCATCTACAATCATACCTGTGGAATAATAAAATGAGAACCAAACACCTATGGTGTTTCCAGCCGGACCAATAATGCTTCTGGCGTACATTCTGTTCCGGCCGGTTTCCAGATTACTTAAATGGTCGATCTTGCGATAAAGATCCGGTCCGGCTTCAATGGGAACCCAGAATTTTGTTTCAAACGTATAGGCAGGGTCAATGCCCACCACAGCATAGGGCAGATTTTCCCTGCCACAGTAAAAATAGGATAACTGTTCAGGGAGCAGCTTTTCCCGGTACTGTTCCATGAGTGCCGGACTGTGCGCCATATGTCCTGTCGTACGAAATCCGCATCCTGCCGGAATGAAAAAAAATAAAAGAAGCAGGAAGGCGGTCACCTGCAAGCCTAAATGGATAAGGTTAATTTTCATGAATCTGCTCCTCCTGAGCCCTCACATTAAATTATTCTCCTTCAAACTCAGTGATACTGAACACGGGACAGCCGAGGATCTGTTCCCGACCTTTAAGATCAGGCAGTTCTACAACAAAGGCGCATTCCAGCAGATCAGCCCCAAGCTGTTTAACCAATTTGACCGTGGCCCCCGCAGTGCCGCCGGTTGCAATGAGATCGTCCACAATGACCACTTTTTCGCCGGGGGTAACCGCATCCTCGTGCATCTCAAGGATGCCTTCCCCATATTCAAGGCTGTAGCTCTGCTCAATGGTTTTGTGGGGCAGCTTTCCTTTCTTGCGCACCGGGACAAAACCGATACCAAGGCGATAGGCCAGCACTGCACCGAACACAAAGCCTCTGGCATCAATGCCGACCATCTTGTCAAGATTCTTGTCCTTATAGCGGTCGTAGAAAATATCACAGGAATATCTAAATGCGTTAGGGTCCTGCATCAATGTGGTCAAATCTCTGAAAATCACCCCTTTGATGGGCCAGTTGGGAATACTTCTAATATTTTGCTTTAAATCCATTTTTTATTGTTTCTCCTCTACGCATATATAGTTGATACTTTACTTTCATTTTTTGTTCCAGGTTGCGCCTGGGTGGACAGACCGGATCAGGCCATGGTTGTTATTTCTGAAACAGTCTTGATGAACAATTGCTTGACATTATCTGCATTTTTGTTGAACACAGATAAAATCTCATCCCAGGTGACCGGGGCTTCATCCTGTTTCCAGCAGTCATAATCCGTGGCCATGGCCACGGCCGCATAAGGGATGCCCGCCTCATTGGCCAGCATGGCCTCGGGTGCCGTAGACATATTGATGACATCCGCGCCCCACAGCCTGAACATGTTGGATTCGGCCACGGTTGAAAATCGAGGGCCTTCGATGGTTACCACGCATCCTTTGCCGTGGACCTTCAGTCCCAGCTCCGTGGCGGATCTGTACAGCACATTGCGCAGGGACTCATCAAAGGGATGCGCCATGGCCGTGTGAACCACGCCTTGCTCAAAAGAGTCGGTAAAGGTATTTTTACGAAACCGGGTAAAATCAATAAACTGATCCAGAATCACAAAATGGCCCCGGTCGATTTCTTGCCTCAGGCTGCCGCAGGCGGTTGTGGCAAGGATATGGGTGGCACCGGCCTGTTTGAGGGCATATATATTTGCCCGGTTATTCACCTGGGTGGGGCTGTACTGATGCTTGCGGCCGTGTCTTGCCAGAATCAATACCTGGGTGTCGTTGATCAGACCGGTCATGATATCAGAGGAAGGCGGACCATAGGGGGTGTCTGCCTCAATTTTTTTACACTTTTCTAAAATATCAGTATCATCCAGTCCCGACCCGCCAATAATGCCGACCCGTATCATCTTCAATTCTCCTAAAATAAAAACCAATCAACAAGACCTTTGCGCTATCATAGATCGCATCAGATATTCAAGCAGGAATTTATCAGAAGAATGAATCAAGAGCTTTCTTGTTGGACATATTCCTGGAAATTCATGGTTCTGTAACTTTGGGTGTGGATATATTGTAATATCGAGAGCAGCTGATCCGCATTGACAAATCCGGGCAGATTATTAATTTTTGTCCCGTCCGCTTCCAGGAACCAAAGGCTTGGAAGCCCCCGGACCCCCCATTGGCGTGCCAGTTTTTCACGTTTATCCGTATCTACGCCAATGCTGATAAAATGATCGTTCAGATAGGCTTTAATGCGGTCATCCGTGAATGTTTCCTTTTCTAATTTAACACAGTATCCGCACCAGGCTGCATGGAAATAAAGAAAAATGCTTTTACCCTCTTCCCTGGCCAGGCTCATGCCCGGCGTGTAATCATTCCAGGATATATTTTGGGGCGGTGACATTGATGAATTTTGCGAGGTTGAATTTCCAGCAGCAGGCGGTTCAATGTTGACCCGGGGGGCCCCGGTATCTAAATCCGCCGCAGACCGGTTGTATAGATATATCCCACCCACCGCCAGTACCACCAGTATCCCTACCAATATATTTTCTTTTCTCATTTTCAGTCCTTCTTAACCAACCTTAAAGCTACCTGCTCCAATGTTGTTATAGTTGTTTACATGCCGGGCATTTTAATCGTAAAAAATATACCGACATTGGGGAATAGAGGCATTCACCCCCGATTAACCATTACAGAAAAGTCAAAATAGCACAAAATCATAGGATAAAAAAGACGACAGATTTTTACTCGTCAGTCATAAGTTTGATGATGGCATGCGGCGCGGAACACAGTAAATTCCTGACCAACAAATTGCTGACGCTGAAATACAGACATTCGACATAAACCAGATGTCAAAAAAATGATTTTCAAAAGTCCAGGCTCGACTTGAAAATCCGGTAACATTCCGGTATGCTGACAACAAAATTCAAAAAGATCTTCGGCGTCATTACAATCCAACTTGGAAACTGGCATGTTACTTGCCTAAAGCCTTGCTAAAGTTAATCCAGACAACTTTAAACCTAAAGGAGCAAGCCAATTAAGCGCAAAGCATGGAAAACACAATTTTAATTGTAACAATCGTTATAAAAACTTTTTTAATCAACTTTTAACCTGGAGGAATTTATGGATCCGGTTTTTCTGTCCAGACTGCAATTTGCAGCAGCAACCATGTTCCATTTTCTTTTTGTTCCATTAACCCTTGGCCTGTCCATTTTGATCGCGTACATGGAGACCAAGTATGCCTGGTCAGGGGACAAAAATTATTTGAGGATGACCAAATTCTGGGGAAAGCTGTTTTTAATTAATTTTGCCCTGGGCGTTGTCACCGGCATCACTCTGGAATTTCAATTCGGCACCAACTGGTCCCGGTACAGTGAGTATGTGGGGGATGTATTTGGTTCCCTTCTGGCCATTGAAGCATCCGCCGCCTTTTTCCTTGAATCCACCTTTATCGGGATCTGGATTTTCGGCTGGAAAAAGATTTCAGCCAAGGCCCATGCCATTGTGATGTGGCTGGTGGCAATAGCCGGCAATTTCAGTGCCGTCTGGATTTTGATTGCCAACGGGTTCATGCAAAATCCAGTGGGATATGATATCAGAAACGGGCGTGCGGAACTCACTGATTTTCTGGCGGTGATCACCAACAAGCACGGTCTTTTGGAAATCATCCATGTGGTCCCGGCATCCCTGCTTTTAGGATCCTTTTTTGTGATGGGCATCTCTGCGTACCATCTGCTGAAAAAACAGCATACCGAAATTTTTTTAAAATCTTTCAGGATCGCTCTGGTTGTCGGCCTTGTCAGTTCTCTGACTGTAGGGTTAACAGGAGATATGCATGGCGTTAACGTCTCCAAAACCCAGCCGGCCAAACTGGCAGCCATGGAATCCCACTGGGAAACCCGTGCTCAGGCTCCCATTGTCATGTTTGCCATACCCGATGAAACCCAGGAAAAAAACAAGATCGAAATCGGCTCTATTCCCGGATTATTAAGTTTTTTAGGGTTTCATGATTTCAATGCCGAGGTCATTGGGTTACAAGATATCCCCAAACAGGATCGTCCACCGGTGCTGCCGACATTTGTCGGCTTCAGGACCATGGTGGGACTTGGCACCCTCTTCATTCTTCTTATGATTTACGGCTGGATCCGGCGCAACAAGCTGCTGGAAAGCCCCAATTTTTTAAAAATCATGTTCTGGTCCATTCCTTTGCCATATATCGCCATGGAAATGGGATGGGTGGTTTCTGAAGTGGGACGCCAACCTTGGATTGTTTACAATCTGATGCGTACGTCCGATGCGGCGTCCCCGATTGCCGGCGCCCAGGTTATGGTATCACTTACGGCATTTATCTTGGTCTATGGCCTGCTTGGGGCTGTGGGGTTCTACCTGATGGCCAAATCCGTTAAAGAAGGCCCTGAGGCCGTTACCGCATAAGGAGGATAGAGTAAATGGAACTTCAATCAATTTGGTTTTTTCTATGGGGACTTCTTTGGGCGATTTTTTTCCTGACAGACGGATTTGATTTCGGCATCGGTATCCTATATCCGTTTGCCGGAAAAACAGATCGGGACAAACGGGTTATGCTCAATGCCAAGGGCCCTTTATGGGACGGAAACGAAGTATGGCTGATCACAGCCGGCGGCGTAACCTTCGCAGCGTTCCCAAAAGTATACGCCACCATGTTTTCATCCCTTTACACCCCGCTGCTGCTCATTTTATTTGCATTGATCTTCAGGGGTGTGGCTCTGCACTTCAGGGGAAAAATTGAAAGCCCAGGCTGGAAAAAAACATGGGATACCTTGATTTTTCTGGGATCTTTTTTTCCGGCCCTCTTGTTCGGGGTGGCTTTTGCCAACATTTTTGCAGGAATTCCCTTTGACAACCAGGGCCTGTACCACGGCAATACCTTGAAGCTGCTGAACCCTTACGGACTTCTCGGCGGTATATTGTTTGTCCTGCTGTTCATTCTTCATGGGGCCAACTGGATGACCATCAAGGCCACAGGAGAACTGCAGGAACGCTTTGCCCAAATTGCCGCCAAAACATGGATGGTGCTTGTGCCTGTAGCCGTGGCGTTTCTGATCGCCTCATTTTTTGCAACAAGTCTCTATGACAATTACATCAAATCCCCAGCCCTGTTCTTAGTGATTGTCCTGGCTGTGGCGGCTATGTTTCTTGCACGTTATTTCAACGCAAAAAAGGCATGGTTCAAAGCCTGGTTTGCATCGGCCCTGACTATTATGGGATGTACTTTTTTCGGAATCTTCGGCCTTTTTCCGGCTTTGTTTCCCTCAAGCATGAACCCGGCCTGGAACCTGACTGCATTTAACGCATCGTCAAGCCCTCTGACCCTTAAAATAATGCTGGTCGTGGTTTCAATTTTCATTCCCATTGTCATTGCATACCAGTCCTGGTCCTACCATTTGTTCAAAGACCCTATTACTGACGAAGATCTGGACATGGACGAAGCGTATTAGCTATATAATCAAATCTACCCGCAGGTTTAATATTGGATTGAGCCTGTAGTTATAAAGCAACAAAAAGAAATAAGGAGAAAAATATGGACAAATATGTATGCGGTCCCTGTGGTTACGTGTATGACCCGGCAGAAGGTGATGCAGATGGCGGTATTGATCCCGGCACCGCTTTTAAAGATCTTCCCGAAGACTGGGTCTGTCCTGTCTGCGGCGCATCCAAAGACGAATTTGAAAAAGAGTAACGCCCTCTCCCGGCCCTGTCACAAATTGTAGGCAGGTCCGGGAATCGCCTAAAACATTCAACGCCGGTTGCACTTGATTGTCAACCGGCGTTTTCACTTCCCCCTAAAACCGGTACCGGCTATTCAATCTTTTTCCCGGCGGTTTGGGTGATCCGTTCAACCACCCACCGGGTCAAGGCCTTTTGGTTTACCCGCTTGATCTCCTTACGGATCAAAGAAATATCCAGCTCAGCCCTGGCCATGGTTTTATGCCCCCCGGCAGACCCGAATTTACCGAATGCTTCCTGGGCAGTCTTTCCGGCGCCTTTGCGCAGGCCGTCGTTGCGCAGGATTACTATCAGTTTTTTATCCACCACTCCCGACACCACGCTCCAATTTACCCCGGCAATGGATAGAAAAAAATCGGCAACCACCACCAGTTCATCGGGTTTGTGAATGGTTCCGGCATGATAAAAGGCCCGGTTGTCCCGGATTATCCTTTGTCTTATGGCGTTACCCAGAAAATCCAAGTCAGATTCAGTCATATATGCCCGTTCCACCTTAGTGACAATATTCATGTTCGCATATTTGTACAGAAACTGAAAAGCCCGGATATCCCTGGAAGAGGCCTGGCGGGTAAAATTGGCCGTATCTGTTTTTATCCCAAGCATCAGAGCGGATGCCAATCTAGCCGACGGCTTTACCTTCAGGCTGCGCAGATATTCGGTGAACATGGTTGAACATGCTCCGTAATCCGGCCGGATATCCACAAAAGGACCACTACCGGAAAATGACAATGGATGGTGATCAATGATTGCGTCATATTCAATAGAGGAAAAATTTTCATTATGCTCGGGCTGGGAATCCACCACCACAAATTTGTCAAACAAGGACTTGTCCACATCAGCCAATGGGACCATTCCGGCTTCGGTATACTCAATCATGGCCAGGTTGTCCGGCCGGGTGATCCGATTAAAATAGGCAATCACGACTTCACTGACCCGTCGCCACAAAATGCGCTTCACAGCCATGGCAGATGCAATGGCATCAGGGTCTGCATTGATGATTACAAGCACCCTGGATGTCCCTGAAAAATGAGACAGAAGCTGCTTAATTTTTTCCCGGTTACTGGTCATAATTAATGTTTCCGTTTCCTGAAAAAAACAGGGTTAAGGTAATAAAAGCATAACCGAAAATGGCCACTATCGCAAACCATCCTTGAAAAATACCCATGGGTGCCAGCACCAGAGCCGTCAGCCAGTGTACCAGAATTACGGTTGCCGAGTGAAGCCTGATGGGAAAATCGTCAAACCGGCAGATAACAGCCAGGCCGCACAGGTTCCATCCGTAAAGGGATGCAAACACATGAATATGGAGCAGCCACTTGGTCTTTATGGGATCATATCCGTCCTGCATCTGAAAACAGATATAGGCAATACCGGTCACTGCCGTGACAATGAGAAATCCAATGCCCGAGGTTAAAAACTTTTTTTGCTGCATGCTGTCCGCAAATGTGTAATAAAGCATGAAGACCATGATAACGGCTGTGAACAATGCAGCGGTCACAAAAATCTGGGGTAAAAATTGTTCAAACAGAATGAATATAAAAAATACAATCACCCCCAGGGTGATGATCCAGAAGCATAATTCCATGATGGCTTTACTCTGGGGGCCTTCAATTTTTTTAAGCATATCGAAAACAAGGGACAGGGTAATCAAAGACAAGGGAAATGAATACCCCAAAAAAAAAGTATTCAGGGTCAGCTTCTCCATGTACACCCAATGGGCATATTCATTGTTGATAATCACCACAGACGCCATGGCAATGCCGATGGACAGGCACCATAAGGATGCTTGGTGAAATTTTTCAGACACCGGCACCCTTGACAAAAAAAACTGATAGGGCACAATGGAAAATTTGTTAATACGTATTTTTTCTACCAGGGCACAGAGCACCACGGACACGGCTAAAGTAAGCGAATACCACTTCAGGAATGCAGAAAACGCATAGACAAGGGAAAGCACAAAAAACAGCTTCACACGACCGGAGACTGCAGACTGCTGTTCAGTATAATAAAGCAAAATCGTGCCGCCGGTGCACAGATTGAATAAAAATATGTGCAGACGCTCAAAATTAAAACCTTCCACAGGGAAATAAATGTCAGCATATCCCAGCCCCAGGGCTGAAATCATTAAAAAGGAAAATAAAATCTTTAATCGGATTGTCATTTACATTGTTCCATCAGTATTTTTTGCAGCAGGCCTGCCCAGCACATGGCCCAGGGCCATTTCCAGTCGGGGATGCACAAAGCGATAGCCGCTTTGAATTAATTTTTCAGGCATAACCCTGGTCGAAGCCAATAAAGTCTCTTTTCCCATATCCCCCCAAAGGGCCAGCACCAGTGCCTCTGGCAGGACAAAGGGAGTACGGCGACCCAACACCCGTGCCAGGGTACGGGTAAATTCACCATTGGTCACAGGTTCAGGCGCCGTAAGATTTACCGGTCCGGTGATTCCTTTGTTTGCAAGAATGTGAAAAATGCCGCCCAGAACATCTTCTATACCAATCCAGCCCATGTACTGCCTACCATGGGCCAGTCGTGTGCCAAGCCCCATCAAAAAGGGCAGGTACATACGTTCAAGCGCCCCGCCGGCAGGGGTCAGCACCACCCCGATTCGCAGTTGCACCGTACGGATACCTGCCTGCGTGGCGCCAAAGGAAGCGTCTTCCCATTGACGACAGACCCGGGATATAAAACAGTCCCTGGGCCCGCTTTTCTCTGTCAATATACGGTCTCCACCATCACCATAAAACCCGATGGCAGAGGCGGAAATAAAGGTAGACGGGGGATGGGCCATACGTTTCATTTTCTCAACAAGCACCCGAGTGGGAATCACCCGTGAATCTAAAATTTTGGCACGCCGACGCCTGTTCCATCTTCCTTTTAAAATATCTACCCCGTTTAAATTGATTACCGCATCCACAGGCCCGACCGCATCCATATTTAAAATATTTTTGTAAGGGTCCCAGTAAAGCACATCTTTTGACCGGTCATTTTGAGCATGCATTCGGGGATCCCGAACCAGACGAATCACCTCATGACCACATGTTTTTAAAAAAGAAACCAGGGCCTTCCCAAGGGTGCCTGATCCGCCTGAGATCAGAATCCGTTGCTTTTTTATTTGTCCTACCCGGTTCTCCATATCATACTTGAGCACCTGATGCCGATAGAAAAAAATACGCTCAAGCTGTCTTTGGGCATATCCGTTAAAGGGAAGGCCGAAAATACCAAAGGGAAGCCGGAATCTGACCTGATCCTCCATCACGGTTACATCCGTTGATTTTTCATAAAACAAATGGCTGTGCTCCCATTCGGCAAAAGGGCCTTTGACCTGGCAGTCGCGAAACATTGTGTTTTCTTTGTAATCAATATGTCGGGCCTCCCATATCATTGGAATCCCAAAAATTTTTATTCTGAATGTAACCTCAACGCCGGGATCAATCCCCCTGCCTTTTCTTGCCACCAACGACAGGGGTGCCCATGGCGGCGTGAGTCGGTTGATGGCACCATCTGCCGCATGCCAGGAAAAGACAGTGGAAATCGGGGCATGGATTGTGGTTTTTCGAACAAATAGATTTTTAGTCATAAAATTTAAGCCCTTAAAAAAAAGGCCCGTTGTCTTCAGAATAAAGACAACGGGCTTTTTATACTTGGTAAAAACGACATATTCTACCCATTGCCGGTTTCTACCCAAAACAATTTCTGATTCTACATAATTTTAAGCTTTCCACAACCCGTGAAGATTGCAGTAAGCCATGGCCTCAACCTTATCCGCATCACATTTAAAAACCGCTTCTGGTGCCGAATCAGGGGTCATCATCATACGTTGAACATACGCACCGTCACAAGATACAAGCTCAATCCATTCGATCCAATGTTCTTTTGTCATGGGATGGGCAACGCTGCCCACAGCCACTTTGTATCCACCTTCAATTTTTTCTATTACGGGAACATGCTTTTCTTTAGCGGCATCAACCGTATTTGCCACCAGGCGATCCATGGGTTTTCCGCAACAGGTTACCGGAGGTTGTTCATCATGAAGAACCTGAATAATATTTCCGCATTTTATACATTTATAAATTCCCATTTTTTCAGCCATTGATAACACTCCTTTTGTTTTAAAAGTTTATGAAACACTGTCTGTGAGCGCCAGTTTTTGACCCTGGCAGTAATATCAATATGGGTTGTAAACAGACGTTTCCACAGAGCAATGTGTTTCTTTTGCCTTGAGCATCTGCTCAAGCATTTGCCCTGATAATTGCCTGCGGCCTTTGGTCGCTTCCCGGAACAAGGAGGCTATTTGAAAATAAAATTCATTTTCTGACTTAATCGCACCATAAAAAGGAGCCCGTTTTTTTTCTGAACGGCTTTTAACTTTCTGATATGCAATTACTTTAGTCATCCTTTTTTCCCTCCTTAAGTTAACCGGGGTTGATCAAAAATACCCAAACCCGATGATTCAATCTAATGCAGAATTTTTGCAAAAACAATACCAACATTTAATTATTTGCGATTAGTACAAGTATATTAAAGATAATTATATTTGTTCGGAAGAATTAAGTTACCAGACTCACCTTACCAGGAAAGCGTTAAGCACATATATGTCTCAACAAGACGTATCATTGACGATACATAATACAACTGGTTATAAATATTTTTTCGCAATTTTTATTATTTGATACTTACCGAAGATAATTTTTACGAATATAACAACACAAAAATAAAAAGCAAGAAAAAAATTACTTTTTTTTATATCCCGAAAATCCGCCAGATTTAGAACAAAAATATCCACATAGACGACTTGAATCTACCGCATCGCTCTATTTTTTCTCAACCAATCAGAAAACCATGCGAAACAGTTGACATTAAATTTTGTGCAGGCATAATATATGCTTAAATAAAGTTGATGATTGACACATCGATATATTAAAGGAGAAAATTTTAAATGTGCGAGTGTATCCCAAAAATATACGGATTAAGCACCTGCAGCCACTGCAGGGCCACTAGGAAACTGTTTGACAAACACAATATTAAATATGATTACATACAGGTCGACGACTTTCAAGGTGATGAGCGTAATGCGGTTCTAAATGAAATAAAAATATTGAACCCAAGGTGCTCTTTTCCCACCATTAAAATCAATAAAGAGACCGTAATTGTCGGCAACAAGGAAAATGATATTAAAAAAGCATTGGGAATAATCAAATGAACTTAGAACAACTCTATGATACACTGAAGACCTCTCAGGAGAAAAAAGGGGCTTATTTTAACAAGGATAAGGATCTGGTATTTGAGTTGCTGGAAAGCCTGCAGCTCAACAAACAAAGATACGGCTATATGGCCTGCCCCTGCCGCCTGGCCTCCGGAGACAGGGAACACGACAGAGACATTATCTGTCCCTGCGAATACCGCAAGCCGGATATGGAAGAATTTGGGACCTGTTATTGCGGACTTTATGTATCGGAAAAGGTGAACAATCTTGAGATGGTACCTGAGTATGTCCCTGAAAGAAGACCTGTAGAAAAAATAGTGTAGTGTTTGCGTAAAAAAAAGAGCCCTGTCCGAAACAAATACTTCGTCTGTGTCGGAGGACAGGGCCTTTTAACGTAAAGGGAAAAGGTTTAAAGCAATTACACTTCAACCACTAATCCGACCGGACAGTGATCAGAACCAAAGATATCATTGTCAATAAATGCGTCTTTTACAATATTGTTTTCAATGAGATCTCGGGTGACAAAAAAGTAGTCAATGCGCCACCCCGCATTATTTTTTCGTGCATTAAAACGGTAGGACCACCATGAATATTCTACCGCTTCAGGGTAGAAATGGCGAAAGGTGTCTACATATCCCATATTCACCATTTTATCCAGTATATCCCGCTCGATCCGCAAGAAACCGGATCGTTTGGCGTTAGGTGCCGGATTTTTTAAATCAATTTCATTGTGGGCCGTATTAAAGTCACCGGTAACAATGAGTGAGTTTCCCTCATCTCTTAATTTCTGGGCATAATCAAGGAACCAGTCATAAAACCCTAATTTATAGGAAAGTCTTTCATCGCTCATCTGGCCGTTGGGAAAATAGATATTAAACAGAATAAACGGTTCAAAATCCATTCTTATTATCCGGCCTTCACCGTCATACTCTGGCTTTCCAAACTGCGTGGTCACAGTTTCCGGAGCAATCCGCGTGTAGGATACCACACCTGAGTAACCCTTTTTAACGGTTGAATAATTCCAGAAACTTTCATAGTCGCCAAACCGAATCATCTGGTCACTGCGCTGATCCTCCTGAAGCTTCGTCTCCTGGAGCATGAGAATGTCCGGGTCCATGCCGGTCACGGAATCAAAAAAATCCTTTTTCAAAACCGCACGAAACCCGTTAACATTCCATGAAATCAGTTTCAATCGTTTTTTTTCACTCATAATCGTTTTTTGAGTATGGATCAGGATCTAAGATTATCCGTCCATGCCAGCCAGGTAATCATCATACATGGATTCCAGGCCAAGTTTATGCTTGGACTCTTCTTGTACAAGGATTTGAAACAGCTTTTTTGCATCGGCATTATCGGTCTTGTCTCCGAGAATCTGATACAGCTTGACTGATTTCTCCTCTCTTTTCATGGCCACTTTCAAGACGTCAGGCATGGGCATACCTTTTTCATATTTGGTATCCACCATGTAGTTGCTTATTTTAAGGTCAGGAATCTTCTTGAGCTCATAGCTGTCAATCATGGCTTTGTTCCCGGAAATATCGGAAAGCAGCGTTACATGTTTTTGTTCTTCTTTGGAAAAATCCATGAAGGTTTGTTTCAGTGCTTCGGAAGGGGCTTCCTGGCCCAAAGATGCATAAAATTTTACAGCTTCCTTTTCTCTGTCAATGGCAAATTGCAGGATCTCATCTACGGATTTAAAATTCATTTGGTATTACCTCCTTTGCGGGTGTTATGCTTTAATTCAATATCCAGTAAATCATTTTCATGCCAGATTCTTACCCAAATCAAAAAATTTTATACCATCTAATTTGGAAAGGTCAAATAGTATCCTGCACTGTATCACATTTGCCAATCATATCATAGCGTGGCGGATAAACTGTATAGTGATTAAAACAAATAGATATTAATACGATTTTGTCTCAGGCAAAGTTGTCTCACGAATTTGGGAATCTTGAATCGTTATGATACTTACGCCAATCACTATCCAAACCGCCCGGTGATATAATCTTCGGTGAGCTGGTGCAACGGATTTAGAAATATCTGGTCCGTGGGTCCGATTTCAATGAGATTTCCCTGGTGAAAATAGGCCGTACGCTGGGAAATTCGGGATGCCTGCTGCATGGAGTGGGTCACAATGGCGATGGTGTAATCCTGTTTGAGTTCATCAATGAGTTCCTCAATAATGGCCGTAGCAATAGGGTCCAGGGAAGAACAGGGTTCATCCATAAGAATCACCTCCGGGTTCACCGCAATGGCCCTTGCAATGCACAGGCGCTGTTGCTGCCCGCCGGACAAACTCGTACCCGGCATTTCCAGCCGGTCCTTGACTTCGCTCCAGAGACCGGCTCTTTTCAAAGAACTCACAACCAGTTCGTCGGTCTCATCCCGGTTCTGGACAAGGCCGTGTATTCTTGGGCCATAGGCAATGTTGTTATAAATGGATTTAGGGAATGGATTGGGCTTTTGGAAAACCATGCCCACCTGGGCCCTTAACGGCACCACATCCACGTCCCTATCATATATATTGATGCCGTCCATGAAAATCTGCCCGGTGACAACACATCTTTCAATGGTGTCGTTCATCCGGTTCAGGCAGCGCAGAAAGGTGGATTTACCGCACCCGGAAGGCCCGATCATGGCAATCACTTCGTTGCGACCAATATCCAGGGTCACATCGCTAATGGCTTTTTTGGAGTCGTAATAAACAGCCACATTCTGACAGCTCATCCTGGGGTTTTCAACCGTTGCCTGCCCCACGGTTGCCCGTTCCGTCCGCTCAATCAGCGGATGCCGCCCAACTTTTCTGGGCGGATGACCTGTTGCTTGTTCCTGATTCATTTTTGTTTTTATTTATCCTTAATTGAGATCATCCAAGGTTAAGGGGATAAGTTCTTGAACAACTTTTCTATAATGCTGGCGTTCCTCCAGGGGCATGGGGATCAACCCTTTAGTTGTCAGGTATCCCTCATCACCCCAGGCCATCTCACTGGTGAACTCAGCCAAATATTCCCTCATACCGGGGATGTTGTCAACATGGGCCTTTTTAATATAAAAATACAAGGGCCGGGACACGGGATAGCTTCCATCGGAAATGGCCTGAAATGTCGGCTGCACACCGTCAATAAAAGCGCCTTGGATCTTATCGGTATTCTGGTCCAAAAAAGAATACCCCAAAATTCCTAAAGCTTCAGGCGCTTTGCTCAACTTATCCACAATGAGGTTATCATTTTCCCCAGCCTCAATATATACCCCGTCTTCCCGCATGGTATGGCATATCACCTTGTATCGTTTTTGATCTGATTTTTTCAATTTTGCTATCCATTTAAACGCATTTGCACCGCCTTCCATGGCCAGTTCCACAAAGGTATCACGGGTGCCGGAGGTAGGGGGGGGGCCAAACACCTCAATTCGGATGTCGGGAAGTGATGGATTTATCTGTTTCCAGGTTTCATAGTGGTTTGGCTTAAAAACGCCTTGATCCCCTACCACAGGTACCTGTTTTGCCAAAGCGAGAAACAGATCTTTTTTAGTCAGCCTGAACACGCGGACCTGCCTGGAATTTGCCACAACAATGCCGTCATAGCCAATTTTCACCTCAACAACTTCTTTGACACCATTTTTGAAATCTTTTTTCAGCTGATTTTTTGTTATCCGGGCAGAGGAATTGGTAATATCCGGGTACTCGATACCAATGCCGGCACCAAAAAGCTTATGTCCGCCGCCGGATCCCGTGGATTCAACTTTCGGGGTTTTAAAGCGGTTTTTCTTTCCAAAACTTTCCGCAACAACCGTAGCAAAAGGATAAACTGTTGAGGATCCGACAATGGAGATATAGTCCCTTGCCGCACCGGTGCCGGCCTGGGCAATTCCAAAAATAAATAAATAAACCAGGCCAATTGAAGTGATAATAAATTTTTTCATGGGTAACTCCTGAAATATACTTTTTACTTACCGGTTTTTTTCAAATATTTTTCTTAAAACAATGGCTGCTCCATTCATGACCATTAAAAAAAACAGAAGCACCATGATGGCAGCGGAAGTTTTTTCCAGAAAAGCCCTTTCCGGACTATCTGCCCACAGGTAGATCTGTACGGGCAGCACCGTGGAAGGGTCTGTGAAACCGGCGGGGATATCCACAATAAAAGCCACCATACCGATCATCAGAAGCGGCGCGGTTTCCCCAAGGGCCTGGGCCATACCGATGATGGTGCCGGTAAGCATGCCCGGCATGGCCTGGGGCAGGACATGATGTGTCACCATCTGGACTTTGGATGCACCAATACCAAGACTTGCCTCACGAATGGAATGCGGCACCGCTTTAAGTGTGGATCGGCCGGAAATAATAATGGTGGGCAGCGTCATCAGGGTTAAAACCAGTCCACCCACAAGCGGAACAGATCTGGGAAGGCCGAAAAAATTTAAAAACACAGCCAGTCCCAGCAACCCGAATACAATGGAGGGTACGGCTGCCAAATTATTGATATTCACCTCAATGATATCCGTCCATCTGTTTTGAGGAGCAAACTCTTCCAGATATACGGCAGCAGACACGCCAATGGGAAAAGAGAGGATAAGAGTGACAAGAAGCGTGTAAAAGCTGCCGCAAACCGCTCCCCAGATCCCGGCAAGTTCAGGCTCTCTGGAATCCCCTGCAGTGAAAAAAGTTATATTAAATACCTTTTTGATCTGTCCCTGCCTGACCAGTTGATCTACCCAGGCAAGCTGCCGGTCATTAATTCGTCTTTGGGACTCAGGCTTGTCCCGATCAATGCGCCCTTTCATCAACATGTCCACATCATCATCGGCCGGTACCCATATCTGAATCGTTGTTCCGATCTCATGTCGGTTTTTGGCCACAAAATCCTGGAGCATGTAGGTAGCGCTTATGCTGACAAGTCCGTACAATTTATGTTTATCTTTGTGTTCTGTCACATCAGGAAAAACAGACAACAAAGCATTATGAATAAGTTTGGAATAATCGGCACCTGCCAGGTCATCCTTGTCTATAACCTTGGTATCCAGAAAGAGATCCAGCCGGACCATGGTCTGCTGAAACGCAGTATACCCGTTGAAAATAATCGAGATAAACAGCAATGACAAAAAACTTAGGCTGATAATAACGGCTGTACACCCGAATAAACAAAACCAACGTTCTTTGCGGTAGCGTTTATTAAGTCCCTTTTTGACAATATCTATGGTCCTAACCCTGCTCTGTGCATCATTTAAATTATTCATACTGCTCTCTGTACTTTCTGACAACCATTAAGGCCACCACGTTTAAAATCAGGGTAACGACAAACAGCAAAAGCCCCAAAGCAAAGGCGGCCAGGGTCTTGGCACTGTCAAATTCCTGGTCCCCCACCAGCAGGGTGACAATCTGCGCCGTAACCGTTGTAACTGCCTGGAAGGGATTGGCGGTCAGGTTTGCAGACAGGCCGGCCGCCATCACAACAATCATGGTCTCCCCAATGGCCCGGGACACGGCCAGCAGCACTCCGCCCACAATTCCGGGGAGGGCTGCGGGCAGCACAACATTGATAATGGTTTCACTCCGGGTGGAACCAAGGCTCAGAGCGCCATCCCGCAAGGAGCGTGGTACCGCATTGATTACATCATCGGATAAAGAGGAAACAAAGGGAATGATCATGATTCCCATAACGATTCCGACAGACAAAGCACTTGCCGAAGATACGGAAAACCCCAGGATATTACCCGCATCCTTGATAGCCGGGGCCACAACAAGGGCTGCAAAAAAACCGTAAACTACCGTGGGAATGCCGGCCAGGATCTCCAAAAGCGGCTTGGCAACACTTCTAAACTTTCCATTGGCATATTCAGACAAGTAAATGGCAGCCATAAGGCCTAACGGCACGGCCACACACATGGCAATGCCGGCAATGAGCATGGTGCCCAATATAACCGGAACCGCCCCGAATGCACCGGAAGATCCGATTTGATCCGCATGAATGGCCATCTGGGGGCTCCATTCAAGTCCGAATAAAAATCTATGAACCGGCACAATCTTGAAAAACCGAATTGCCTCATAAAATACAGAAAGTACAATGCCGATGGTGGTGAGAACAGCCAGAGTGGCGCAGGCAATGAGCAGGATCTCAACAACCTTTTCTACATGATTCCTGGCCCGAAGCTTTGGTGTAATTTTTAGACACACACCTGCAATGGCAACTATGGACATTGCCGTTATGATTATGCTTAACGCAGCCTGGGTGATCATCTCAAGACTTTTATAATGATCGACTGCAGCTTGAATAACAGGACTGATTTCATTGCCCACAATGTTACCGGATACAATATTTCGGATATCATTGACAACAAGATTAAGGCGGTCTTGGGGCAAGGACCGGATATCCTCTGGAAGATCTGCCATCACCAGATCCATGATGATGGTGGACTGGAAAAAAAGCCAGAACGAAAAGACGATTAAAGCCGGTACCGCACACCAAATGGAGGTCAGGGCTCCGTAGTATAACGGCCTGGAATGAAGTGCTTTTGGACCGCCTATGCCGGAGCAAACAGCAAAGGCCTTGCTGCGACCTATAAAAAATCCTGCAACGGTCAGCACCCAAAGTAGTATAAGCACGTGAATCAATGTCATCTATGTTCCTTAAAAATTTTGTTCAAATTCATTAGATTCAGTTTAATATTATATTAATCGAGCGCTTTTGCCATACCCAAATGGTTCACCGCACATCTAATCGGAAAGCACTATGATTCTCAATGATAATATATAAACATTAAAATTGTATTAGATGTTGGTGGGAATTCATACAGACTAAAGCAATTGCCGGTCGGCAGAAAGAAACGGAAGATGAATATAATATGCCGGTCTGTTGAATCACAGACCGGCATAAGTTTGAAAGATGCAATGACTTTTTTTTATTTTATATCAAAGTTTTAATAAGTTGTTAAATTACTTTCATGTCTTGTTGTGGGTTGACTCTGGGTGTTGATAGACCAGATCAGCCCATGGCTGTTATTCAGAGCTGTTTTTTGCATCAATATCGTTGAGCAGCTCTGAAAACGGTTTTTGGCCGAGGAATTCACCAAACTGAGAGCGGTAATTATTAACCATACTTACCCCTTCAATGTTGATATCAAATACCAGCCAGGGATCTGTGCCCTGCCTGTGCATCATATAGACAATGGGGACTTCAGTACCATCGGTGGCAATAATCTGGGTCTGAACTTTTGCGTATTCCCGGTCTTTTTTCCTTTTGAGCTGCTCATCAAGATAGACAACCTTTTCATTGGTATAGGTTTCCAGCTTTGATATATATGTATTTTCAATCAAACGCTGGAACCGGACCGTAAACACCTGCTTTTCCTGCGGGGTTCGTCCTCTCCAATGTTTCCCAAGAGAGGACTGGGCCATACGACCAAAATCGAAACCATTCAGGACAATGTCACGGATTTTCTGCCTGCGGCTCTCTTTTTTCTCATCTCCCTGAAATTCAGGAGCATTAAGTACATCAAGGATAGCATCAATCCTGACCTTAAGGGACTGAGTGGCTGATGAGGCATATTCAGCCAGTGCCTGTTGGGTCAAAACATGCATTGCAGAAAACATGATGGCAAATAAAAACAGTGCTCTGATTGTTTTCATCCGTTTTAATCCTTCAAATATTGCCTGTCTTGTTCAAAATGGCGTCAACCTCCTGAAAGGAAAAAGGTGCAGATAAATTTTTTGCACCCTGACCTGGGGAGACAGTCTTCGGTTTATGGCCTGATCCTGTAAACGAAGCTATTTGACCCTCTTTGAACTGAATCTGGTAGTTGGGACGGATACCTTTGCCCGTAGTGCCGAAAAAAACTTTTGATTCTGGATCACCAGCCATGTTTTTCAGTACTTTTTCAAGAAAAGTTCTTGCTAATTGTGCCACCCGGTCAATGTCCCATTCAATATTATTTTTTACCCGAGATCCAGAGCCGGATGATGCAGTTCCCTTGGTTTTTAACTTGGAAATCCTCTCTTTCATGCCCTTGAGCTTCATTGCCAGATTTTTAACCGAACGTTCCTGAATATCTCCTGAAACCTTTGGCTTCAACTCGTCCAGTTCACCGAATGCCTGCTCAAAGCAGGCTCTTGACTCATCCACCTCCTCTTGTTCTATAAGTTGATCCATTTGGTCACACAAACGGTTGATGGACACTCTTGATTCACGGAATTTACTGGGTTCCATTTTACCTCCTTTATGGTTGATGCAAACTGCTTAGCCGCCTATTTAGCCTGGCTCTCTCCCCTTTTTTTTAGGTTATGGGGCACCTGAAACCGGCGGCAACATGTTGCAATTGATCCGTTATTGTTTCAATACTCTACACCGACTGCATATTTATTTCAAGAAATAGCCTAATTTTGATACACAGATGTTTCTTTACATTCCTTTTTTTTGCCCTTATATTCCTGGGCATGAAATTCTACGCAGTGGCCAGGGGCCGAAAAACAGGTATATTCACATCATGGCCGGATGCCGAGTGCCAGGTCAAAGGATTTGCAGGCGCCCGATTCAAAAGCTTTAAAACAAAACAGCAGGCCTTGGCCTTTCTGGAGGATCCTTCCTACACAAATTCTGCATCTTTAACTAAAAAGTTTGATAGTGCCCCAAAGCAAAATAAGACCGGGCAGCAGCCGGCCAATTATGAATATCCGGAAAATGCGGTGATAGTGTATACGGACGGTGGGGCCATCGGAAACCCTGGCCCCGGCGGATATGGCGTAGTATTTGAAACAGGGGAAACTTTTTCCGGCGGATTTAACCTGACCACCAACAACCGCATGGAACTTTTGGCTGTGATCGTGGCCCTTGAAGCATTAAAAGGGGAAACCCGTCCCATCTGCCTGTATTCGGATTCCCGGTATGTTGTCAACGGTATTACCAAAAACTGGGCAAAGTCATGGAAACGTAAGGGCTGGAAAAAATCCGACGGCAGCCCGGCCATGAATCCTGATCTGTGGCAGCGTCTTCTGGATCTGCTGCCGGGTCTTGATATTCGGTTCATCTGGGTAAAAGGCCATGCCGGTAACCCCTTGAACGAAGCCTGCGATCACCTTGCCAATTCAACAGCACGCATGCCCGGCCTGCCGGATGACACAGGTTATCTTAAAAGCCGCAAAGAGAGCGCATAAAGGACTTGGCAAAAACTAAAAAGATCTTTTATTTTGTTTTGTCAATGAAACAATGACCGTATCCAGGTAAAAAATCGAGTTTTAGACGAGTCGGCTTTAGTTGAATCCAGCTTGGCCGGCATTGAATTTTTTATATTATCAATCTGCCGATGTTGAGAAAGCGCATTTTTAGGCTCAGATACCGTATCTTGTTTTGGGGGAGCGATACCGGTGATGCTTTCTGATTTTTTCTCCAGAGACCTTTGGATCTCCTTGACAACCGTTTCCTGAATTTCCTTTTTGGACAATGGTAATCCCGATTGTCCGTCGATCCAGGTGGATTCCAGCGAAGTGACACAGCCATCGCCGTTTTTCCCAATACCGGACATTGAGGCAACGGCATAGGCGAACTGAATTAATGCCGCAATATGTCTCTCCTTTTCCGGTGCCAAATCCGGATTCCGGTAAAATTCTATACTCGTACAAATCCGGGAAGGGATATGCCAGATCCGCAACAATTTTGATGCGATATGAGCGTCTGTAGTTCCAAATTCATCCAGCTCAACAGTATGAATTGGTAATTTTAATTTAGCGGCTGTTTGAATGCATTTTGAAAACTCAAAAGGATATTGAATTGCAAGAATTAATTTTCCAATACCATGAAGCAATCCTGCGATATAAAGTTCACCCGGATTGACATTCATGTCCAGGTTCGGATGCCCCAGACGTCTTGCCGCATTAGCGCAAGCCCAGGAAAAAGCCCAATACGCTTGGGGTTGAAACCCCTTTATTTCAGGAATCTTTGGGAACATACGCTTGAAAAAATACAAATTGGTTGTATTGATGGTCTCTTGAAGTCCAACACGGACAATGGCTGACCGCAAACTGTAAATCTCATTAACTCCCTTGAAATAGATGGAATTTGCCAATTGAAGAATCATGGATAAAAGCCCTGGATCCGAATCAATGATCTTTACAAAATCATCGACTTCTATATCATCAATCGGTTTTCTGATTAGGGAGATCAATTTTGCCCCATTGGCCGGCATGGGAGGTATTTTGAATTTAGCGTTTAAAATATCCAATGCTATGGCATTGGCAATGGTTTCCTCGCCCTGTCTTTTTTCTATGGTCGTCATATTCTTTCCTGTTAATCAAAAGAAAATCAGATCACGCCTGCCAACTCGTGTTTCAGGGACCGGCCCATGAGCCGCTCAACAGATCTTTCCACAGGGCTGTTTTCAAACAGGACAGAATAGACTTCAGCACAGATGGGCAGATCGACATTAAGCTTTTTTGACATGTTGTAAACGGACCGGGTGGTTTTAACACCTTCGGCCACCATGCGCATTTCAGAAATAATATCATCCAGGCACTTGCCTTGGCCGATCTGCTTGCCGACAGTGTAATTTCTGCTGAGAAACCCTGTGCAGGTCAACAACAGATCTCCGACACCGGCCAGTCCGGAAAGGGTTAAGGGGTCTGCACCCAGGCGGGTGCCCAAACGGTTCATTTCCGTCAGGCCCCGGGTGATCAGAGCAGCCCTGGGATTAAGTCCCATATTCATTCCGTCACAAGCACCAGCGGCAATCGCAATCACGTTTTTCATGGCACCGCCGATCTGGGTGCCTATAATATCATGGTTAACATAGACCCGGAAATTGGGCGAAGAAAACACCTTCTGAATAAATTTGGCCACTTCGTTTTTCAACGCTGCCGCTGCCACCACAGTTGGTATTCCGGCAGCCACTTCCTTGGCAAAACTTGGGCCCGACAGCACACCAAAATTGTGATCAGGCAAAAAATCAATAATTTCGGACAGGATATCGGTCATAATCATGTGCGTTTTATTTTCAATCCCCTTGGAAGCACTGACGATAACAGTGCCCGGGGAGACAAAAGGTTTCATCTGTGTGGCCACCGCGCGCATACAATGGGAAGGCACCACCATGAGCACAAGATCTTTTCCGGACACGGCCTTTTCAATGTCATTGGTAGGTACAAGCCCTGGGGGCAGACTGAATCCGGGCAGAAAACTTCTGTTTTCCCTGTGAAGGGTAATTTCTTCTTTTACTTCGGTTTCAAAAGCCCAATGATCCAGGGTAAACCCTTTATCCGCAAGTAGTTTGGCAAGTGCTGTTCCCCAGGCACCTGCCCCGACAACGCCGATTTTTGTATTCATGATATCCATAGAAGATTTTATTCCTGACCGTCCCGGTAAAATTTTGTCCGGGCGGATCAATGATTTGTTAAAATTAGGTTAGTCGTTATATATTAATTTTCAAAGAGATTCAACTTCAGTCTTCCCTTTCTCTTCTATATTATTTCTACATTTTTGCATGCCACCCACCCCACCTTGTCTTTGGCAAAACGGATTTTCATGTAGTTATCTTTCTTTTCCAGCACCCGAACCCGTGTACCGGCATGCAGGTCAAACAAGAGAGTGGCATTATCCATGGTTCCGGAACGAACACCGGCTTTTTCAGCAAGAATAACAGCTTTTACATTCGAGTTAATCCGGTTGTATTCAAGTCCCGCAGCCAGAGTTGTGCCGGCAAAAAATAAAAAAATAAAAATGCCCACACCTGAAAAAATCTGTCTGCCCCTGAATTTTTGAACCGTTGCCCAGATAAAAAAACAAAAAGAAAGCGTGATCGAGGCATACTGAAGCCATTTCAAAGAAATCAGACCCTGCCAGAAATAAATGATACCGGCAAAGGAGAAGCTGGTATCTTTTTTATCTTTTAAAAGGCTTTGGGCATAGGCCAAATTAAATCTTAAATCCGGATCCGAGGGTGCAAGTTTTCTGGCCCGCTCATACCACAGGATGGCTCGGCCCAGATCGTTGCTTTTCAAATATGCATTACCGATATTATAAAAAAGATCCGGATTATCGACGCGGGTTTCAGCGATGGACTCAAACTGTGCCGCCGCCGCCGCATAATCCCCTGCCTTATATGCACGCACCGCATCCACAAATACACCCGCCGTGTCTTTTACAGCGTGAACTTGTTTTGAGGCGATTATCCCGGCACTATCCTGGGCAGCCAGACCCGCGCTCCGGAACATAAAAAGGGAGAATCCCACACAGACCACAACCATAAGCGTACGAATCAGGGATGAAACCTGGCCCAGGCAGCTTCTTGCGGTGTTCTCATCCATGGGTTTTCCTCCGAAACGGGCGGCATCCATGGCATCCATCAGCTGGGTAACCTTGTTGACGGTTTCCTGGTTCCGGCCGTTGCAGGAGAGAATCTGCCGGACCTCATCCCGGGTCAGGCTTTCGCCCCCCTTGCCGCCCCGGGCCAGGACGGCATAGGTAAGAGCTGAAGATAAACCCGGCAGAAACCCGGGATCCTCCGGTGAGGTTTTACGCGCTTGTTTTAGATAATCACATGCTTTTTTACGGTATTGCGCTTTCAAAGATTTTTCCCTGGCGCCAAACTGCATGACCGTGCCTGCCGCCCCAAACCCCAAGGCCGGCAGGCAGACCAGAAAGACAAACCAGCCCATGGAAAGACAGGGGCGTGAGTGGATACTCGCAATGTTTTCTTTAATATCCAGAATATCCCTGTTCTGAAGCCTCACTTCGGATTTTTCGTTTTTGACTGCCGCCTGGGTTTGCGCATCCGTATTTACGGCAGAAGCCGCATCCACCAAGGTCACAGGGCCGCCCGGTTGGACATCAAGTGTTAAAGGCGTTGTGGTAGTGAGTTTATACGTTTTTGATTCCGTATCAAAGAAGACCAGGCAAAGCTCGGGAATAAGGGCTTTTCCAGGAACAGAAGCCACCAACGCTTGCTTGAACACTTTGTGTCCCTCAAATCCTTGTTCGGTAACCTGCACATCCTGAACCGGTGTATCTTCATATACTTTAAACTGATCCGTATTCAGGTTCAGGGCAGGCAACGCCGCATCCATAATGTTCCCAGTTCCTTTGATAACAACGGTCAATGTGGCGGATTCACCTGTTTTCACCCTGTTTTTGTCCAGCTCACTTGATATGGAAAATTGGCCCACAAGGCCTGAAAAGGGTTGATCCCCCTTATATTCCGGCAAAGGAGAGACCGTCAGATTCACGGAATTGGACACTACACGCACGGGCTTTGCCGGTGTGGTATCGAAGAATGAATCCCGAATAAACGAATCATTGAATACGGAATTAAACGGATCACGTTGTCTGGTTCGCTGTATGGGCACCTGGGCCACAAAAACAGCCGGGGGAATGGTAACCTGTCCGGGTGCGTCCGCCTGGACCAGATATTTTGTCTCATTGACCATAAAGACCCGGCCGTTGATGGTCCGGGTATATTTGGACCAGTCCGTCAACTGTTTGGCAGTCAGGCCCTCAAACCGGGGGGGATCAAAAGAGGCGCCTTTGATCTGTTGTGCCGTGCATAGTTTCAGGGTATACACAACCTGTTGTCCCGGCACGATCCCGTCACTGCTCACGAAAGCTTGGGCAAAAAAATCGCCCTTGTCATCATCAATCCGGGCCGATGGTTCCGACACCAGAATTTTAATCTCCCTGGTCAATACCGATTCGCCGTCCCGGACACAGGTAATGGGCGGAATGGTCAGTACGCCGGTTTTTAAGGGAATCAGCATGTACCGGTATATGACCTTATGGCCCCATGTGCCGTTGATATAGCTTCTGCTCGACTGGGTCCCGGCGGGATTGACCTGGAACCCGGTTATGGAAGAGGTGTCAACGTCGGCCTCACCGCCGTCCACAATGACCTGCAATGAAATAACATCCTGGGGCGTAACACGGGTCTGATCCACCTGGGCCGTGGCGGTAAAGGCAAGGGCTGTGCAGGGAATGAAAAAGAGCAGTGCTGCAATTGCCGGTCCTGCCATATACCGATGCGTTTTGGTCATCCTATTGAATTTACCAGTCTTTATCATTGTTTCGTACTCCGGTTTGCGGAATCAGGGCCATGCCGGGTTTGTCTTCGAGGCGGTTGAGACGATTTTCAAGCATTTTTGACTGTGCCTGCTGCATGTTATCCTCTCCCTTTTGCCCCTGCCCGGCCTTCCCTGTCTGGGCAGTCGGGTCTTGGGACTCTTGTGCTGACATATCCTGATGCCGGTCCGTTTGGGGTTGGTTTGGCTGCTGGGTATTTTTTTCAGGTTTATTTTGCCGGTTTTTATCTCCCTGGTCTTTCTGATCCTTTCCCTGCGCCTGATTCTGATTCTGTTTTTCGGACGGATTTTTCTTATCCTCGCTGCCCTGCGGGTTCTGATTCTGATCGTGGTTATTCGGGTCCTTTTGGTTTTGATCCCCCTGATTCTTATTCTGCTCGTCTTTATTTTTCTGATCTTGATTTTTTTGATCCTGCTGTTGCTGTTTCTGCTCTTCAAGCTTTTTCTTTACAAATTCAAGATTTTCTTTGGCCTGGGTATCATCGGGGAACGCGTTAATCAGGCTCTGGTAATCCTCTATTGCCTTTTCCAGATGGTTTTGACGATAACGGGTATTGGCAAGGTTATACAGGGCATTGTGTTTAAGTTCCCCGTCCTTTGCATTCACAGCCTGGGCAAAATTGGATTCAGCCAGGTCATATTCACCGGCTGCATAGGCCGCAGCACCGATATTATAATAAAGACGCGGGTCGTCCGGATTTTCAAGCTGGGCGTCAATAAAATGCTTTTTTGCCTGCTCGAACTGCTTGTCGTCCCAGGCCTGCATGCCCTGCTTTACCGGAGAAGTCCAAAAACCTGCCCTGGCAAGTCCCGGTGTCATAAGGCCCAGGGCAATGACCAGGCAAATCAGCGAACGCCCACTTTTAACACCGTGCTTGCGGCCCGATCCCTGTGGAAAACAAATTTCGGCAATCAGCAGCAGTACACAGGGAAGCAAGGCCCACTGAAACCGTTTTTCCCAGACTTTTTTGCGACCCTGGGTCAGTTCCGTTTGTTCCATGGTGCCCAGGATATCCCCGGAATAAATTTGTTCAAGGTCCATGTCCCCAGCCACGGATCGTACATAGCGGCCCTGGGTCATGGCAGTAATTTTTTTAAGCATGGTCTCGTTCACTTTTGACAAAATGATATTGCCTGCCCCATCCTTTTTAAATCCCCCGCCCTTGGCCGGGATCGGGGCTCCGGCCCGATCGCCTACCCCGATGGCGAAAATACGGATTTTTTCCTTGGCAAATTTTTCCACAACCTCAGTAAGGGCGGCTTCATCATCGGCGGTATCCTCGCCGTCGGTGATGAGAATAACGGCTTTTCCCGCAGTGGATGAAGGATCAAATCCATTGTAACAAGACTCAAGGGCTGCGGTCAAATCCGTACCTCCCACAGGCAGATAATCAGGGTCCAGAGCATCAAGGAAAATGCCGAACGCATTATAATCCAGGGTTAACGGACATTGCAGCACCGCAGCGCCTGAAAAGGCCACAAGTCCTGCCCGGTCCGAATGCATCAGGCGGGTCAGGTCGATGATTTCCCGTTTGGCCCGGGTCAGCCGTGTGGGGGAAACATCCTGGGCGAGCATGCTGCGGGAGCAATCTAAGGCAATCATGATATCCACCCCTTTCCGGGTGATTTTTTCCCAGCGGTATCCGGCAAGTGGCCCTGCCAGGGCCACCACGGCAAATCCTGTGGCCATCACGGATAAAATAGCTTTCACCCATTTGGGGCCATAGGAGAAGCCCGGCAGGATATGCTCAAACATTGGCGCTTTTGCATACCGGGCAAGGATCTTTTTGTGCCGGTAAATGCCGTACACCAGCAATCCTGAAAGGGGCAAAAGCCCCCACAGAAAAAACAGAATTTGTGGATGATCAAATTTCATATGTGCATCCTTATTTCACCGCTTAAGGCAACTCCAGAAGTCTTGTGCTGCCAAGGCCCAGGCATGTAAGGTAAAGCAGCAGTCCCGGGATCAGGAACAGGGTATAAAGCTCCCTGTAATCCACCCATTTGTCCACCTTAACCGTTGTCTTTTCCATTGAATCAATCATTTTATAAATGGATGCAAGGCTGTCGGTATCCTTGGCCTTAAAAAAGGTTCCCCCGGTTTGCTTGGCAATGGCGTCAAGGGCGTCCCAGTCCATATCCACCTGGCGGTACACATACTGCTGGCCAAAAAGTCCGTCCACAAGGAAAGGGGCTTTGCCCGTAGAGCCCACGCCGATCGTGTGGATTTTAATCTTTTTTTGGGCCGCGATCTTGGCGGCCTCCTGCCAGGACAATTCTCCGGCATTGCTCTTACCATCGGTGAGCAGAATAATGATGTTCGATTTGGCCGGAATGTCTTCCAGGCGCTTGAGCGAAATACCCATGGCATCGCCAATGGCGGTGTTGGGTCCGGCAGCCCCGATCTTTAAATGATCCAGCATAAATGCAATGGTGTTGTAGTCCCGGGTCAACGGCACCTGGGTAAAGGCATGGGTGCCGAACACCACAAGGCCGATGCGGTCCCCTTCCCTTTTCATGATGAAATCGGAAATCACCCCCTTGACCGCGTCAAGACGGGTGACGATCTTGTCGTCTCGTTTGAAATCAAGGGCTTTCATGGACCCGGACAGGTCAAGGGCCAGAACAATATTTATCCCTTCGGTATCTACATTGATTTTGCGCTCGCCGGCCTGGGGCCGGGCAAGGGCAAGAATCATAAGACTCAAGCCCAGCACCTTCACCAGGGGCATGAGACGGGCCCCCATTACAGCAAAACTGAACGGCACGTGGGAAGTACCGGTCAGGCTTGACACCCGGATCGTGTGGCCAGAAGGCTTGGGCAGCCACTTGAATGAAAACCGTTTGGTACTCTTAACCGTGTGAACCAGCAGCCAGAGCCAGGGCAGAATAAGCAGCAGCAGAAACCAGGGTGAGGCAAATCGAAACATCAGGCACTCTCCGCTTTTTCTCTGACCATCGCATCTGCGACAATCTGCTCAATGCTTGTCACAAGGCTGCCGGCAAAGGTCAGATCCTGCTGCATCCGCCCGGCATCCAAAGGCCCTTGAGCATCCACTGGCATATAGCGGATGGGATCGCACTGCTCCTGGAACCGGATCAATTCTGTTTTCACCTTAGAATCAAGATACTTAAATTTTTTTACGGCTCGGGCCATCTCCTGGGAGGTCATCTCGGAACAGTTGATTTGAAAGGTGGCTGAAACATAGGCTTTCATAATGCGGCCCAGTTCAAAATAAAAAATTTTGGCATCGTGGCCGAAATCGGCCATACACCGTTCCAGGTCCCTTACGGCTGTTTCGTATGGCGAAAGCAGAGGCAGAGCCTGAAGATCTATGATCCTGTTTTTTCTTTTTTTTAACCAGTACCGTACAAGCAGGACAATCAGCGCACAAAGAACAACGGTCCCGGCTCCCCAAAGAAGAGCCCGGATCAATCCCGGATCAATGCCTGTCATCACCGGCGGCCGTATATCATGAATATCCTCAAGCATCAGCGTCTGCTCTCCCGCAGCATGAAATACCGGGTCAATACGTCGGACACACTCTCAGCCGTGGTGACATCCACAAGATCCACCCGGGCTTTGGTAAACACCGATTCGGTCAAAGAATGGATTTTCTGCCGCTGATCCGTATACCATTGCCGCATCTTTTTGCTGCCCGCATCCATGAGCGTCTCTTCCCCGGTTTCAAAATCCTTTACCCGCACAATACCGGCAAAGGGCAGGTGAAAAGCCCCCTCATCAAACACACGCAGGCCCACCACCTCATGCCGCCGGTTTAAAAGGCGCAGGTTTTTTTCGTACTCCGGAGAGAGATAATCGGAAATCACAAAGGCAAAACTGCGCTTTTTACTGATTTTTGCCATGAAATCCAGGGCACAGGCGATATCCGTGCCCACGCCTCTGGGCGCAAAGGTAAAAATTTCCTTGATCACCCGCCAGATATGGGCAGAGCCCTTTTTAGGCGGGATATACTTTTCCACCTGGTCCGTGAAAAAAATCACACCCACCTTGTCATTATTTTTAATGGCATTAAATGCCAGAACCGATGCAAGTTCGGCCACCTTTTCAAGTTTGCTGCCCGAATGGGTGCCGAAATTTAAAGACGCGCTCATGTCAATGAGCAACATGACAATGGATTCGCGCTCTTCCCTGAACAGCTTGACAAACACCTTTCCCGTACGCGCAGAGACATTCCAGTCAATAGACTTGACATCGTCACCCGGGGCGTACTCGCGCACCTCTTCAAATTCAATGCCCGAGCCTTTGAAGACAGAGCGGTATTGCCCTGCCATCAGGGTGTTGACTGTTTTGCGGGACTTTATATGAATTTGCTTAATTTTTTTTATGATATGGGCAGGAATCATTTCATGATCACCTGTAACTATTGCTTATGGCACTTCTACGGAGTCGAACAGATCCGCCACCACCTGCCCGGTTGAAATCTCTTCAGCTTCGGCCTCGAAGGAGAGCAGAATCCTGTGGCGGAGCACATCAGGTCCGGCAAGTTTTATATCCTGGGGCGTAACATAGGCCCGGCCCGCAAGAAATGCGGTAACCCGTGCAGCCTTGGCAAGAAAGATGGTCGCCCTGGGCGAGGCCCCGAACTCAATATAATGACCGGTCTGCATTTTGCAGGATTCCGGATTTCGCGTGGCAAAGATCAGGTTAACGATGTATTCTTTAAGTTTTTCATCCACATACACCTGATCCACCAGGCGTTTTAATCCGGCAAGGTCCTCACAAGAGACAACGGGTGATATCTGCTCTACCGCGGCGAAGCTTGTCTTTTTAAGGATCTCAAGCTCCTGGGTTCGGCTGGGGTATTCCACCAGCACCTTGAGCATGAAGCGGTCCACCTGGGCTTCGGGCAGCGGGTAGGTGCCCTCCTGCTCAATGGGATTCTGGGTGGCCAGCACCAGAAAGGGTGAAGGCAAAGCATAGGTGCTGTCGCCGATGGTCACCTGCTTTTCCTCCATGGCCTCCAAAAGTGCGGACTGCACCTTGGAAGGGGCCCGGTTGATTTCATCGGCAAGAATAATATTGTTGAACAACGGGCCTTTACGGGTAACAAAATCCGTGGTTTTGGGCCGGTAGATCTCGGTACCGGTCAAATCCGCAGGCAAAAGATCCGGGGTGAACTGAATGCGTTTAAAATCTGCCTGGACAGCCGCAGCCAACGCCTTGACCGCCGATGTTTTTGCAAGGCCCGGCACCCCTTCAATAAGCACATGCCCGCCGGTGAGAAGACCTGTCAGCAGTCCGTCAACCAATTTCTCCTGTCCCACCAGGGTTTTGCCCACCTCACTGCGGATGCGGTTTACCAGGAGATGGGCTGTTTCAATCTGCTTTGTAATTTCTTCCATAATTTGTCAATCCTTATGTTCCGGCCTTTATTTTGGGCCGTTACTGTAGACGGCCATAAAAGAGGGCCGGCCCTGAAAGAACAATATTTCGATCTAATATAGCGCGGGCAAATGTGGTGTCAAATGACAAAAAGGTTATGTTCGGTTTATTGAACAGCTGCCAACCCAAGATCATTAGTTAGGGCACTAAGATCACCCGGAATCGCTTGACAGGGCAATACGGAGAATCTCAGTAAAGAATACAGGATTTACCCCGAACACAGGATATTGACCCGGACCTAAATTAAATGATATAAAAGCTGACATTTCAACCTGTAGTATAATATTTAAAGAATATGGACAATCAAACGATAAAAAGAGATTTATTTGATTTCGAAGTGGGGTATCTGACCCAAAGCCCATGCGTCAACTGTGAATTCAGGGAACACCTGCCCAAATGCCATGCGGACTGCATTATTTTAGACCAGATCCAGACCCGGCTGGCCCGGGGCATATCTTCCCAGTCCTCGGGCTATGAAAGCTGATCAGGAACTGCCGTTTCACGCCTCATCCCGCTCCAAAATAAAGCAGTACCTGACCATTGCACTTTATAACGATCTTAAAACAATCCGCACCCCGTCGGGATACACGCTTGATCAAGCCATCACCTCCGGAATTGAAAATCCCGACTCCAGCATTGGGATCTATGCCGGGGATATGGAAAGCTATGACTGCTTTGCACCGGTGCTGCTGCCCATCATTGAGGATTACCATCGTCTTAATCCGGGCTGGTCTCATAAGCCAGGCCTGCAGGAAGCCGTTCTGCCGGACCTGGACCCGGAACAGACATTTATACGTTCATCCCGGATACGGGTGGCAAGAAATCTATGCAGGTTTCCTTTTTCAGGCAACATGAACCCGGATCAGCGGCTGGCCCTGGAAAATACGGTAAAACATCTCTTCAAAAATTTACCTGAAAAATTATCCGGCACCTATACCTCTTTTACTGATTTGGATGAAAAACAGTTCAATGCCCTGTTAGAAAAAGGGCTGGCTTTCCGGAAAGGCGACCGATTCATGGCGTCGGCCGGCATAAACCGCGATTACCCTTTGGGACGCGGCATATTCATAAGCCGGGACAAGGTGCTCAGAATATGGGTCAATGAGGAAGATCATCTGCGCATCATAGCCCAGTCCCAGGGCGGTGACCTTGCTTATGTCTTTAACCGGTTGATACAGATAGTCAGGGCATTGGAGGATAAACTTGATTTTGCTTTTGACCGGAAAAAGGGCTTTCTTACAGCCTGCCCCACCAATATTGGAACAGCCATGCGGGCAGGGGTACATATCCATCTTAAACAACTGGAGAAAAAGAGATCTCTTCTCGAAGCCATAACCAGGGCGTACCACCTCCAGATCCGGGGTACAGACGGAGAAAAAACGGCTGTTGAAAAAGCAGTGTTTGATATCTCCAATGCCCGCAGGTTAGATATCAGCGCCAATACCATTGTAAAGGATCTTCACAAAGGATTGGAGGCCATTATCCAGGCGGAAAGGAATTTATAGTGTTTGAACGCAAAGTCACCCATCTGCGGCGTTGCAGAAAAATTTGCGTTCAAACACGGGTTTTTGTTCAAGTATCATATAAAAAAAAAGATCCCAGTTCTTTTCGGAACTGGGATCCGGTTAAATTAGGTTTCAGGCAAAAATTTATTCGCTATCTGTGTCATCCAGCACTTCATATTCCAGCGCCTCTTTTTTGATACTTTGTTTGTCACCAGCCAGGTGCCGTTTTTGCTTCTCTTTGAATTTATTGATTTGGATTTTAATTTTTTCGGCCAGACTATCAATGGCTGCGTACATGTTGTTTTCTTCAGCCTCACCACTGGCATGAATTTTCAGTTTGTTGCAAGTCAGATTGATTTCAGCAATGCTGCGCAATTTTTCATCTGCCAAGACAACCTGGGCCTCGGCCGGGCCATCCAGCATTTTATCTAATTTACTTAATTTCTTTTCAACATGGGATTTTACAGCATCAGATGAAGGGATGTTTTTGAAAGTGATTGAGATGTTCATAGGCTCTCCTTTTTATTGGTGAGATGATGATTCAAAAATAACACAATACCTGTTACGACTCAATGATAGAACGATAGATAATTAAAATAAATCTTGAACATCAATATAGGTCATTGCGCCGTTGCGGATCAAATTGTAGCGGGTAACCCGTGTTAAAATATCCTTAAAATTAAGTTCCATTTGATTTTCTCTTTATTTTAAGGTAGACCTGCCATACTTTAAGACGGTTTTCAAGTTAAATTAAAAACATGACAACCTCGTAAGGCAAAAGGCGACAGATTGATGCCGGATAGCACAGGCCGGATAACACAATTTTTAAATTGAAGGAAAGACCTTCACAATATGTCATCCTCTTTTTCATTTTTTTCATTGCCTGGAAACAGCACCTGGACCCAAGGAGATAAAAATATACGAAAAACTGATGGACAGTTGATCGCAGACCGCAAATCCCTGGACCGGGTTTTCATCCGTCCCTATGATGAAAACAGCAAAAAGACCCTGGTTAAATACATGGAGCAGATCCTGTTCGGTCTGCACGATTTTCTTAACCGGCACGTGGGCGTCACCGAAGAGATCAGTATCACTGAACTGGCTAAAAATTACATGGACGTTCAAATCAGTGATCATCCCCAGAAAAATCTGGGCCAGGTTATCGAAGATATCATTAAAGACATTGCCCCTAAAGCCGTCAATGTGGCATCGCCTTACTTCATCGGCCACATGACATCCGCCCTGCCCTTTTTCATGGTGCACCTTAAAGCCATTACCGCAGCCTTGAACCAAAATCTCATTAAAATGGAAACTTCCAAGGTGCTGGCTGTCATTGAAAGGCAGGTGCTGGCCAAAATCCACTGCCTGATTTTCAAACAAAGCCAGGCCTTCTACCGGGCGCATGTCCAGAATACCCGTACGGCTTTGGGCGCATTTACATCCGGCGGCACCACGGCCAACATAACCGCCATGTGGGTGGCCAGAAATAAACTTTTTCCGCCCAAAGATGATTTTTCAACTATTGAAGAAGACGGCCTGTTCAAGGCCATGAGCGTTCACCACACGGACCGGGTGGTTATCCTCGTGTCCCGTCGGGCGCACTACTCTTTGAGAAAAGCAAGCGGGATTCTGGGCCTGGGCAATAAAAACATTATTGCCGTAGATGTTAAACCGGATCACACCATTGATATAGACAAACTTAAACAAACGATCAAGGACCTGAAGCAGGAAGGGCGTACAAAAATTGCCGCAATCGTGGGCATTGCCGGGGCCACTGAAACAGGGACCATTGATCCATTGCAACAGATGGCCGATATCTGTGAACAGGAGCAGATCCATTTCCACGTGGATGCGGCATGGGGCGGGCCGATACTGTTATCACACACCTATGCCCATCTGCTTTCAGGCATTGAACGGGCAGATTCCGTCACCATTGACGGCCACAAACAATTTTACATGCCCATGGGAGCGGGCATGGTCTATTTTAAAAACGCCAATGCCCTTGACGCCATTGCCTACCATGCCCGATACGTAAACCGAAAGGGCTCTGTGGATTTAGGCATCAAAACCCTTGAAGGTTCCAGGGAGGCCGCCTGCCTTATCCTGGATGCATCCTTAAAAATAATGGGTGCCAAAGGGTATGCCCTGATGATTGATCATGGTATTGAAACGGCCAGGGCATTTGCCGAAAAAATAGAAGAGCGGCCGGAATTTGAACTGGTGACCCGGCCTGTGCTTAATATTCTGACCTACCGGTTGGTGCCCATGTCCTTTCGGCAGAAACTGGCAACCGCCCGGGGGGAGGAGCGCAAACGCTTAAACCAGGAACTTGATGAGATCAATATCCGCATCCAGCGCATCCAGCGGGAAGCAGGAAAAAGTTTTGTCTCCAGAACCCGGCTTAAACTTGTGCCGGAGGATGACTTCATGGTGGTAGTACTTCGGAGCGTTATCATGAACCCCTATACCACCCAAGCCATCCTGGACGATATCCTGGATGAACAGGAACAAATTTATCATAAGTTTTGATCTGGGACCGGTCACAATAAAGTTTCTCCATAACAGGGGAGATCAATGAAAAAACAGATTGAACTGACCGTTCACCCGGACGGCCTGTATAACAGAACTCTTCATAAAAAACTGGCCGCAAAAAAATTACGGGCGGATGTCAATGATATTACTGCCCTTATACCATTGAAACGCTCCATTGATGCCCGGAAATCTGCGGTATTCCGGATACGGTATGAAGCATATATTAATGAACCCTATCTTTCCACAAAAGATGAAATTTCATACAAACCGGTCAAACCGGGCAGAGATGTACTCATTGCAGGATTCGGCCCGGCAGGGATGTTTGCAGCCCTGAAACTGATTGAAGCCGGCATCAAACCCGTTGTTCTGGAGCGGGGAAAAAATGTCAGGGACCGGCGGTTTGACATCAGCGCCATACAAAGAAACCATTCCGTCAATCCGGACTCCAACTATTGTTTCGGGGAGGGTGGTGCCGGAGCCTATAGTGACGGCAAGCTTTTTACCCGCTCAACAAAACGCGGTGATGTCAAAAGGATATTAAACATCCTTGTACAGCACGGCGCAGACCCGGATATACTGATAGATGCCCACCCCCATATCGGTTCCAACAAACTGCCGAAGATCGTTTCAGCCATAAGGGAGACGGTCCTGTCCAATGGCGGTGAGATACATTTCAACAGCCGGATAACAGACCTTATAGTCCAAGACAACAGGCTTGAAGGGGTGGTGGTAAATGATTGCCTTGAAATGCCTGGGCAAGAACTCATACTTGCCACGGGCCATTCCGCCGTGGATGTTTATTATATGCTTAAAAAACATAATATCCGGCTTGAGGCAAAGCAATTTGCCATGGGGGTAAGAATTGAACACCCCCAAAAGCTGATCAATGAAATCCAGTACCATTCAAAAAACTATAGCAGCAACCTGCCGGCAGCCGGCTATTCCCTGACCTGCCAGACCAGTGAACGGGCCGCGTTTTCATTCTGTATGTGCCCGGGCGGCATTATTGTACCGACAGCCACCTCTCCCGGTGAACAGGTGGTCAACGGCATGTCCGTTTCCAAGCGCAACTCTCCCTTTGCCAACGCCGGTTTTGTGGTCAGTGTCGGGGAAAAAGAGTGGATAAATTACAGATGTGAAAATGAATTTGCCGGATTAAAACTTCGCATGGCCCTTGAGAAACTGGCATTTGAACTGGGCGGACATTCCCAGATCGCCCCGGCCCAGAAAGCCGCTGATTTTGTAAACGAGAAAACCAGTACAACCCTGAATCCAAGCTCGTATATCCCGGGCATCATATCTGCGCCCCTGCATGAGCGCCTGCCCAGGTTTATGGTCAAAGGCCTTGGAGAGGCATTAACCATTTTTAACAGAAAAATGCCCGGGTTTTGCTCCAATGATGCCCAACTCATCGGGGTGGAGACAAGGACCAGTTCACCGATAAGAATTCCCAGGGACAAAACGACCTTTATGCATCCGGATATTCACGGGCTCTTCCCCTGCGCAGAAGGGGCCGGTCATGCAGGCGGTATCGTATCGGCAGCCATTGACGGTGAGAATTGTGCTGCCGCCGCCGCAAAATTTGCGCAATTTATTTGATACTGCAATCTTCTATGTTAAAATCCATTAAACAATATCTTAAAAAAGCCGGTGAAGAAGCATCAAAGGAATATACCATTGCCCCGCGACGCAGTTCGGAAGAAAACAATAGCGCTATTGAACCATGGATAGGCGTTGATCTTGACGGCACCCTTGCTTTTTATGACAAACATTCCTCGGTTGAAACCGTTGGAGAACCTGTACCTGCAATGATGACCCTGTTAAAGGATATGATCGACAAGGGCAGACGGGTTAAAATTTTCACTGCCCGGGCAAGTGATCCGGAGCAGCTGCCCATTATACAAAAATGGTTGAAAAACCAAGGCTTGCCCGACCTTGAAATAACAAATGTGAAAGACTATAGTATGGTCAGACTTTATGATGACAGGTGCATACAAGTTGAAACAAACACCGGCCGTCTGATCGTTGACAAATAAATTTAAGGATTCAAAATTATGAGATACCTTTATTATATCGGCGGGATAATTGTCCTGTTTTCCATTCTTGCCGCATACGGTGTGTTCAAGACAAAGGTTGAAATATCCAAGCCTGCGGTTGTGATCAACGACAGAATCATTTCCGAATCCGAACTTGAAACACGGATCAAATTAAAACCTTACTACATGAACCGTAATGAATACATTGATTCCCTGATTGATGAACAACTGCTTATCCAGGAAGCGCTCAACAAGGAGATCCACAAAGAAGAATCATTCCGCCAGTCTGTCCAGCAATATTACGAGCAGTCCTTGATCAAAATTTTAGTGGACAGGAAACTTTCCTCCCTTAAGACAAGCGTGTCCGACAATGAAATTCAAAAATATAAAATATTGTCGGCAAGCCGCCTGATCATATCAAAATTCGGTTATAAATCATTGAATGAAGCGCAAAACAGTGTATCCCAGACACCGCAAAAAATAGATTCCGATTTTGTGGATCTTTCAGACGAGCTGAAGTTTACGCTTTTAAACCTGAAGAAAGGAGAGATGTCCCCACCCGTTGAATCGGGAATGGGCGTTCTGTCATACCGTATTGATCAGATCATTCCCCTTGAGGCCCCAAAGACAGGGGACACGGATGATGAACAGATCAGAAACTTTATTGCCGGCTATAAACAGGAACAACTCATGGCCGACTGGATACGGGAATTAAAAGCGAACGCAGAAATATGGAGGGAAAAATGAACCGTCCTACCCCCTATAAACGCAAAATATATTTCATTAACAAAGAACTTCAGGGGAAATTTATTTTCAACTACTTTATTCTTTTAACCCTGGGAAGCATTCTTTTTATCGCTATTTTCAGTTTTTTTTCGTCAAACACCCTCTCCATTGTCTATGACAATTATCACCTGCAACTGGGCACCACACCTGGGATTCTTTTTAAAAAAATTTTGAGTACCCAGTGGATGTTTATCGTTCTGGGCGGCATTTTTATCTGCTTTATCACCATGAGACTCACCCATCGTGTGGCCGGTCCCTTTTACAGGTTTGAAAAAACCGTTGATGAGATGATCAAAGGAGATCTTTCGGTTGAGGTTGGTTTAAGGGAAAAGGATGAGGGAAAAGAGCTGGCTGAAAAGATAAACCTGTTTAATTCAAAACTTTTACAGAACCTGAACCGGATACAGGACCTAAACGCCGGTATCGGTGTGTCTGTCGAAAAGATAACGGCGGTATTGAAAAAGGATTGTCGGGAAGAGATTTTGAAACTGGTGGAAAACATTGAAAGGAGCCGCAAAGACATTGACGCCGTAGTCAAAGAATATACAGACCGCAGCAGTCAGGTAAAAGGTTAATCTCACAATGCGGTTTATTGCAGCAGTACTTTTGAGCGTTGTGGTGATGCAGGCAGACGGCCTGCTGTCGCCCTGTACCGCATATGAGCTCAGGAGCAAATATGCAACAATCATTTATGATAACCCTGAGGATCTCAGGCGGTACAACAAAGAGCTGTACCTCGCTGGACGGCTGCGCTCCCAGGTCAGGCAATATAAAACCGACACCGTCGAACAGGAAGTCGTTGCAAAAATAGATGTCATCACAGAAAAAGCAATGAGGGTCCTGGATATGTATCCAAGACCCCTTAACTATTCAATTAAAATCCTGCCCGGCAGAGATGAAGTTGCCCATGCCTTTAAGCAGATTTACAACGTCAATGTAGATTATATTGCCTTTTATTCCCCCCGGCTGAATCGGGTATTTTACTCCTCAAACAACGGACGGCTGAGGGTTACCTGTCACGAAATCGGACATGTGGTGGTTGAAAGTTATTTTAAAATCTCCCCCCCCAGCGGATACATGAGGTCATGGCCCAATACGTGGAAAAGCACATAAACGATTAAGCTGCCTGCCCTGTTATGAATCTTACCCTTCTGTTGATTGAGAATCCATTTTCTCCAGGCGCTGACGCGCTTTTTTATTATTTGGATCAACATAGAGTGCCTGCTCATACTTTTCCCGGGCCTTGAACAAAATACCCTGACGCCGGTACAAATCGCCCAGCTCAATCTTAAATTCAGGATAACCGGGTATAGCGGTTTCAGCTTTTTCCAGGGCCGCTATCGCATCTTTAATATTTTTCTGCCGGATAAAAAATCGATAAACCCGCCAATAGTTCGATATTTTGGGATTATCCAGCTCTCCCAAAATAGCCAGCATCTCCCTGTAAATTTCCTGCCCCTGGCTCTGCCGTCCAACGGTATACAAGAAGTCTGCATAGGCAAACATGGGGCCTGGGGCTCTTGGAATGGCCGTCAATATCCTTTCATGGTCCACATTGGCCACAAGAAGGGTTCGAATGACCGTATCCGAGTATTCATCATCAAGCTCAAGGGTGGTCTTTAACAGCGCAAGCCCCTGATCAATCCGATCCGTTGACAGCAGCCAGGTACCGTACTGCAGGGTGTATGCCGGCAGGGTCGGCCGGTATTGAACGGCCAGGGAAAATGCTGTTTCAGCCTTTTCCGCCTGCCCATTACGGGCGGCAAAGCGTCCGAACCGCATCAAATACCATGAATTTAAAGGCGCCAGATGGATTGCGGTTCGAAACAAAAGTTCGGCCTGATCCATGTTATTTTTGCGGATCGCGGAAACCGCTTCAAAATACCTGGACCGTGACAGCAGCGGATCAAATGCCGAAGCCGTCCGTGCAATCGATTGGATGGCATCAAGCTCCGCCCGGCTGGTTTGTGATGTAATCACTTTATCTTTGATATGGGCCAGATAAAAAGCACCTCCCAGATGAGAGGCCAGGAAGAGTGCCACGGCAACCACGAACCCCATGGACACCCCGGTAAACACCCGACGCTTAAAGATTCCCTCAACAGAAACCAGTCTTGTGGGGCTGTGCTCTCCCCGGATATTGGTATTGGCGGCGGAAACCGCAAGTCCGGCCAGAAATGCAAACCACAGGCCGTTGGCCCCGATATGCAGATTAAAATCCGTAAAACTGTGAAAAAGGATGGAGACCATCCCGGTGATGCTGCCCATATACAGATAAACACAAAAGGCGTCCCGCCGTTTTGAAAACGCCTTGAAGGACTTGAAAAAGAAGACAGCCATGAAAACGGCAATAATTGAAAACCCGATAATCCCGCCTTCAACCAGCAATTGGATATAATCGTTATGGGCATAGTTCAGCACCCGGTTGTCAATCAGACTTTTATACGGTGGATAGATGTGAACAAACCCGCCAAAACCCGCCCCTGTCAGAAAAAAATCCTTGATAATCTGAAAACTGTCCTTCCAGAATTCAAGCCGGGTATTATACAGAACGCCTTCGGGATTTTTCATCTTGGCAAACCGCTCAAACACCTGATCCCACCCGAACCATCCCATGGCAAGGGCAACAGCCATAATCACACCAATGATTAACAGGCTGTTTCTCCGGTTCGTTTTACGCCTTACGAGCAAAAAGGAAAACACGGATAACGCAAGACAGGTAGAAATGATGGCCCCCCGGGAGAGGCTCACAAAAATAGAGACAATGACCAGTAAGGCCGAGGTCCCGATAAGAATATGAATATTGGCCTTTTCCTGGTTCAGGATTTCAATGATCCCCCGGATAAAAGAGGTCTCCCCGATCCTGGGCCGGTAAAAAAAGAACAGTCCAAGCACCAGTGGAAAAATCATTTCCATGAGCCCGGCATAATGGTTATGGTTGCTGTAGGGCCCCATGACCATGGAATTTTCCGGGGTGTACCAGAACCAAAGGGCCATATCCTCGGTCAGGTAAAGCTGAAGAATGGATGATAAAGCCAGAAGTCCGCCGTATGCTGCAATGGACAAAGCAATGGACTGAAGTGCCCCCTTTTCTTTTAATACCTGGATGGTAAGGAGGTAAAAAGCGGTATAGGAGGCATACCGGAAAAACTGGAACACCGTGGAGTGGGGATGAATGGAGAGGGTCATCCACCCCTGGGCATCAAAAAGTTCATACGCCCTGGAATGGATGGCATAGGCATGGGGAGACACAAATTTGACCAATCCAGGCGGCAGGGGCACCACCTGGAAAAGGATATAAACCAGGAAAATAAGCAGGGGCACAAGTGCGGGCACCTCAACCGGCTGCACCTGTTTTTTAATCACGGCCAGGGCAAAAAAAAACAGCCCTGCACCAATCATCCCCTCCATGATTCCGTATGACCATGGTGCCTTGGTACCAAAGGCCAGAGGCGTAAAGAAAATCAGAAAAAAAATAGAAAAGCGAGCTGTTTTCAAATCAAATCTCTATTATCAGATCAGGATTCCGACGCGTAGTAATAATCTCCGTAATTATAATAATATCCACTCTTTTTAGCATTGAAGCGGTTGAGTACCACACCCATGATCGGAACGGAGATATCCTTGAACTGCCGTATTCCTTTTCCCATCAATTCATAATTGGTTTTCCCGGCCCAGGTAACAATAATCACTCCGTCCACATGCCGGCTCGTGATCAGAGGATCGGTGACACTGGCCAGGGGCGGTGTGTCCACGATGATGAAATCATAGGACCCGGCTGCGTTATCGATCAGTGTTCCGGCCATGGTTGAACTTAACAGTTCGGAAGGGTTGGGCGGAATGGGACCTGAGGTAATGATGTCAATAAGCCCGGTGGCATCAACTTTCCTGTTGATCAGCGCATCTCCTGACACATCCATGCCGGCCAACAGAGAACTCAACCCGGCTGAATTATCCAACCCGAAAATTTTATGCTGGGTGGGCCGCCGCATATCACCGTCAATCACCAACACCTTTTTACCGGTCTGGGCAATGGCTGATGCCAGGCAGGCGCACACAGAAGACTTGCCATCACCCGAAGTCATGGAGGTAACCAGTATGATTTTAGGGGGATGGTCTGGTGAAGAGAGAAGAATGGATGTCCGCATGCTTTTAAAATTTTCCGACACCATGGAAGAGGGATCATCAAACACATGTTCGACAATCGTTTTGTCCTTGTTTTTGAAAAGATCCACGGTTGCAATCACTGGAATATTAAATTTTTCTTCAATATCCTCGGGCGTTTTAATGGTGGTATCAAGGTACTCCAGGAAAAAGGCAAGACCGATCCCGCCGAAAAGCCCCAAAACAATCCCCAGCAGAATATTTCTCTTCTTATTGGGCGTTGCCGGAAACTCAGGAACCCTTGCATCTTCAATGACCCAGACATTGACAGACTGGCTCTGCTCGGTGATTCCTTCTTCCTTCATCTTTTTAATCAGTGCATCGTAAAGAAAGCGGTTGGTTTCAACCTTTCTTTTCAGAATTTCAAGCTGGATGGACTTTTCCCCAAGCTGCGATGTCTGGAATTTGCTCTGATCCAAAAGTTCTTTGAAGCTCTTTTCATTGGATATGGCAAGCTGGTACTTGTTTTTAATGGTCTGCACCGCCTTGTCCAGTTCGGTGTATTTCTTTTTCTTCAGATCAGCCAGTTCGTTTTTCGCCGTCATCATCCTGGGATGTTTAGAACCGTATTTTTTCGACAGTTCGGATATTTTCTGCTCAGCAGCAAGTATGGCCCTGTTGATGGAATCCACAGAAGTATTTTCTACAATGGCAGGGATGGTTTCCAACTTATCTCTGGATATGTTTTTAACCTGGCTGTAAACAGATTCAAGTTCTTTTCTCTCTGTTTCAGCCTGGGTCATTTTTCTGGACAGATCCGAAAGTCTTTCGGGCAACACCGTCAATCTGTCTTCAATCGTTATAATATCGTGTTCTTTTTTATAGGCATGGAGAATCCGTTCGGACTCTTCCAGGCTTTTTCTCTGGAGATCGGCCTTTTTTTTCATCCAACCGATACTGTACCCGGACGCCTCCATCTGCATCTCCACCAGTTCTTCAATATAGGCCTGGGCAACGGAATTAACAATTTTGGCGGCTACGGCAGGATTGTCGGCCATAAAACTGATCTGCACCACCCTGGAGTTGGATACCGGTTCAGCTGAAATCCCATTCTTAATGACTTCTTCCAATTGCTCAGCCTTGGTCAGGGGAACTGTCTCAATGCCGGATTCGCCGGAAACATCTTCATCTTCTGAGCTGAGCAGACGGTCAATTCCTAGAACATCTTTAATATCGACAACCCGATCATTAACCCAGGCTTTGGCAATTGCAATCAAAGAGGGCTTCTCATCGGGTTTAAAGATAAGGTCGTAAAATTGTTCAGGCCCCAGGTTATTGACCACTTTTTCCATCACAGCCGCACTCTTGATAAGCTGGTACTGGGTTTCCAGAAATTCCGGATCATAGGGGGTATACCGGTATGCCGAGGTCAGGTCCGAGCTGGTGTTCTTTTCGATCATGACCTTGGTGCCTGCCCGGAACATGGGCGTGGCCGTATATGTTGCAATGACAACCGTTACAAATGTCAGTATAAAAAAGGTAATGATGGTGCCGCGGCGCTTTTTAAGGACCCTTAGATAGTCCTTGAGATGAATTTCTTTTTCCTGAATATTTTCTGTCATGTTTACCACAAGCCTTCGGGAACAACGATAACATCACCGGGAAGCACAGGTTCGTCCATGTTCACCCGTTCAAAAATTTGCTTTTCCCCGTTAACGGTACGAATAATGTTGACTTTATTTTTTGCGGCAATTTTGGAGAAACCGCCGGCCATAGTCACCGCCTTGATCACCGTCACATCGGTTTCGTATTTGTAGGAATCAGGTTTGTTCACTTCCCCTGACACATAATAGGTCTCTGCCTTGGAGATATAAATTGAATCATTACCCTGGATATTGATATTCAAAGAGGCGTCGCCTTTTTCAATGAGATTTTCAAGATTAATGACTATTTTATCTTTTTGATCCACACCTTCGCCCGTTCTTTTAATGATTGCCGTGCTCCCGGCATCATCAGTCAGTCCTCCGGCCGTAGATATGAATTCAAGCAACGTGACCTGCCCCCGTACCTCATATTGGCCGGGCTTATGGATCTGGCCTAGAATCACCGCCTGTTTGCTTCGATGCTCTTTAATAAATACATCCACCTGAGGGGAGATCAGATATCCGTCAGCCAGCATTTTTTCAATAAGGGTGGACACTTGGGATACGGTCATCTCCTCAACACGGATCTCACCGATCAAGGGGACCCGGATGGTCCCCTCGGATGACACACGTGACGTTGTATCCAGATCCTCATTTTCATATACTCTGATTTCAAGTATATCCCCCTCCCCGACGCTGTAATCCTGGGCAGATGCGGTAAAGGGAATCAGCGCAACCAAAAAGACAAAAACAAACCGGTGTAAGAAATTCATTATATTCATTTTTTAAAGGGTCATGGTGAACCTGAGTATAACCATGTTGCTGGTGTAATCGTAATAATTTTCATTTGAATCTTTATTGGTCCAGTAGTATGCAAGATCAAAAAAGCCCCATTCCCTGGGAGTCCAACGCATTGCAGGACCGAGTCTGATGTAATCATCCTCCCGGTCACTTTCGTTGTACTCGTGTTTTTCATAAGTCATATTCAATGTAGCTGATATTTTTTCAGTAAATTTTTGCGTCAGTCCCACATCAATGCCGGTATTATAATAGCCTGATGCAGATGCCATGTCAGATTCGTTGAACATCCTGTAGGCATTGGCCTGGATAGCCCGCTTGGCTGAAAAATTGTGCTGGGCCTGGAGTTCAAAGGAGAGTCCGTCTTCGGTGTCGATACCGGCACCGTCAAAACTCTTTTCCATGTAACCGACTTTAAACCGGCCGCGGGATTTGGTGGTCATGGCCCAGTTTATACCTGCAAAGTATTTATTTTCCGTATTGTCGTAATCGTCGTTATCGTCATAATCAATAAGGGTATAGGCATACTGGGCAAATACAGAGGTTTTAGGTGTGAACTTGTAAAAGAGATAAAAGTCAAACCCATTATCCATCCTGTTCCGATAATCGTTAACATCCTCGTTATAGTCAAGATAATAATTTGAATAATCAAATCTCAGGGTCAGTTTTTCAGAAGGATCATAGGTGGTGATGAAGTCAGCCAGGTTGCTACTATACCTGTAAAGGGTATCACTGGTACCGTCATCGGAAATATCTTCTCTATCCTTGAAAATATCTATGATATCAAAGGAAAGTCCGTTATTCAGGTTATACTGGAACAATCCCTGGGCATTATGATTAAAATGATCTTGGTCCGAATGGTCGGCATACAACTCCACTTCAGGAGAGTACAAAAAGTAGGTCTGGAAACGCCTAAGCCCTTCAGGCTTGATCCTGCTCAATTTCATGCCGCCGGATGCGCTTGTTGTGGTGTCCAGTGACAACAGTTTTTCACGGTTGGCAGGGAACGCCAGCCAGATCCCCGGTGCAATAGTCGTTACAAAATCGGATTTTTCATCGGACTGTGTGGTGAACAGGTTGTCCGTCCATTTTTCTTGGACAATAATGTAGGGATGGACAATCCCGCCCTCTTGTCCGAAAATATCGGAAGTAACCCCCTGCCCCTCTTCTGCCCCCGCTTCGGTCTGGCCGGCGGGAATGGAATCACTCTGGCCTGCGGGGAGAGTTTCGGCTGGAACAATTTCGGATTGTCCGGCAGGAATATCTTCGGCATAAAGAGCCGAGCCGGATATTCCCAATATCATAATCGAGACGGATAAAACTCTTAAAATTTTTTTCATCATGGTGACACCTTATTGTTTAAAAGAGAAAAAGAGATTTACCAAAGCATTGCTTAATGGAACTAAATGAATGTGTCAACAATAAAAACCCTGTTGTCAAGCAGGGTTTTTACTGTTGAACCATAAAATGAACTGGAAAAGCTTAAAATCGGGGTGTTAGGGCGAATAATCGGTGTTGCTTTCAGCTGGATCATTCCGTTCAATGGGAGTGATCTGCTCAGTAAACGCCAGGCCCTGATCGATCAGCTGCTGGACCTTGGAAACTTCGTTCTGGGTGAGCAGGCCGGCGGAGAGAGCATCATTGACCGCCTGTTGCATTACCGTTTTGTCAATGGGGATATCATTAAGATTCAGCTCGCTGAGCAATGAATCACTCCCTCCGGTCTCAGTTGCATATGTATACAACTGGCCCAAGTCAACGTTCTCACTGGATTTAAAAATGGCGGAAAGCACGGAATAGGGATTAAAATTCATCCCAACCGCCACTTTTAGAACCTGCCAGGCAGGTGCTTTGTTGTCTATGATCGCCTTTTTAATGGCCTGGTCCAGGGCCTCCTCTTCAGTCAGTGTATCCCCAAGCCCATCGGTTTTCTGGGGATCGGCGATTTTCGCAAGATCAGATGCAAAGACAAGATGCCAGGGCTGGTTTTCCTCGCTTGCGGTCTGGGCTGTACCGATGGTAACGCATACTGCTGTCAACAAAGCAGCAGCCAGGATTGACACAAGATACTTCATGCTACCTCCTTTATTTAATGTATAAATATAAATTGTTTTTATTTTCTGTTGCGCAGTAACTCAATGAAAACAAAGTCATTGCAATAAAGATACCTGCGGATGTTCCAACTGCCCGGCTGAATTTTCAAGGTTTGTAAGAAAATCCAGAATCGTTTTAGAATTTTTTTTCCTGCCGTTTCCAAAGGATTTGAATGATATTCCGGTCTGGTACTTATAACTTTGTTCAGGATTCCTTGATATCCACCGGACATCGGCCAGGATCTCACATGAATTTTCCCGGCCGGGAATATTCAGCCTGATTAAAATGTCCTTTCCAGGCGTCAGTCGCTTGTGGGATAAAAATTTTGCCCCGCCCTTACTCAAATTGATCACGGGAAAATGGTCTTGTGTAAATTTTCCTTTTAAGAAAAAAAATGACGATTCCCGATAGTGAAGCGTTGCCCCTGGAATATAAAATCTGTTACAGCTTCTTTTTTTCAATTGACGTCCTCTTTTATCGTGGTGTATCCCTTTGCCTGGGCATTGTAAAGACGGGCATACTCACCGTCAAGCCCCATCAAGTCGTTATGGCTGCCCTGCTCTATTATCCTGCCTTGATCCATGACCAGTATCCTGTCCGCCTGCCGGACAGTTGAATAGCGATGGCTGATGATCAGGGCCGAACGGTTTTGTATTAACCGCCTTAACGAAACAAACAATTTTTTTTCGGCCTCGGGATCAAGCGCGCTGGACGGTTCATCCAGAACAACAATTTCGGCATCCCTATAAAACGCCCTGGCAATTGCAAGCATCTGCCATTGACCGATACTCAACTCTTCTCCGTTTTTAAACCAGCGACCAAGAAGCGTATCATATCCACCGGGCAGAAGGCAATTTTTTTTATCAATGCCCGATTCTACTGCTGCGGCCCGGATACTTTCCGTATCAGCGTCTCGATCGATATCGCCCAGCAGAATATTTTCACCGGCCTTTAAGTAATATTTAATATGGTCCTGAAATACGACACTGATTTTTTTTCTAAACAAACCTATATCAAATTTGTTTATATTCATACCATCCAGATAGCCCCCCCCCTTTTTGGGGATCATAAAGGCGGGTTAAAATTTTTACTATGGTAGATTTTCCTGAACCGTTTTTACCGACCAAGGCAACAATCTCACCGGGTCCTATGGAAAAATTTACACAATTAAGCACATTTTTTTCCATCTTTCTGGTAAAAAAATCCACATCTCTAAATTCAATACCTGCTTCTATTTTTTGAGGAACCGGGAGAGGATGATGGGGAGATTTAATATCCGGTTTAACTTTTAAAAACTGATAGAAATGGGATAAGAATAAATTATCCTCATACATTTCCGCACCGGTTTCCAACAGCGTTTTCAAATAGCCGAGGCCCCGCTGAAAGGCCTGAAAATACATGATCAGGTCACCTATTGTGTAATTTCGCCATTGGCCGCTTTTAAAGAGATATAGGCAAAAGAAGCAAATACGCAGACGATGGTGCTTGCCTGGGCAATAAAGTCCCCCATGACCCTTCGCCGCTCAAACCAGAGTTTTTCCTCTTTAAGCGTTGACCGGATCTGCCGGAATCGTTCTATAAAATACGGCCCCAGGTTGAACAGCCTGAACTCTTTGGCATGGGCATCGCCGGTCAGCATCCAATGGAAATAATAGGCACGCCGCTCATCTTCAGTCTTCTTTTCCTGCCATTCATAAATTTTCTTTGAATAGCTCAACCTCAAAAGGATACCAGGTACAGCCGCAGCAACAATGATCAGCGGCAGCAGCGGATTAAACACCGCCAGCAACCAGGCGACAGCTAAAAAAGATGCCCCTGCCTGACCTGCGGCAAAGAGCCCGTTGACAATTTTAGTCGGCCGGTACGGTCCTTCCTGCTGGGCCCGGAACAGCGTATCCCGGCATTCAGGTGATTCAAAAAATGCAAGGTCCACCCGGCAGGACTGCTCATGGAGGATGGCATACATATAATCGGCAACGGTCTGGGCTTGTGACTTTTTGATGTAGTCCGCAGCAAAACCGAGCAACGCAGCCAGCAATCCAATGCCGCACGCAACTGTAATGAGTTGGGCAACAAAAAAAATGCCGGATCCATAAAACTCGATGATCCAGTTTTTAGAGCTTGACTTTAAGAAATGCCCAAATAACAGGCATTTCGGTAGATACCATGAAGCCGTCATATAAATCATTAAACCCTCAAAAGCATTGATAAATGGGCTTATTAAAAATGCAACACAAAAAAATTGGATCATCGAGTAATAGAATCTTTATTTTTTTCAAAAACTTCAAATCGCTCAAATTTTGAATGGAATGTATTCTTTCCAATCGGATAATCAGATTGAACCTGAACAGTGATATCGGCAGCTTTAAAATATTTTATCCCGCATTCTTTTTCCATTTTTGAAATCACCAGCTCAAATATATCTTCTGCGATTTGCAACTTAATATTATTATGTCAACGATTAGTCAGAGACGTTAATAGAAGGGATTGAAGAAATCTCCTCCTCAACCGGAACAGCATTTGCGATATAGATGCCGGTTACCGCCATAACTGCGAGAATAACGATAGTGATAAGTTCCTTTTTAAACCCAGTCATTTCCACCTCCTTTGATTCTTTTGTTATTCAGTCTCTGGCCCAGGAGAGCGATCATTATCCCCAGGCACCCCCCGGCAGCATCAATGAAAAAATCACTCAAATGCCCTGAACGCCTGTCAATATATATCTGGGCCAACTCCGTGCCGGCCGCAATCATATTTGATTTTTTCATTCCCGCCGGCATGGTCGTGCCGATAATAATGCCCGCAAAAGCAAGACCCAAAACGATGAAAATACAGGCTTTGAATCTACCTGCCAGACCGGGTCAGCACAGCCCGGGCTGTCAGCACCAGAATTTTAACGTCATTGAACAGGGACCAGTTGTCAATGTACTTTAAATCCAATTTCATCCACTCTTCAAAGCTCAAATCATTACGGTTGGGTGCAATCTGCCACAGGCAGGTCATGCCCGGCTTCATGGAGAGCCGCCGCCGGTGCCGGACCGCATACTCATCCACCTCTTTGGGAATTGGGGGTCTTGGCCCCACCAGGCACATCTCCCCCCTGAGAACATTAAACAACTGGGGCAGTTCATCCAAAGAGGTTTTGCGCAAAAACTGACCAATCCCGGGAATGATCCGGGGGTCATCCTTGATCTTGAACACCGGGCCGTCCATCTCGTTCATCTCTTCCAGCTCTTTGCGAATTTCATCGGCATTGTTCACCATGGTGCGGAACTTATAGAGCTTGAATTTCCTGCCGTTCAAGCCCAGCCGCTCCTGTGTATAAAACACAGGCCCTGGTGAAGTTCGCTTAATGGCAACGGCCACGGCAATAAATACCGGCATCAGCACCAGGGTCAGCACCAGGGCTGTCAGATAACCAGCAACATGTTTAATCAGGAGTTTGCCTTCATTGGCCGGCGTGGACTGGAGGGTCATATTGTAAACGCCCAGAAAAGATTCAAACCGGATGACCGCAATATTGGGATGGTACATAAAATAATGAATATCCCAGTCCGGTATAATCCTGATCTTGATACCCATACTTTCTGCCAGGGCCAGATAGCGATCCCCGCGTTGAATAATTTTCAAGGGCATGGCAAAGATCAGCTCATCCACGATATTGTGCCTCAGATACGCTTCCAGATCCTTGACCAGGCCAATTACCTTGTGTCCGTTCTCAACAGTCTGCCCCAACAGCTCCTCTTTGATATCAAAACAGCCAGCCACCCGGTACCCGGATGCCTTGTATTTTTCAATAGCCCGGATGACCTCCCTTGCCCGCTCTTTGCTGCCAATAATAAGCACACTGCGGGTGTTAAATCCATCTGTCCTGAGCTTCTCCAGAGTCGTGAAAATTATAAACTTAGACAGGGTAAGCAGCCCAATATTCAAGGCAATGAATATACCCATTAAAAGACGACTGATGGCATGGATATGCATAACATACATAATAATGGTAAGCAGGATCATCCCCAGCAGGTTTGACTTTACGATGCCGGTAAAAAACGGCCAGAACGGCCTCTCCCTGTATGACATATACATGTTCATCCATTTGAAGGCGATATACCAGGAAATAATGATGAGGGTAAGGATCAGATAGTAGTTAGAATCCGTAGACAGACAAGCCAAACGACCCGGTACCAGGTGCCTTTTGATAAAATATGCGGCAATGAATGAGAAGGCCGTGATTGTAATATCAAGGAACTTCTCGCAATCCAGTATTAATGAACGCTGTTCTCTAAGCATATAATTTACTCAATTGTATGTAAATTAATCGAAAAGGCCTTATAACCCAGATTGAGCAGGTAGCCTTACTCTTTTTCTGAATTGTTCGATCATTTTTTTTAAATAAACGACCATGCCCTGGTGGGCACAACAAACCATGAAAGAAACCAGTCAGTTTCGCTACTCTTTCATATAACGGCCACGGGCCGACCTGACATATCAGCTGCCAGGCTTCGACCCACAACAAAGAATGAAAGTATCTCAACAACTTAACGAGACTTTCATATAAAAATAAACTTTTTCAAATCTAATTTAGGTCTCCTTCAGATTAATTAAACAGGTATTCTTGGATTATAATCATAAAAAATTACTTGTTTTTATAGTTAGTTAAATGTATAAAATATGACCTTTGTAAATCAGGTATCCGTGAAACATCATAGCCTCTTTACGAAGCCATCGCCAATCGATGGCTTTAGTTGATATATTTTTGCGACAGAAGCTCCCAACAGCGATAGTATTCTTCGGCGTAGTCCATTGAGACCTTCTAACATCACTTTAGCCTGCTGTCCGTCTCTTACCACAACATGATTGATCCCCTCCAAAAGTTGAAAAATCCATCTCATAGTGGGACGTTTACTGGGTTGCTTAATCTGATTGGGAATAGTCTCATCTACATACTCCAGTGCCTTTCTCAAACGCCTCTGTGCCGTAGTGTAAACAAGTAGCGATAGCGTCATTACCATTATCAATCCTTCGATTCTGGATACTTTTTCCAGAAAGAACGAAGAGGCAAAGCATAGTGGGCTTTTCATGAATCCGAAACCTTTTTCAACATGATCCTGGCCTTGATAGGCTTGAAGTACCTCAAGATCGCCTAACTCAGGTTGTGGAACATTGCTCCCAATTATAAAACAAGCCTTTTCTTTCACGATTTGATCAATTTGTGCCAATTTTTTTTCCACTATACACTTAATCTTGTATTCAAGCTCAAATGGACTGTTTTTACCAGGCCTGCCTTTGTTCAAATACTTTTTATGTTCTTCAATTTCAACCTCTTGAAGTACGTAATATTTCCACGCGTTACACATTTTTTTCAGGGCATCCAAGGCTTCTGTCTCACTTTTAAAACTTTGTGCTTGTAAATGATAAAGATCCTTGTCAATCCCGGTTTTTTCTTTGATACTCGCTTTTTCCCCTGTGTTTTTAGAGCGATTTAAAGCGGCTTCAGAAAAAACAACAATCCAGCGTTGCCGGATACCATAATGCTCTACTTCAAAGCAGGTATATTTTCTTTGTTCATCCCAAGTTTCCCAGTTATCCTGCTTTAAAGCATCCCGAATGGTTGCCTTGGCCGGGGCATTTGTTTCCGGAATTCGAGTGATAAAATCCAACGATTTCAGATTGATCGCATTTTTTTGGCTATACCCCTTTGAATCCATAATAAGGTATCGTGGGCTCTCCGCATCCTTCCAGGCTTCTATGAGTTCTTTGGCTCGATGCTTGAAAATACTATTATCATCATCATTGCCATTCCAGCATTTCATTAAAAGTGGAATTCCCCCGTCTTGAGAGACCATAAGCTCCAGGACTACTTGTTTCAAATCAGGCCTGTGATCTTTGGAATACCCATGGGTAATAATGACTGCCTCGGTGTCTTCATCCGGCAAATGCTCACCCGTGGTAGAAAAACTGGTGGTGTCTTCACATCCAAAACTACAATCAACCTGTTCTTGCCTGCATACGGATGCGGATAGAGTGCCAAATAGTGACTCAAGGCCATAATTATGAGCGGCGTCCAGAGTACGCCCCAGTTTAAAACGGTTGAAATATTCGGCTCGAACCCCCGGACGGAATAGAAGCTCCAGCGGTTTATTTTCGAAAAACTGAGGCGTCAACGAAAGAGGTCTGTCAGTAAACCCAAGGCCATTGATAATCATACCGGCAATGGCTTCTCCATGGGTTATCTCCGACTGTTCATGTACTCCCAGCAGGCTATCAATTTGTTCTATCAGCTTTAGATCTTTGATAACACCTGCTACGATACCATAATGATCTAACCGACTTATTTCTAATTCCATCCTTCTCACTTTCTCTGTAGTGCTTTAAGATGAAGATAATGTAAATTATTTTTTTAAAAAAATCACCTGCTCAATGTGGGTTATAACATAATGAATAAACCCAAAGCTTCCCGGCACAGGACAACACAGCCAATCTTTATCAGTGGGTCTGAAAATAAGCCTGAAAACATATTGGAGTTTATTTATAAAACTCGATGATCCAGTTTTTTTGTGTTGCATTTTTAATAAGCCCATTTATCAATGCTTTTGAGGGTTTAATGATTTATATGACGGCTTCATGGTATCTACCGAAATGCCTGTTATTTGGGCATTTCTTAAAGTCAAGCTCTAAAAACTGGATCATCGAGTAAAAGCATCTATTATATCAGCATATCGCCAGGTCAGGTCCGAAGCGACAAGGTACCGATAGTCCTCTTCTCCAGTGTATTTTATTGCAATGACAAATCGTTTTTTTCTATGGGCACACACATGTATTCTGGCACTTTTAATAAGTACAACAACCCCTTTGCCTCCGCGTATATGTATGGTTTTTTGAATCGGTTGAATATTTTCAAAATATTTTTCCACTGATTTTTTACTGTTTTTGAATGAAATATTTTGATTGTACCTTATTTGACTAATGACTTGAGCGCTTCCTGCAATTTTTGAAGCTTCATCCATGAACTCAGCATTACCATACAAGGCATCTGCAACAATTGCTTCTATTTTTATTTCAGGGTGTTGCTGTACAAAGGTTTTTAAAAGAGCTATAGAAATACTTGAAATAGTTGGATATTCATCTGATCGCACCGGCTTTTTCGGGCGTTTTGATTTTGGTACTCCAGCCTTTTTTAACCTTTTATTCTCCTTGACCCATTCGCTGATTTTTGGATCAGGAACATGAAAGGCGTAGCCTATTGGAATGGTTATTTTCGGTGTTACCAATACCAAAAATACCAAACCTTGCCCCATGCAAAAACCGCCTGTTGATTTGTCTTTTATTTTGTTGACGCCAAAAATTTTTGTTGTGCATTTACTGCGCTTTTTATCGGAATCATCAATACTGACAACGCCTTTGGTGATACCATATACTTTGAAAATAATTTTGAGACTGAAGTGGAACAGATGCTCCCAAGCAATTTTAGAATGGCGAAACATCCAGGAAAGTGCTGTTTTTTTATACCGTCCTATGCTGATACGGGAAAAAGCAGTCCAATTGATGCTGTTGGTTAAAATGATTCCAGTGATGCAGAAACCCAGCCAGAATTTTTGTGATTTACTTAAGGTCATCCCAGGGGAAGACTCTGTTAACTCAGTATTCAGTGACTCGGTATAATTTTCAACAAACGGCAACAGCTTCTCTATTAACACATCCGCCTCATTTATTATTTGCAGAAATGAAGCATATATCGCAATGGAACCCTTGTATTCAAGTAAAACTTATTTTATTCTGCTCAGTGGAGGCTGGCCAACCGATGGGTGAGATATCAGCTGGAATAGTTGGCATTATACCATCGACTTGACCAGCCTTTACATTTCCCAATATTGTGACATTGTCTAATCCCAAAAAACTGGATCATCGAGTTTTAATATTGCGTTCATTGAATAATTTACTAATCCTGACCAAAAAGGCAGAATAGTAGAGATTTTTTGTTGCGTTTTTTGCATAGATTACCTGATATTTTTTTAAAATTCCGACGGGAGGAGCGTCGGGAACAATGGTTATAATATTTTTATATACAAGGGGAAAGACCTTTTGATACAAAGACTCTTCAAATATCACATTCCAGTCAAGCGGATGTGCAGCAATATTCTTGATTTTAATCATCTTTTCCGGGCAGGGCCGGAAAAAAGAACATAAAAGAATAAAATTAAATTCTGGTATCGCTTTTATCTGCCGTAATATTTCCAGCTTAATTTGCCCTTACAACCGATCTAAAACAGGCTTTGAATGAATTTTTCTCAAATTCTGCACAAATCCGGTATGAAATGTTTATACATACAACGGTGGGCAACGCGTTGCTTTTGCCCACCCTACCTGGCTGCCAGAAGCAGGTAAGACCCGGTTTCATGGAAAGCGCTGCCACATCTCATACTGATTCACCTCAGAGGGAGTACATTATGGATATCATCAAAACAATGGGAAGCAGTGGCCAGATCTCCCCCGGCAAAAAATTTGCAGGACAAACTGTCATGTTAAGCAAAGTCGATACAGGTGTCTGGCTCTCGTCAAGCTGGGAAGATTCATCCCTGATAATGAAAAATGGATTCATATGCCGGAAGTTCAGACAGAACTGAACGAAGCTATTGCCTGGGCAGAAAAAAATCCTCCGGGCAATAGTGATATTGAACAGTTGGCAGCCCGGATTAAATAATAACTGAAATAACAGAACAGCTCATACTACTGGATTTGAATAACCCGGTTTTTCAGAAGGGACTTTTCAACCTTGCCAAAAATGACCAAAGGAACATTTGGGCCTATCGATACCCATTTGATTTTAATCTATACAGTCAAGTGCCTATTTATGACTGGGCCTTCATCATCTGCTCAGCCAGATATTTTGCAACCCAAATGGCACCCAATACCCATCCCCAATAACGAGAATAAAGCAGGCCTGACCCCACATCGCTCTATAATTCCCACGGATTAACCAGTTTTAACTCTTCAATGCCCAGAAAATCCTTGACATTCCGAGTTGATAGCTCAAGGTCCGAACTCAGGGCGATTGCAGCAATTTGTGCATCTTCAACCGTAATGGGCCGCCCTTGCCGACTTCGTGACGAAACGATCTGTGCGTACACTTCAGCGGCTTGATAGTCGAAAGGCAGACATTTTTCAAAAAACTCCTCCTGGAACATCTCTTCTGCCAGTCCACTCAGTGTTTGCCTGCGACCTCCCTGGGGCAGCAGGGCAAGACCCAGGCGAATTTCCCCCACTGTGATCGCGCTAATCCAGACATCATCATCCGGCAGGGCATCAATCCACGCGACAACACCGTTGTTGGGATTTGGGCGCATCAATTCGGAAAGAACATTTGTATCGAGAAGGATCATTGATATGAATCACTTGATGAGATGGAAGATTGACGAGGCAAAGAACGAGACACAGGGGAGAGTTCAATGCCTCCAGCCTCTGAAAAGCGTTTTGCAATACGAGTCCCGATTCCCTCAGCGCATTTTTTTTGCAATAAAAAACGTTTGAGGATTTGTCGGGCCTCCTCCTCCATTGATCTTTGGTTTGCCGCAGCACTCATCCGTAAGGTTGCTTTAAGAGAATCATCAATATTTCGGATTGTTAAACTCGCCATGGGTTTCAACTCCTCATTGAAAATTAAATTTTGCAATCAATATACGCAATGCAAGCACTTTTGTCAAATTTTTAACGGAGTAGGAAGCTTTCACCTCAAGTTCTATTTCAGCGTGCGGGGAACTCCGCCTTGTTTTGCAAACTCACGCTGGCTGAGAGCTTTCTTACATTTCTTGAAATCTATAACTCGATTCCGAAGTTTTTAAAAAAATTTTGTTATTGGGGTCAGACCCCGCTTATCTCACTCGGCCCCCCTGACCCAGCCGTTTCTGACGATAAAAGACCGGCCCCGGTGATATCACAACAATGGCAAGCGCAATGAGAAGAAATAGCGGGGAGAACAGGGCAAGAAATACCAGAGCAAGGCCATAATCCATGAATGCCTTAATCAGCAGCATCCCCTCGTTCAGAGAGATACTCTGAAGAGTCAGCGTGGGTACCCCTACAAAATCTGTCACCCGGATGGTTGCCACATCCGGGGCATAGTCCAGATAATGCAGTTGCCAGTCCGGAATGATCCTGACTTTCACCCCCATGGTTTCGGCCATGGCTATATAACGGCCAGCATCCTGGATCCTGGATCTTACGCAGGGGCATGGCAAAAATCAGCTCGTCCACCACGTTATGTTCAAGAAAAGCACTGAGGTCAGCCATACTGCCCACCACCCGGTAGCCGTTGACCACATTTGCCCCCACCCGGTCAGGCTCAGTGTCAAAACACCCTAATATACGATATCCGCCACCACGGGTTTCGTCAATGGAGCGGATCACGCCCGCAGCCCTGGTCTGACTGCCCACAATGAGGATATTACGGGTATTGTATCCTAATGATCGCATCCGTTCAAGTATCAGGATCACAAACCATTTGAACAGTGTCAGGCCAGTCACGTTGAGAACAAAAAAGATACCGAGCAGCAATCGGCTCATGCCCCTGATATGGAAGAGGAACAGAAAAAGATTCAGTATCAATAGTCCGGCCAGACATGCCTTGACAATGTGAATAAAAAACCAGGAGAGAGGACGCTCCCGGAAGGACTGGTAGATCCCCACCCAACTGAAGCAGACATACCAGATAATGATGATGGAGAGGAACACAATATAATAATTGAGACCGGTTGTCAGCCCGCTGAGCCCTTCTGGCAACAGATCCCGCTTGATAAAATAGGCCGCAATAAAACTTGCTGCAGTGATGGCCATATCAATGGCTCGCTGCGCTCTTACAAGGATTTTATTTTTTTCTCTTAGCATAATAGAAGGGATGGGGGAAAGATCAGCCGAATTGTTTCAAAATATTTCATGTATGATACCGGTTGCATGTTCAACATACTTCACCCCATTAAAACGCCGATAAGCCAGGCATGACCCAACGTTTCACTGATTTCCAATTTTCATTCCAAAGCTCTATAAGCTGCAAGAAGTTTCGGGGCCTCATATCTCCATTCCAGTTCGTTGATTACCCGATTGCGGCCATATTCTCCCATCTGCTTTCGGGCTTTTGGATCATCCAGCAAAAAAACAATTTTTTCTGCCAGATCAACCGCGTCATTCTGCCGGGCATACAATGAAGCTTCCCGGGCTGAAAATTTTCCTTCGGTAAGATCAAACTGAACAATGGGTTTGCCCAGTGCCATATATTCCATGATTTTATTCATGGTGGATTTGTCATTCATTTCATTCGCCACATCCGGATTCACACATACATCAGCAGTGTTCAGCATTTCCAGCAAGTCCTGGTCTGAAACCCGGCCGGTGAATGTCACATACTCTGCCACCCCCAGTTCATCTGCCATATGCTTCAACCGCTCCAGATCGGTACCTCCTCCCACAAGGCCGAAGTGAATGTCATCCCTACCCATCCCCCTTACAATATGCCGGGCAGCCTTAAGCAAATAGTCAATCCCTTCCTGCGCCCCCATGACCCCTACATAGCCGACCATATATTGACGTCCCTTTTTCAAAGCTGGCATCGGCGGAATAATCCGCAAACGATCCAGTTTCGGCCCACTCCGGACTACAAAAATTTTTTCCGGAGACATGTTCCCCCGTTCAATGGCTATTTTTTTATAGGATTCGTTCGTAGCAATGGAAATGTCAGCAGTCTTGAATGTCCATCGTTCCCAGGCCAGCATAACCCGGTAAAAAAAATCCTTACGGCCGAATTTGGCTTCATACAACTCAGGGTTGATGTCGTGATGATCAAAGAGGAATTTTTTACCAAAAAATAATTTGAAAAAACCACCGATCAAAAAGATATTATCCGGCGGATTGCAGGCATGAATGATATCAAATCCGGGACCGAATAACAAAACCCGCCAGCAGATAACAAACTGCCAGAAAAGTGCGGCAGAATACTCTGCCAGATATCCCATGGCCCCGTGGCCTTCTGTGGGCAACCGGTAGCGGTAAATGGGAATTTGTTCAACCACTTCATATCGCAATTCATAGCCTTTGCTGGTAGGGCAGGCAATGGCAACTGTATATCCGGCGTCCCTCAGAGTCGTGGCCTCCTGCCATACCCGCCGATCAAATGGGGCAGGGAGGTTTTCAATGATAATCAGAACCCGGCACTTTTTTTTATACTCCATTTACTGATCCATAATAATAAATTGAGGGGAAGAGGAATCTACTGCATCCGGTAAATGAAACAACGGTCAATTTTCTTGTGTGATTAGGATATATTGTTTTGTAATATTCCAAGCTAATATCTACAGGCCTACCTAAGTTGTTCGACAACTCTTTTGATAATTGCTCAATTGCGAAGCCAGCATGCGCACCATTTTCATTGGTGAAACGACCCATAAATTTCATTTTCCAATCCGTATAGTTCCATATCATCTTTTGGGTAAGAGTAGCGCCTTTACTACCTATATACCCTAACAATCTGGATTGGTTTGGAACGCCGATCATCCAATGTCCTCCAGAGGATAACACACGCTTGATTTCCTGCAGAGCTTTTCTGAAGTTTGGGATATGTTCAAGAGCATGGTATGAATATACGAAGTCAAATGAGCTGTCGGAAAACGGCATTTTAGTAGCATCAGCAACCTGTAATTCAACTTCTTGTGCTGCCTCAGCCGAAAAATTAGACTCCATATCTATTCCTATTACCTTGGTCCCGAATACACGGCTAATAGTGGCTGCCTCCCCCCCCCCCCGCATCCGACGACCAAGGTCTTTGAAGGGCAAGAAATACGGCCCAAAACGATGTGGCAGATTGCCGCTGTCTTTTTATCAAATATCATATCATACATCTCCTTTTGTTTGCACACCAAGTAATCCGTTACCAACAGATGCCATCATAGACCCCTTCGTGGCTTTGTTTCTGAGCAACCCTGACTAAATCAATTACGATCTGGTTGCCTGAAATTCGCTCCATGGCAGCCTCAAATTCAGGATCATTATTGCCGATCACGATAGTATCGGCATGGGCCAGAATATCATCCACGGATTGAACCATCATTTTGGCAATGTGGGGAATAAGGTTAAGGATATAATCCCGGTTGGCTCCCACCAGGCGCGCCAGGTTGACATTTTTATCATAAATCCGGATGTCATAGCCTTTGCCGAGCAAACGCTCAATCACTTCAACCATGGGGCTTTCGCGAAGATCATCGGTTCCAGCCTTAAAGCTGAACCCCAGCACACCAACTTTGCGGCCGGGTCGCGTCAGGATCATGTTCAAGCCCCGTTCGATCTGAAGCAGGTTGCTGGGGATAATGCTGTTCAAAATCGGTAGCTCCAGATCAAGGCTTTTTCCCTTATATGTCAAAGCTCTCAGATCTTTAGGCAGACATGAGCCGCCAAAGGCAAACCCCGGTTTAAGATAATAGGGTGAAAGATTGAGTTTGGTATCCTTACAGAAAATGTCCATGACCCGGTGGCCGTCTGTCCCGACCGCCTTGCAGATGTTGCCCACCTCGTTGGCAAACCCAACCTTTAAAGCATGCCAGCAATTGTCCACATATTTCACCATTTCCGCTGTCTCCAGATCAGTGCGGATTATGGGGGCATCCATCTTTTGGTAAAGTTCTGCCAATATATCACCACTTGCGGCATCAATCTCCCCGATCACTGTCTTGGGAGGGTTATGAAAATCATAGACTGCTGTTCCTTCCCTAAGGAATTCAGGATTGTTGCAAACCCCAAACCCTTTACCAGCCTTTTTGCCGGAAGCTGTTTCCAAAGTGGGAATGACCACGCTACGCATGGTTCCGGGAAGAATTGTGCTGCGAATCACCACCACATGGTGGCCGTTCTTCTCCTGCAAGGCAGAGCCTATTTTTTCACAAACCCGGCGAATATATTTAAGATCCAGATTGCCGTTTAACTGGCTAGGTGTACCCACACACACAAAGGAAATATCAGTTGCAGCAACAGCTTCAGCCGCATCTGTAGTGGCCTGGAGCCTTCCTTCTTTTACCGCGGCCTGAATCAGCTCTCCAATATCTTTTTCAATAATGGGTGTAAGCCCCTTATTGATCAGGTCCACCTTGGCCTGCACCGAATCAACGCCAATAATCTCATGCCCCTCGCCAGCTAGGCAACCAGCGGACACCGCACCGACATAGCCCATCCCGAATATGCTGATTTTCATTTGAAATCCTTTAATACATTATTGTTCTTCTGAAGAATGAATATGAATAGTGGTCGTGCATTTAAAATTTTTGGAACATATACCCTGAAGCCGAATGGTGAAACAAGGGGAGATTTTATTAAATTCAGGGGAATACCAGCCAAAAAGGGGATCATCAGACCCGAAAAACAGATCAGCGTTGAACAGTGGATCATGCTCAAGACTGATTTTTATATTGCCCCTTGTGATAAAGACACTTCCATTCTCTTTTTCAACAAGGCAATCCGGATGAAAGTGGAAAAAAAGTTCAATGGGAGACAGGCTTTTAGCATTAACATTATCCGTAATTGTAAATTTTTGATCTTGTTTACGCCATACAACTTCACGCCCAATTTCTGTAAAGGGCGATTTTCTTAAATATGCGTCGTGGCTTGCATTCCAGGTTATGTGACTGTCTGTTTTTTTGAGGGTGTTTTTCGTAATTTCATAGGGTTTGCCGAACATGAAATCTCCGATTTGCTTTGATAAGTCGGTCTTATTGAGCCGGATGGTGTTGTGCGCTGCTGTGGACCGGAAATATTCCCTCCATTTGCCACTATTATGGTAGAGATAAGTCCCTGTATCCATAAATATCGATTTCCCTGCCACGGACAGGGTAAAAGATAAAGCATCCAGATGGCCGTGGGCATAGAGTGGGGCCATCCCCATTTTTGTTCCATTCCCTATGAATAGAACTTCTTTGCTATTAATATGGTCGCGGATGACAGAGAGACCGCTGGGCTTGTGCAGGGCTATCTGTTCGTTTTTTGGGGAGGTATCTCTGGAAAAAGAACTATCCTTACCGGTCAAAAGCCATGTCTTTAGATCTGTAGATGACCTTGCCATCCCTGGTTCGTTAAATAGAACAGAACCCGTGTTTAATATTGAAATAAAATTTTCAAGGTTTGAAAGGCCGAAATGAACCAATACTGCACTATCCTGATCCCCGATGTTGGGTATGTTATATTTTTCATCCATGATGGAATTTATAAAATCGCAAGATTTTTTAAGACGTTCATCAATCAAGGCCTCGTATTTTAGACCACAGCAAATACACATCTGCCGGTAGAGCAGAAAAAAATCAAAAACAAATGAAAGATAGGTGGTGGAATATTCAAAACTGCCACCATCCGGAAGAATTTGACGGCCCACTTCTGCATCCAGTATTCTTTTGCCATGCTCAAGCCATTTGGCTGCCCCGGGCAGGTGAGGAAAATAAACTCCGGCCAAAAACAAGCCGAAAGCCTCAGCCAAGAGATGATTGTTAGCCGAGGAATATTTTGATGGGTATCTGTGCAGATGACTGGCATGAAACCAGACAAATATGTTAACCGCTTTGAGGTCATTTTCTGGGAGATCGTAATTTTCTAGAAAAGACAATGACCATACCAGATTTGCCAGCCTCACACCCGCTTCAATCCCGCTAGTCCAATTCACACCAATCGGGTAGGGGTTATCTTTATTCCAGGATCGTATTGTTTTACCGATATGATTGGCGTATTTTTTTTCCTGGGTCAGTTTATAACAGAGTCCCATGGAAAATAGAAAATACAACCGGTTAAATTCCCATACGAACTTGACCCCTCCCTTGGACTTATCCCTGATATTTATATCTCCCCAGAATTTGCTGGGCCAACTCTTCTGGGATGCCAGGTCAAAATGCCAGTCAACCTTTTTTCCAAAGATCACATCCAAACCAAAGGTAACAAATCGATTCGTAAGGGCTGCATTAGCCCAGGCAAAATGCTTTTCTAACGTATCAGGGAATTGTTCTTTTAGTTGTTCTGCGTCTGCATATTTTGAAAGTAGATATATGGTTTTTGCAAACAAAGTAGACCTTTCAGGATACTTGAAAGACTTGCGTTTGTCTGTAATTTTTTTTGCTTTTTCCAAGATTCGCCAGGGGATTTCCGGTAAGAGCATTTTCGAAAGGCGATTTATAAACCAGGAAGGATTTTTTATCATGCCAAAGATTTTCAGATTTGTTATCTTCCAGTAATCTCTGAATATAATGCTTCTATTTTCGGCACGATAATATCAGCAGAAAAAACGGTTTGGATTTTTTTCCTACCCGCTGCTCCCATTCGATGTCGTAAATCCAAGTCTGATAATAATACATCAATACATTTTGCAAGTGCTTCTACATCTCCAGGCTCGATTAAAAAACCTTCAACTCCATCGGTGACTGCTTCCGGTATCCCACCAACTTTTGTGCTTACAATTGGCAATCCTGCTGCCATTGCCTCCAGGATACTCATGGGAAGGCCTTCATTATAAGACGGGAGTACGTAAAGAGTTGATTGAGAGAGCAATTTGTTTTTCATATCGCCAGCTATCCAGCCCAACGTTTCAACATGAAGACCAACTTCAATTTTATGTGCCCGTGATTTTGTCTCCTCTATCGCTCCATCCCCACCCAGCAGCAGCTTAAGGTTTGGGTGGAGGGGCACAAGACGTAAAATAGCATCAATTAAGTCAAAAACTCCTTTTTTTTGTCCAATACGGCCAAGGAAAAGTATAGTGTCCACGCGACGAATATCAACAATATATTTTTTGGCATATAGAACCGGATTGAAAACGACTCTTACATCCGCGGCTGGAAACCGGAGTCTCACCCAATTAGACCAAAAAGTCGAAAGCGTTATAACATTTTTTGACCGCTCAAATGTGTAACGAATAATTCTTCTTTTCCATTCTGAACACTCTTGATCGTAAAAAATATTGAACTCACCCCCATGCAGGTGAATTATGACGGGCACTTTCATCGAAAATGCGACCAGGATGAAAAAAAGTTTGCGCCAAAAACTAAAACGTGAAGCCATATGTATATGGACTAAATCTGCACGGGTAATCAGACCGCCTGTAGTGTAAAGTAAAAAAGAGCGAAAAGCAGTGCCAAATTTTTTAAGGAAAGATCCATCACAACTGGTTGGAATATATTTGACATTCCATTTTTCAAAAAGCGTCGTGGCTCTGTAAACATTAACAACGGATGATATACCGCCTTTTGTTTCAAGATGGGTGCCTATCATTAATACTGTTTTTTTATTTTTTATTCTTTTCAATACCGGATCTTAAGGTTTTTCAAATTTTGTTTTTTAATCCTCGACTATCAAGTTTTTTCCACAACCCTTGTAAACACTGGACTTAAAAATGACTGTTTTTGCAGTCTAAAACCAGTTAGAAAACCACAAGTAATTGATATTATTCAATTTTAAAATTCATGCCATTGCTTTTTATTTCGCCACCAACCACCATGAATCTTTAATAATTTCAGTGAATTAAAAAAAACTTGATAGTCGAGTATTTAATGATTATTGCCATGTAAAAGGTGGTACACACCCCCTTTTATTGCAATCAGCGAGATGGAAAACAAATGAGATTCTTTTTTTATTATTTCCGAAGAAGGGAAAAGTTTTTTAAGCTCTTTCAAAGATAGAGGGTTATAAAATTTCAACCTTCTTTGAGCCTCTTCAAATGAGTTACTTTTTGAACCACTCCCAAATCGATAAACAGTTAGCAGTCTTGCTTGCAGGTTTTTTGGATATAAGGCAAAAAATGGTACACAAGGGTGAGGGAAATGCGGATCAATTATAAAATATTTATTTGGCACTTGTATGAAATATGGACGTTTAGATTTTTCAATTGTCTGGGCGAGATTGCTTTGTTTCTGCCTGCTATCCAAGTGTTCGATCATTGAATTGGAAAAAATCAGATCGTATCCCTGAAAGTCTTCAACAGCTAATTCGTTAACATCCTTGATAATCTCAGTAATATAAGGGATTGAATTATCATAGCCAATATTTGTCTTATCCACATGGTGGTTATTAATCAAAGTGACATGAATATGATCTGTTTCTGACAAGCCCCAACTAGCCCAAAAGGTTGCAGTTCCACCTAAATCTATTATATTTATAGGGCGGTTCATTTTTTCTATTAATGAAAAGAAAAAATGTGCTCTATTTTTTTGTGTATATTTTCTTAGTGTTTTTGTCAAACTGATCATTCTTATTCTCCATTATCTATGATATTAGATAGTTACTCTACCAAAGGAAAGAGTAAATCTGATAACACTGTAGCTTTCAATATCCAGACAGTCATATGAAACTGATGATGATATACAGTCGATAATACAAATATGGTGTTTCATAATTATTTATCGATGTGATTTGAGACAAACATTTTAAATTTTCCTCTTTGAGATAAAATTAAATTCTCAACAATTCGAATATCGAATTCCATAACCCCCTTGGTTTTTTTGTCGATCTCTTTTTTCATTAGATCAATCTCGTGGGTTTTAAAATCATTATTTACTATTATCAGCAGATCAGCCTTTCCTTTTTGTCGTTGTACAAATTGGTAGCTGGTCACATTCTTAAAAATTTCGCTGTGAAAATTAAAGGCAGCATGGCTGAAAAATTCTCCATTAACGCCGTATAGCCCCTCTGTAGATTTCCGTCTACCATCTATAGTAAATAAGTCGCCAACCCTGCGGCAGATGTCATCAGTTTTGTAACGTATCAATGGCATTGTTTTGTTCAGAAATCCTGTGCCAACAATAGCCAGAGAACTGTCTTTATTCTGAATAAGTTCGGTATAGCCGTAATAGGGATCAAACTTGTACTCATTGGGTTGTATTTCTTCTGCGATGATACACCGCTCACTATGGCCATAGAATGTACTTGTTTTTATCTGAAAAAAATCCTCTAAAAAAGCTCGCTGGGTTTTATTAATATTTTCAGAGATAAGAAAAATGCCTTTAATTGGATTCATAATCTTGAGATTATTATTTGATAAAAGCTTTGCAAAGTAATGCAACGCAGACAAATAACCATTTAAGAAATCGGGTTTTATCCTTTCGATTTTGGACAGGTATATTTGAAGAGTCTTTTTCGAGATTTTGAATGGTGAGAAAATGTATTCGTTCTGCATCGGGTTAAATTTCCATAATCTTTCACCAAATTCGACACCTCGAAAAGTGACCAGACGGTTTCTCTTCTGGTACCCGAGTTTTTTCCTGAAATAATTAACAAAGGCATTTTCCGTAAAAACACAATCATAATCCAATAGTACCTTCAAGGGTTCCCCTGTTGATCCGCCCGTAGTGGCGATATAATATCCCCCAGGGATTTTTATTTCAGAAATCAGTTTGTCAAAATTTTGCCGTATAATATTTTTTGTAAGAAAAGGAAGCACATCAATATCATCGCAATATTTAATTTCATAAGGGTTGAAATTCGAATCATTGAAAAGTTTTTTATAAAATGGGACGTTCTGGCAAGCGTGTACTAGAATAGCTTTTAATTCTTTAAATTGATGGGCCTGAATTTCATCCAAGCTTAAATTCTCCCGCTCTTCCAACATTTCTTCATATCTGAGATATTGAATATTTTTTAGTAGCTTGTTTCGGAAAAGTGGCGCTGAAATTAATTTTAATGGCTCTGGAAGATTATCACGAATATTCTTTAAAATTTGTTTATTCATTGTCTATGGATTGCTGTTTTTTGAGTGTTATTATGCGGTCTTATATTGTTTAAGATAATTAGATGCGGTTTGTTTGATGTCATATAAATTTACGATTAAAAACACCGGGATACCCACTATTGAAATGACGCATATAGTTTTCCACGTTCCACCGGGGTTGTCAGTAACAGATGGAAATGATTTATCGCGCACACATTCCCAAAGAGAGATTCATTGTGTACCTCCAACGATTCCGACAACTGTTCAAGAAACAGTTCGTAATCCTCTTTCTCGCGATCCTATTGCATGGATCGGAGTTTTTTGTCAAGAAAAAAGATTTGCCCCTCTGCCTTTCACAATCATTTTTGAATCTTGTTTTATGGTTATGATTAAAATAGCCATATGAATACGACAGCCAACAATCAAGACGAGTACGACAGCCCCTGGAAAGAGGGCATGGAACTGTATTTCAAGGAAGGTTGTGGTTTTATCGCGACATAGGCTTTTCCAGAACTGGCAGTCTGACAACACAAACAGGAGTAGAATCCAACCAAATTGTGTGAGCATAGCTCAATCCATTTTAACATCACCTTCATGCACGGAATTTGCGTAAATTATTTTATCAAAGCATTTTTTATAATTCATACCTATATTTTCTTCGGAAAATATAGTTTTAAGCTCATCGCACTTTTTAAGTAACTGGCCATATTCTTTGCTATTCATCTCTAATGCTCTTAAAATACTATTTGTTAATCCATCTTCCTTTTTACTATTGTACAAAATGCTATTTGTTCCATGCTCAAGTATTTCAGAGAAACAACCAAAATCCGGAGCTATAATAGGCAGTGAGTAATTAATTGCTGCCATCATAGGGCCAGATTGCGTTGCATCTCTATAAGGTAATATAAAAAAGTGATGACTCATCAACAAATCAGGTATCTCTTCATTTAAGAGATACCTAAATTGTAGATTATACAGTGATATTGTTTTAATTTTTTCTTTACATAGTTCTGGATAATGTTCATCTATAGATAGGTTAGTTCTAAAATTTCCATATATGGAAACTTCAAAATTCTTATAACCTTGATGATACAACTCTTCAACTGAATCTATCAATAAATCGACGCCCTTATATCGCTGAATATTCCCCCAAAACAAAAGTCTTACTTTATTTTCAATTGGTGGCCTTTCTACAGTTGGAACACCAAAATTTTTCGAACTCATATAAACTAAATGGCAATCTTTCTTATATTTATTTTCAAATTCTTTTTTTTGGCTTTGAGAATATAAAACAAAGTGTTTAAGCCAAAAAAACAAATATCCTCGTCCCCATTTTAGTAATCTTGGCATCTTCCAATCTGAATGTAACAAAACATCATGAACGCCCATAACTAAACGATTCCTCTTAACTAACAAAGTAGCCCAGAAGCACCAGTATGGTTCATATGTAGCCGTAAAAATAATCTCCATATTGTTCTTAAGAATTAATAAAGCAATTTTTAAATAAATATAAATAAGCTTAAAATCCCTTAGCCTTTTATATTTATATAAGTGTAATTTAATATCTGTACCACATACATAATTTCTAAAAAATTCATTTGAATACCGCAATTCATTATTCACCACAAACCAATCTACCTGATAATATTTTTGAAGCTCTTTTATAACTGTAATATCTGTATCAAAAAAACCAGAATTCATATAAGCTATTTTTTTTTTCATGTATTGTTCCTTTTAGCCGCCTTAAATATAGGCAAAATATCCTCCCCTGGTGTTCCTTTGATATATGAGCCGAATAACAGCACCTTTTCAACCGGAATATTATTTGTCTTTAATCGACCAACGTATTGTTTGACCTGAGTTAGCGGCATAAAGATTGCTTTTTTAATTATAACATATTGAAATTTTAATATAAAATTAATACAATGGCATTAAAAAAACATTCACTTCGGAGGTGAAGACCGATGCCGACCACTATCAATGTAAAACATGGAAATGAAAACCTTGTCAGTCAAAGCGGATTGCTCCCTGTAGGTGCATTGCTTAAGTCGATTAATTTTGCCCAGCGGTTCAAAAATTTACCGGATGTACATTGTGTTGATCCTAATATTTCTCATGGAGAGATCCTTTCGTCCATGTTGGGACTTATTTGTGTTGGTAAGCCAGACTATATCGCTATTGAAATTTTCAGGCAGGATCCATTTTTCTTTACACAATCTCTGGGAATCAGCAATTGTCCTTCTCAATCAACATTGCGTGAACGCATTGACCTGATCGGGGAATCTGCCAATGAACTTATCAAGGAGGCTTCAGTTGAAATGATTCGAGGCAAAGCACCCGCCATTTCACCGGTTCAGACGAGTGTCGGCAATTATATTCCCTTAGATCTGGACGTTAGCCCTTTTGACAATTCAAAAACGAAAAGAGGGAGTTTCCAGGACATACAAAGGCTGTGATGGCTATGCACCAATGTTCGGATATTTAGGAACTGAAGGATACTTAATCAATGTAGAGCTTAGAGAAGGCAGCCAGCATTGTCAAAAAACACCCCGGAATTCATTCAAGAATATTAAAATTAACCAGGCAGATTACCCAGGAACCTCTTCTTATCCGTCTTGATTCAGGAAATGACAGTCAGGATAATTTTGAAGTAATAAAAACATAGCGAAGGTGTTGATGTCTTGGTTAAGCGCAATTTACGTAAAGAATCTTTGGATGGTTGGCTTATCCTGGCCCAGAATACTGAAAGCGTTAGATTGATTCGCTGTGGACACAAAAGTGT
>NZ_CM001488.1:3518995-3521500 GCF_000233695.2 Desulfobacter postgatei 2ac9 | reverse complement strand
GCATTCCCTCTTTTTTTGCTCATCAAGCAACAGGGAGCAATAATCAGCATATTTAGCATTGAATCGTATAAAAAACATTGGATAAGTGACCACTTAAAATGAATAGTAAGCAACACGATCAAAAAATTGGATAGGGTGCGGACGGACATCATCTGATGCACAAAGGCAATTTTTCATCGGCAATCAATAGCTGGTTAAACACAAAGGCTGTCCAATTTATAACACTCATCCCGGCCAATATGTACAACAGGTACCTGAAGGTAATAAATTGTTCGGAGGTAATTTTGAAAAGGCTGTTTCCCTGCCATGCAAGCATCAATAAAACCAGACAATTGATAGCGCCCAGACAAAGATAAAAGGTGATGTTTGTGCGTGCCACTCTGTTTAGCAGGTCATAATTTTTTGCGACAATCCACTGGGAAAAGAACCTGACGGTACCATAATTCATCCCCATATCAAGCAACTGCATATAGGCATTGGTAGCAACCGCCAATGTAATCAAGCCAAAGGATTCCTTGCCGAAGTAATGTAGCAGTAATGGGATTGAAATAAACTTTAAGGCAGTATTCAATATTTTCGAAATGCCACTCCAGGCAATTGAAGTTGCAATATATTTTACAGAGTTTCCCATCAATAAAAAGGTGCGCTCCTCCCCCGAGAATTTATATATCAAATTGCTGTTAGTTCTCCAATTTTGATTGTAATTGTCCAACAGGGAGAAAGCACCCATTGCATACAACAAAAACAGGAAAAAATTGTCAAAACTTGTAACCAAATATATCAGCTATTGGCCAACTCCATCAGCCACGAATAAAGTTCATGCACAATATCCTCATACTTTTACGTGGGGAAAAACCCCGTATCCCTGGTCAGGCTTTCTATTGAAAAATCTTCTTTTTTCAAGGAAATATCATTATAGGGCATCTCGCCAAACCGAAGGGGCTGTCCCGACGGGTAAAGAGAGGCCATTGTTTTTACATATTCCTTGAGTGGGCGAGCTTGGCCGGAACCCACCCAGTAATTTTGGCCAGGCTGCCCTTTTTTGGGGTGTGTCCCACCCATTACATCTCAGCAAAAATCAGACCAATTTTAAAATGCCCATAAATCCTTTAAAAAGGTCTATTTCCATGAAAAATGGCTACTACTCCTATCCCAAAGAGTAAAAAAAGCGATCAAATTTTCATAAAATTCGATTGCGGCTTAATTTTGAGCCTGATTTGTCAAATTAAACAATCATCTTATGTAACAGGTGGGACACACCCGATTCGCCTCAATAACTTATTCAATTGCCTGAGCAATCTTTATATTGCCTTTAATAAGATCACTAACAACTTTTGACCTGTCGATTCCCTTTTTAGAGGCTATCTTTTTAACAAAATCTAAGACTTCCTCATCAACAAGATAAATTGGTATATTTAGCTTTGAATCTTGTCGATAAAATTTACCTCTCTCTCCTTTTGAAAAATCATACTCATCTCTCATGTCATTCACCATATGCTTTAATTTCTTTCTTTGTTGCTTTTCGGCTTGAAATAATCCTAATCGTAACTGAGTTTTCGTTTTCTTCAATAAAAGTGTGACTCACAACAAGCACTCTCCCTTTCTCTGAAAAACCTATGGTTATCCATCTCTCTTCAATCTCGCTGTGGTCTGGATCAAATATGGAAAGTGCCTTTGAATCTTGAAATATCGTTGCCGCTTCATCAAATGCTACCTTATGTTTATTCAGGTTCTTACGAGCCTTTATTGGATTCCACTCGAAGTTGTAATTAATTTTCATTTTAACACCTTTTGGAATTCAATCTAAAGCAGGAAATATTAATAATCGGGTAGCCAGGGGCTGTTACCAGCCCCAAGCCCCCTCAGAACGGGCGCATTCCCTCTTTTTTTGCTCATCAAGCAACAGGGAGCAATAATCAGCATATTTAGCATTGAATCGTATAAAAAACATTGGATAAGTGACCACTTAAAATGAATAGTAAGCAACACGATCAAAAAATTGGATAGGGTGCGGACGGACATCATCTGATGCACAAAGGCAATTTTTTCATCGGCAATCAATAGCTGGTTAAACACAAAGGCTGTCCAATTTATAACACTCATCCCGGCCAATATGTACAACAGGTACCTGAAGGTAATAAATTGTTCGGAGGTAATTTTGAAAAGGCTGTTTCCCTGCCATGCAAGCATCAATAAAACCAGACAATTGATAGCGCCCAGACAAAGATAAAAGGTGATGTTTGTGCGTGCCACTCTGTTTAGCAGGTCATAATTTTTTGCGACAATCCACTGGGAAAAGAACCTGACGGTACCATAATTCATCCCCATATCAAGCAACTGCATATAGGCATTGGTAGCAACCGCCAATGTAATCAAGCCAAAGGATTCCTTGCCGAAGTAATGTAGCAGTAATGGGATTGAAATAACTTTAAGGCAGTATTCAATATTTTCGAAATGCCACTCCAGGCAATTGAAGTTGCAATATATTTTACAGAGTTTCCCATC
>NZ_CM001488.1:3506359-3518895 GCF_000233695.2 Desulfobacter postgatei 2ac9 | reverse complement strand
TTTTTGCTTCATCAAGCAACAGGGAGCAATAATCAGCATATTTAGCATTGAATCGTATAAAAAACATTAGGATAAGTGACCACTTAAAATGAATAGTAAGCAACACGATCAAAAAATTGGATAGGGTGCGGACGGACATCATCTGATGCACAAAGGCAATTTTTTCATCGGCAATCAATAGCTGGTTAAACACAAAGGCTGTCCAATTTATAACACTCATCCCGGCCAATATGTACAACAGGTACCTGAAGGTAATAAATTGTTCGGAGGTAATTTTGAAAAGGCTGTTTCCCTGCCATGCAAGCATCAATAAAACCAGACAATTGATAGCGCCCAGGCAATTTGATTGTAATTGCCCAACAGGGAGAAAGCACCCATTGCATACAACAAAAACAAGAAAAAATTGTCAAAACTTGTAACCAAATATATCAGCTATTGGCCAACCCCATCAGCCACGAATGAAGTTCATGCACAATATCCTCATATTTTTGCGTAGGAAGAAAACCCGTATCCCTGGTCAGGCTTTCTATTGAAAAATCTTCTTTTTTCAAGGAAATATCATTATAGGGCATCTCGCCAAATCGAAGGGGCTGTCCTGACGGGTAAAGAGAGGCCATTGTTTTTACATACTCCTTCAGCGGGCGAGCTTGCCCGGAACCAACCCAATAATTTTGACCAGGCTTCCCTTTTTTGCCAATAGCTACATAGGCTAACGCACAATCCTTAACAGAAATCACGTCAAACATCTGCTCCCCTGTGGAAAAAATAAGCTCGCCACCATTTATAAGCTTTTGCAATGTTACTTGAAGAAAGGAATCCTTATCATCATTCGGTCCCATCACATGGGAATTGTTGGCAAACAGGAGCGGCACTCCGGCTTTCTCTGAGAACATTTTAAGAAAATTTTTAGAAGCAATTTTGGCAACAGAATAGACGACATGTCTGTTGTATTCGCTGTTTTCATGATAATCCAGCGATAAATATTTATGGGTAAAGGCCTCTTCCATTGTTCCTATGTGGATAAACTTCTCACAATTCAACTCTTTTGCCGCCATAAGGGCCTTTACGGACCATGAAATGTTTCTCAGTTGTGCTGCATGATCCATATCAGATAATCTTGAAACGCCCCCCCAAGCCAGATTATAAAATACACAAGGTTCATCTGAAGTCCAGCCCGCATCCCTTGCTTGATCAGGAAGCGCGTCAATATCTTTCATATCTATCTGAACATACGTTGCTCCCGTCAGCAAGGCAACCCGGTCCTTATTAATTTTGTCGTAACTTTTTCGTCCCAACGCAAGGACGGAGGTTTGATTATCAATAAGGGTTTTTACAAATACGGACCCGATAAAGCCTGTTGCGCCTGTAACGATAGCCTTTTTCATTTTATCTCCATTTCTTCCACAAGATCATCAAATGTCTTTTTTAAAACAAAGCCCGTATCTCTTTTCAGATCATCAATGCTGAAATCCTCCGCAGTTAAAAGCAGATTATCTGTGCATGGTTGATGAGCATCAGCGCATGACTTTGCTGCATGGGCTTTTTTTTCTGCCATCCCAAAATATTGGCTCAGTTTCTTTGGCTCGCCTGATCCGATAAAATAGTTTGCCTTATTTTTCCCTTTTTGCCCAACAAGATAATATGCCTGGGCAACATCTTTGATGTGCGTCAGATCCAATAATTGGGGATTGGTTGGCGCCGCGTAGGCTTCTCCTGCCAGAATTGCGCGTATGGCAGAAGAGATATACCCTTTTCCTGTAAAACTTGGATTGAAAGGAACTGACAGGCGAGTATGTACATAGTCTATCTTGTTGAGATAACCCAGCAATACGCACATATCACGAGCGGCCAGCTTGGATGCCGCGTAAGCATTTTGTCCTGATGGATAGGTCTCGTGCTGCCACCGGTTATCTAAATATTTTTCTGCGAAAGTTTCTTCAATCGTTCCCGCGTTGACAAACTTTTTACATCCTATTTTTTGAGCACTGACAAGGGCGTTTGCGCTGTATGTCACATTTTTAAGCTGATCGTCAACGCTTCCGTCTGTTAGAGCGTTGAGCCCTTTCCAGGAAAAATGATAAAAAACACAAAAAAAACCCGGAACCCAGCCTATTTCCCCGATCTTATCTTCCAAAGAAAGAATATCCGCCATATCCATTTTCAGATTCGTTGCTGTGCCGGGCAGATTTTTCCGGGGTTGTATTAAAGGTTCTTTTCTTCCAATACAAAGAACATCTATATTGTTTTCCAACAACTTCCTGACGACCGCAGAGCCAACAAGCCCAGTTGCCCCTGTAACTATTGCTGTATCCATTGCTATATCATCTCTTTTTTTGTGTTCTGAAATACCTTCAACGACTCCACCCCATGCCACTTGGGATCAAAATCCGGCCAACTATTGTCCTTATCGGAAATCACCGATGGGACAATGGGCCATTCAATAGCAAAGCGGGGATCGTTGTAGCGGATACCGCGTTCCTGCTTTGGCGCATATGCCGCGCCGGCCAGATAGAACGCCTCGGTGTTTTCCTGCAGGGTAATGAACCCATGGGCAAAACCTTTGGGAACGTACATCATGCGACGGTTTTCGGCGGTCAGGGTCTCACCGAACCACTTCCCGAAGGTTGAAGAATTCGGACGCAGATCCAGGATAACATCGAAAAGTGCGCCCTGAATGCAGCGAACCACTTTGACTTCTGCGGCCGGCGGCAGTTGGTAGTGCATTCCGCGTAAGGTTCCTTTATCCCTGGTGAGCGAATTGTTGATCTGAACAAAGGAACCCATCAGTCCTGCATTGGAAAATTCTTCTGTGCAGAAAACCCGGGCAAAGAAGCCCCTTTCATCTCCAAGGCGCTCCAGGTCAATCGTATAGGCCCCATCAAGTTGGGTCGGGTTGAACTTCATCTTTATTTCCCCCTCAATTAAATGCCGTTAATTTTTAAATCTGCCACTGAAGATTTGCGTTCAGGGAACCGTTCTGAATGTGGGTTTCAAGCATTTTCAACCGCATTAAATTGGACTGTCTGAAATTGGGGTCGGCAAAGTTCATCGCCTCAAGTCCGTCTTTCAATTCTGCAATCGCGGCTTCAAGGGTTACCTGGGGCTGATGGTCCGGTGCAAGTTCCCGAAAAAGGGAAAAATCCACCTTGTAGGATCGTTTGTCCGGCTGTGCGTTTTTGTTGATAGACACGGTTGTCCCAGAGACTGATTCGGCGACTGCGTATGCCAGTTCTTTAACTTGGTAGTTCCATGTGTCGCTTCCGATGTTGACGGCAAGAAACGGGCCAATTCCTTTCGATTCCCGGTTGAGAGCCCAGACAATCGCGCGGCACATATCCTTGACATGCACCAATGGCCGCCAGGGGGAACCGTCGCTGAGAACCGTAATTTCTCCGGAGGTGATGGCGCCGGCAACAAAATCGTTTAATACCAGGTCGAGCCTCAATCGGGGGGACATCCCGCAGGCAGTGGCAAACCGAAGGGAAGTGACGACAAAATCACTATCTGACAGGCCCTTTAGTTCCTCCTCCATGGCGACTTTGGAGCGGGCATAGGCGGTTAAAGGATTCAAGGTATCTGTCTCCTTTCGCGCATCCCCGGTCGTCTGTCCGTACATGCTGCAACTGGAGGCAAAAACAAAGGTTTTCACACATTGCGCTTTTGCTTCCCGGGCGATCGCCCTGCTGGCTTGATCATTGATGGCATTGGTCACGGCTTCGTATTTGTTCCCCATGGGATCATTCGAAATAGCACCCAGGTGTACCACGGCATCAACATCCTTCAGGATTTCAAAAGGGAACTGACGCATGTCGCCAAATATCTGATGATCAATGATGCACTCAGGGAAATGTGCCGCATTGGTCAGGCAGTGAGCAAAGTAGCCGTTATCAAAGCCCCAGATTTCGGCATCTGGAAACGAGCTGCGAAGTGTTGCAGTCAAAATAGGACCGATATATCCCATGTTTCCGGTAATCAATATCCTCATTTTTTCTCCTGTTTTCATCCCAAGCAGTATGCTCAGATTGTCATTATTTATTCGAGACTGACAAATTTAATTGGATTTTTACCAAATTTTCCATGGTGCCTTATCGGCCTGCCATAAGGACTCAAGGTATCGTTTATCCCGCAACGTATCCATCGGATGCCAAAAGCCGTCGTGCTTGAAAAGGGAAAGATTGCTTTCAGCAGCCAATTTTTCCATGGGTTCCTTCTCCCAGACAGTTTCATCGTCTTTAATGTAGTCTGCGACTTTCGGAGAGAGTACAAAAAAACCACCATTAATCCAACCGCCATCTCCCTGGGGTTTCTCTTTAAATCCCGTAACCTTATTGTCCGCATACTCAATGGCTCCAAAACGCCCCGGGGGCTGAACGCCTGTAACTGTGACCATTCTGCCTTCATTTTCATGAAAGGAGATCAACGCTTTGATATTTATATCGCACACGCCATCGCCATAGGTCAGGCAGAACGTGTCCCCATCAATATAATCATTGTCAATAATTCGTTTGATGCGGCCGCCAATCATGGTGTTTTCTCCAGTATCCACGAGGGTGACCCGCCAGGGTTCGGCATGCTGCTGGAGTACCTCCATGGAATTTGTACGCATGTCAAAGGTTACATCGGAAGAGTGCAGAAAATAGTTGGCAAAGTACTCCTTTATCACATACCCTTTGTATCCGAGACAGATGACAAAATCATTGATACCATAGTAACTGTATATTTTCATGATGTGCCACAGGATCGGCTTACCGCCGATTTCCACCATAGGTTTGGGTTTGACGCTGGTTTCTTCGGCAATCCTGGTACCAAGTCCACCAGCTAAAATTACAGCTTTCATCTTCCCTCCGCTTTTGAATGTTTATGACCAGTTTGTTATGTTATAAAGTCTATTATATTATTAGCCATCCTTTTGTACCGGATTGTGTGAAATGAAAATTGATAACTTTACCCCCCAAGGTATTTAACGTATTAATCAGCTTTATTTTTTTTATTGGGTCTACTATAAAAAACATAAATCCACCACCACCTGCACCGCTGATTTTCCCGCTATATGCGCCATTTTCAATGGCTGTTTCATAAATATGGTTTATATCCTTGTTTGATACTGAAGCTGCCATCTTTTTTTTAGATTCCCAGGAATGACCTAAAATCTCGGCAAAGCTTTTTATATCACCTTTAAGAATCGATTCTTTCATTAAAAGGGCTTTGTTTTTTACATCGTGCATTGCCTCAAGCGCAACTGAGTCCTTTCTTATCGCGTTTGACTTTTCTTCTTCGATAATTGACGCACTTCTGGTTATACCTGTAAAATAGAGAACAAAAGAACTTTCAAGCTCATCAACAATCCAATTTTTTATCCGTAAAGGATTTACTATAACCCGCTTATTTTCATAAAATTCAATAAAATTAAACCCCCCAAAAGTAGCTGCATATTGATCTTGAGAACCGCCAATAATACCGATATCTTCCCGTTCAATTTCAAAGGCCAATTTTGCAATGTCATAATCCCCAAGCGGTAAGTGCAGCCATTCAACAAATGCTTTTATCATAGCGACAACCATGGTTGAACTGCCTCCAAGCCCACTTCCGGATGGGGCATCTGAATAAGTTGTCATGGTAAAAGAAAGAGGTTTGCCATCATTGAATTTAGATACAATTTTATTATAAATACCTTTATGCAAATCCAGTATCCCATCGGGATTTAGAAAGGAAACAGCATCCGACTCAAACGCCTGGTTTCTGTCTTCAGCTCTGAATGTTATTTTGTTTAAATTATGGGTTTCAATCGTACAATGAGCATACAAGTCAATAGTTGCATTCAATACATAGCCAACATATAAATCGCAATATGGGGGAACATCGGTTCCCCCTCCCGCTAGGCCAAGTCTTAAAGGTGCTTTAGATCGAATAAGCATAAATTTTCCATTCTCAGGGTTGCTTTAAAAGAAAGGGGTTAATTCCGCGCACTCTACTTTCACATCCTCAGGTAAATTTTTATGTTCATCAAAAAGAGAGAGCTGAAGCAGATGAATTGTCAGATGGTCACTTAATGAGATGTTATTTTCTGAATCATGAAGCCTGAATTTCAGATGATATGTCCCGGCATCTTTAAAAAGCGGACTGTCAAGAATCCAGATTGAAAATACCGGCTTGAGTTCAATGTAATTGCCTTGCTGTTTTGTGAGCTGGGAGTGGTAGATTGTGCTCCAGTTATAGATTATCCTTGATGGAAGTGCAGGATAAACAGCAAGTTGGATCTCCACCTGATATTTGAAATCATTCTGACACTTTGCCTTTATATCCACAATTGAGAGCTTGTCATCCATGAATTCCCGCTCATTGTAGGGATTCATGATTACAACATCCGTAATTGTCTCATCTCCCTGAAGTCCGGTTACTGCGTTCAAAAAGTGGATCAGAAGATTTTTGTTCTTCTCCGAACCGAGCAGTGCTTTGAACACACAGTCAACCTCTGGCTGCTCTTTCAACTGCTATGCATTGATCAGAACACCCAGTGGGCACAAAAAGCGTGCCCACCCTACCGCTGCCGATGATCAGGAGATACCGGGGCATTGTAGCCGATCCAGCGGAACCGCTTCAGTATCCGGAAGAGCAGGTATTTGAACAGGATCAGGCCGAAGACGTTCAGGATAAAGAAGATCCCCAGCAGGAGCCGGCTGACATGCTGGATGCGGAAGATGAACATGACTTGGGCCAGCATGCCGGTGAGGCAGGCCTTGAAAAGGCCGGCGGCAAAGAAGGAAAAGGGGTGCTCCCGGAGGGAGGGCGTAGACCTGAAACCCGGTGAGGCTGATATGCTTTATTTATAGTTCCTTTATTGACTCTGAAAAACGACTGGCTGAAATGCTAAATTTCTCACGGAATTTTATCTGTAAATCCTTTATACTTTCACTTCCAGACGATTGGGTTTCCCGTTCTCTTTTTTCAAAATATCTTTCCATGCTTATTGGCGTATTGCATGGGAAGAAACTTAAAGTCGTCTGTAGATATCTCTTCGGTGTCCTACCCGCAAAATGACAATATCACTACCCTCAATATCAAAAACTACTCTATAATTTCCAATTCGGAATCTATATGTTCCGAGCTTGGCGTCTATAAGTGTCTCGGAATATCCATGAGGATCTTGTTTGTAGCGAGACAGCGCTTGCCCGATTCTTTTTTTTATTTCAGGAGTGAGCTTTTTGATATCCTTCTCGGCTCGGTTAGTGTATACGAGGGGTGTACATTACTTCCCGAAAATCTCATCATGTGATTTGATTCTTCCTGCTTTATAATCATCCCGAGACTCTTTTATGCTTTTAAGATATGCGGGGGATGTGGATGCAAGAAGATCTTCTAAAAAAGCATCCCTTTCTTTTTTTTTCATATTCATAACCGCCTGGATTAATATTTCCGGCCGGACTTCCACTTTTATTTTATTTGTATACATACCCCTTCCTTTTTTTAATCATAAAATACCCCAACAAATCAAGAGTAAATTTTTATACTATCGCTAAGGACGTTAACAAGTCAATAGCTGGGGTTTTGGGTTTATAAAAAGCTTTCATACCAGTTCAGGGCTTCGGCTCAGTTTAGAGCTATAAATCTATACAAACAGCAGGCGCGGAACTATTGGCGGTCAACCGCAACTCCTAAAATATTGTTATTATAATTTAAACTCACTCAGGTACAGGATCTGGGTTGATAAAAATATTGATTTTATCTTTGACGGCAATGAGCGCGCTACAGACTTTTTCCCGGTCCTCGCTGGTCCAACTGGTTGCGTCGATATTGGCGATTTTTGCATCTATTTTTTGGACAAATTCCAGAGCAGCAGCCGGGTCGTTCAGGTCTTTTCCCTTGGGTTTGTCCGGGGCTTTTTCTCCGGTTTCCAGGGTCTTCTGTTGCTTTAAGCGGAAGGCTTTGTAGGCCGTGATCATGCTGCGTTCCTGCTTTTTGCGGGCGATCTCAATGAGGGTCTGGCGGGTAATGGTCCGGTCCCCCCGGCATTCGTCCCGGATGGTCTGGGGCAGTCTGTTGATGGTGAGGATGTCCCGGACCGTGGTCCTGGCTTTGCCCACAATGCCGCCGAGTTGTTCCTGGGTGAAATTCTGCTCGTCCATCAGGCGCTGAAGGGCTTCGGCTTCTTCGACGGAGGTCAGGTCCTGGCGCTGGAGGCTTTCGACCAGGGCGATTTCGGCATGGTTTCCCTGAACAAAGATGGCGGGCAGGGTGGTCAGGCCGATCTGCTTTGCGGCCTACCAGCGGCGCTCACCGGCAACGATGAAGAGGCTTCCTTCGCCGGCGTCCCGGAAAAGGAGGGGCTGGATGATGCCGTATTTTTCAATGGATGTGACAAGCTCGGCAAGGGCTTCGGGGTCTATCACCTTGCGGGGCTGGTCAGGGTCTGGCTTCAAATCCGTGATGGGGATCTGGTAGAGATTTCCTTTTTCATAAGCGGTCGCTATGGGCATGGTTGCCTCCTGTTGTCTGGGTCAAGCTTGGCTTATTGATGTTTCTGAGAATGCAGGCATATTTTGTAAACAGGGAATTCGGGGTAGAGTAGAGCACTGAATCGGCCGGTTTCTTCAGCCCTTTTTATATTCGAGACGCCTTGCCGCACGCGGCTACTACGTGTTCCAAAGGCCTTGCATCCTCAGTGCTCCCTCATCAAACAGTGCATACGGTTTTCCCGTACACGGCTTTCCCATGTTCTTCATCGTAAGGCTTGCGCTCGTTGACTGCTTGGCTTGGCCTTACAATAGAGCTTCCTCTGAAGCGTCCTGATCCTATTCGGAGTTAGTAGCATATTGCAATCTCCTGATCCTCCGCTCGTTAGTTACGTGAACAAAGTAGGGTCCCTTTCCTTGGCCGGGGTTATGTTGTCCCTCAGCCTCAATCGGTACTATGAACCCCTCCGACTCCCAATACAGCCCCATGGAATTTCGGATATCCTTATATCCATCAGTTAACGGCCCTTCACCGTAACCGCATTGGGTCTCCCGCACTGCACTGCAATTCTTCCGACACATGCCATCCCTGCTACCCCGGAAGATCACCTGAAAGGATTTCCGTTTTTTAAATGCTATTTGCTTACCCTTAGGGCGTAGTTTTCAAAGTTCAACGGCTTGAAGCTTTTCCTTTAATACAGGCAAATCTTTCTGAATGGTATTCCACAGCACATCATTATCAACGCCGAAATATTCATGGATAAGAATATTTCGCATTCCTTTCATCTGATACCAGGGAATATCCACATACAAATTCTGGATTTCCCGAGGTACATTCGCAGCAGCTTCTCCTATTATTTCAAGATTTCTAATAACAGCATCAATTGTCTTCTGATCCTTCATCCAGCCATCGTAGTTTAAATCCTTCACATAATGGAATATTCGATCCAATGCTTCGATGATGTCTTCAATGCGAAATTTCCAACTTCTAGACGACATGCACCGCATCCCTTAAAATAGCATCGCGGAGTTGTTTTTTTAAGGCGTTTTCTGTTACAAGATCGACCGGGCGTCCAACAATAACTTCCAGATATTGTTTTAAATCAATGAATCCAAAAAGGCCGGGGGTGGTTTTATATCTGATTAATATATCAATGTCACTATCGGATTTTGCTGTGCCTTTTGATATGGAACCGAAAATTGACATTGACTCAACAGAGAATTTTTCTTTTATAATATCTTTATGAGCTTCTATTGTTTTGATTATATTATGATCAATTTGGGTCATGATGTTTTCTCATGTAATATTGTTTTATTTGGAAGGAAGGACATGTATATGATGTCGAAATTACAGACTACCACTAATAAAATATCAAGGAAACTTCCAACAAATCGCCCTCCCACACACCCAGGAGAAATGCTTTTGGAAGAGTTTATTAAACCCCTCAACATTACCCAGACCGAACTGGCCAAAAGACTTGGGGTTTCATATCCTCGTTTAAACGAAATTATTAAAGGGCGCAGGTCAGTGACCCCTGACACAGCACTGAGGCTGTCTCGTGTATTAGGGATGTCCGCAGACTTCTGGCTCGGCCTGCAGCAAGACTGGGATCTATGGCATGCAATGAACAGTCCCAAAGCCATTGAAATTAAAATGCTCCAGCCTCTTTGAAGGTAAATAGAAAATAGACCAGGACTATAACGATCATCTTATGGAATCGTAGAGGTTGGGCGTTGAAGAAAAGTGAATGAACGTATCAATTTCCCAGTTTTTTCAAGTTTTAATTTGGGATGGGACAACAGACAGATTTCATTACAATCAAACTCAAAATCAGGCCCAAATCCACCATTAAATATTGGGGCTGTTGCAACCGACATGTTGACAGAGGCTATTGACGACCTCTAAAAACACATCCTCATTGATGGCCCCATACCGTCTTACAACAGTTGATGTGCTTAACGTAAAAATTTTATCATATCTAATCCAACTTTTTTTGGGCAAACTTCCATCTTTCATGTCAGGGTTTTCAATGATTACCGCATTGTTCTCTGTCAAAACGGATGTAATCGCCAGCCCCATAAAATCCCCTCGGAAATCTGCCTCGGTCAAGACAAGGACAGGACGTCTTTTTCGGCTTGTCAAATCGGAAAATGGGAATGGAAGGCCGACAATATCTCCCGGGTTACAAATTATTCCAGACGTCATCTTCGCTGTTGCTCCAGATTTGATCCATTACAGGTTCTTGCGCGTTTATTAATTCATCCACCCATGTGTCTTTCAAGCCATATTTAGTCTCAATGTATCCAATAAAATCCAGAATTTCTTGCGCAAGCGGTTCCGGTAACTTTAATGCTTTTTCATATATTTTTTGCGCGGTGGCCATGGTACTCCCCCCTTTATAGTGATCACTAATTGTAGATTATCATTTGCGAACATTAGTAACAAGGTTCATCGGGAGTCTGACCCAAATTGTCATTCGGGGTCGGCCCACACCAACATACTGATCTGGGAAATTCCGGGGACATCTATGATAAGTTTTGTCAAGGGGAAAATGTAGATTTCCCTTCACTTTTTAAAGACATTCTCCAAAAGCGTTAAATGGCCCATTGCATTAACTCCTGATCTTTTTAATCTATTTCATTTAAGTGCCAAAAAGATAAAGATCTTTTGACCAGACATCTATTTGCTGTATCAGGTCCTTTTGTAAAGGAACCATCACAGAAGATTAAGTTTGGGTAAACCCGCTGACCTTGAAACACTAAATGATGTATCACGGCGGTTGCCGATCACATAGTCCCCAGAAAGCAAGGACCAGCGGGAAGATCTATTGTAAATGCAATGCTATTAATGTATCAATCGGACCGTATCAGGCAGCCTGATATGGAGCTGTCACCTCAAAATCCTTTTTGGATTTTTCAACAGCCAGCATATAGGCTACAAGCTTTCTTGCTACGGCCAGGGTCGCTCTATTCTTGTTTCCCTTTCTCAATTCCCTTTCATGAATTTCAGCCAATTGAGGATTCCAATGTGGTGCAAGTTTTGCCGCCTCAACCAGAACAGTTTGCAAATGTTTATTTCGTTTTTTGGATATCGGACCACGACTTTCTTTGCCGCCAGATTCTTTTTGAGCCGCGCAAAGGTCACAATAACTAACTGCCTGACGTACTGCTCCAAATCGCTCTACCTCACCTACTTCCAACACCCAGGTTAAAGCCGTCACCTCTCCAACCCCACCAATTGTTTGCAGCCGGGTTACCCGTTCTCGGATCAGCGGGTTTTCTTTTAGCACCCGTACGAGCTTTTTTGAATATTAGTAAAAATCTCCAGATTTGACCTGCTAAGTTTTAACATTTCTGAGACGGATGATGGGACATGCTCAATGGTGTCCATTAATTCCCAGAAATAGCGTTTGCCATGTTAGCTTTTTTTGTTGTATTCAGCACCGACCTCCATTAAAAGTCCAGAGTATTTTATTTTTAGTTTGGGTTGCTGTTCTGACTATGTGGTTTCTGTATCTTAAAATTCTTCTTAATCCTCGCAACTCGCTCGGAGCCATATAACATTCCGGTAACAGATCAACTCTGAGAAGGTCACATATTTTCTGGGCATCAGATAGATCGTTTTTCTTTTTAGCTGCTGTAATCGCTTTGAGCATTTCAGGGTGAGCCACCTTGATATCATCGGCATAAGGTTTTATGAAGTCATAAATCCAGCCGGTAAACGGGCGCATTCCCATTTTCCCGGTTTTAAAAAAGTCTATCTTTTAGTGGAAAAAGCATGATATTTCCTGCTAAGCTGAAACAACAAAAAATAGATTGTACTGATGAAAAAAGCTGAAGATTGCAATACTGTTGATGAAGTCTATGCTTGCCTGAAAGAACTGGAAGAAGATCCGAATCGCTTGATTCGAAACGCTAAAGAATTGGAACAGATGGAACAGGAACTTCTTGGGTATACGAATCGGATAAGCGCCTTGCTTTTAAAAAAAGTATCCAGGCCTCAGTAGATTCCCCGGATCGGGTTGATCAAGAAAAGAATTGATGTCCAACTGGCCGGGGCGGATGAAAAGCGAAGGGTTTGAGACC
>NZ_CM001488.1:3315452-3506259 GCF_000233695.2 Desulfobacter postgatei 2ac9 | reverse complement strand
GGACTGGTTGACAGCGATATTGCTTCTCCTTTAGTTCCTGTTCCAACTTTTGCACAAATTTGATTTCTCCTCCATCCTTCTCTATGGACTTAAAGCTGACACCATCTATTCCAGGTGCACCTTTGTTTGCCCGGGGCAAGGCGATAGGCATGACCAAGGATGTCAGCCCGGTAGACCTTGTCATATAAAGAATAGAACGAAAATCCGGTTCCTGCTTGGCCTTACAATAGAGCTTCCTCTGAAGCGTCCTGATCCTATCCGGAGTTAGTAGCATATTGCAATCTCCTGATCCTCCGCTCGTTAGTTACGTGAACAAAGTAGGGTCCCTTTCCTTGGCCGGGGTTATGTTGTCCCTCAGCCTCAATCGGTACTATGAACCCCTCCGACTCCCAATACAGCCCCATGGAATTTCGGATCTCCTTATATCCATCAGTTAACGGCCCTTCACCGTAACCGCATTGGGTCTCCCGCACTGCACTGCAATTCTTCCGATACATGCCATCCCTGCTACCCCGGAAGATCACCTGAAAGGATTTCCGTTTTCTACTCCCAGGCACTACGGCCTTCCCTTGATGTCCAAAAGGTCGGCATCTTCAATTAGTTGACGAGGCTACATATAGGTTCACTTTCGTTACGGCCTGCATCTTTGCCCATAAGAAACTTACAACCTCTGGTTACCCAGACGCTGCTTCCCGGTGCTAAGAAGGCGTACGGATAATTCCTCCTTCAGGACTTTAACCTGTTAGAACTACAGTTGTTACGGCATACGGACACCATACTTAATTGGCACTTTTTTCTGTTATAGCCGCAGATCACGCTTATTGTTTGAATTTTTTAGAGATTTCGCTTTCCGACATCACCAAAAACAAAAGCCTTGCGCTTTGCGCCAAGTTGGATAGTCATATTGAATCCAACTTTTTTTAGGCAAACTTCCATCTTTCATGTCAGAGTTTTCAACTCCCCGCTTACTGCGCTCCCTTTGGCCAGCGGCCAAAGCAAAGACGGGGGGATTGGCATCCGCATTGACAACTATAACGAGTGCCATTATAATACGACCCATGATAAGGTCTTTTAAGAATAAAGGTTCAGAGGATATTTTTGACGGAATTAGTTCTAAAGCTGCAAGAAAAATCTGTCCACAATCTATTTGGCCGAGTGCAACTCGGAAACTGGACCAAATAAATCGGGTACAAGACGTAACCGAACTTCAAATTCCGCCAGGAAATCGTCTCGAACAATTGAAAGGCGATCGTGAAAATCAATTTAGCATCCGAATAAACCAACAATACCGTGTTTGTTTTATTTGGGAGGAAGGGCATGCATATGATGTCGAAATTACAGACTACCACTAATAAAATATCAAGGAAACTTCCAACAAATCGCCCTCCCACACACCCCGGAGAAATGCTTTTGGAAGAGTTTATTAAACCCCTCAACATTACCCAGACCGAACTGGCCCAAAGACTTGGAGTTTCATATCCTCGTTTAAACGAAATTATTAAAGGGCGCAGGTCAGTGACCCCTGACACAGCACTGAGGCTGTCTCGTGTATTAGGGATGTCCGCAGACTTCTGGCTCGGCCTGCAGCAAGACTGGGATCTATGGCATGCAATGAACAGTCCCAAAGCCATTGAAATTAAAATGCTCCGGCCCCTTTCAACTTTTCCGCCAAGGAGTCCCCTTCCGAATCTATGATTCGGTGGGGGAGGAATTGGCGTAGTAGCGAACTGTTGATCTGTTTCCATGTATTTTTCTCACTTCGCTCAAGTTGACCTGCGTATATTTTTTTTCCGGATTTTTGATATATTCCCCATGAATATCGATGATGCGGCAGGATGAACTGCCGGTAAAACCGGAGATAAAACCTACACGTCCCTTGTACTGTACCGTATCCCAACGGGTGAATCCTTTTAGTGTAAAGACATTCTTGTTATTCCGTTTTTGTGTCCGATTCGGGCTTTTTCTTCCCTTTCGTGCGGTGGCCTCATGCAGACTGCGTTTTCGAGACTGCACATGGTTGGTTTTGATATACCCGTCGAACGGAATGGCATTTTTGTCTGCGATGACAACCGCATCGTTTACATGCGATTTTTCGATTCCCGCTCTATTCCGATGATGACCGGTGATATAGCCAAATGTCGTAGAGAGTGGTGCTGCCTTTGATAACTCTCTTTGCAGATAGTGTTTCCCCTGCTGGACATGCGCTGCTGACATATAAAAGGAACTCTTTTGTTTCGGAAGTTGCAGTCTCTCTTTATGATGTCGATCATGGCAAACGTCACAAAGCGTCATCAAATTTGAGAGCTTGTCTGTCCCGCCCTTTGCTCGTGGCCGAATGTGATGGCATTGCAGTTTTATTTGCGCACCGCAAACACGGCATCTGAACTTGTCCCGCACCAGACACGCCTGCTTGAAATTCTTGTGATAGAGCAAATCTCCATGCTGATATTGCTCACCGGAAATGTCCGGGTTCTCCATAGCCTGAAAGTCGAAATAGAGATCCTCCAGAACAATCCGGGAAATGGGCAGTGGGACCTGCTTGACCACTCGGACAATCGCCTCTTTCTTTGCCTTGATCGATGGGGGGATTCGAAATGAACGCTTTTTGATTCCGGCATATTTCTGATGAACCCCATCCGCTCTATTCAGGCAGGATCGACAAATAACTTGAGATGCCGGGGCATTCCCGCCACACACCTTGCATGTGGGAATGGATGACTTTCTGTTCAGGAATCTTGACTTTCGATACCGGGTCTTCCGATGCCTCCGGGATCTCCGGTATTGCCTCCGAGTGTCCAACTTCGATTTGATATCGGATCTCAGAGTGATTTCTTGTTGAAACACAGACTTCCCCTGAGATACCGCAGCGATACCGACATGAATACCGCCGTCATCTATACCGACAGTAACCGGCTGTACGTACTCTGTGGTCTCATAAAGCAGTTGAATGGCAAACGGCGTCCGTTGGATCACCCTGGCCTTACCTTTCTTGAGCAGAATCCTGGTATTTGCAGGATTCGTAGGCATCAGCCATTTACCGGATTGTGATCTGACGTACACTTTCATGAAAAAACCTTTCGGTTACCAACGCCCTCCGAAGAGGGGTAAGATTCGCCTCGCCAATGTTCAGCAGGCTTCGCAATATGGTTGACCGCCCCTACCTCACAGGGCTTTTACAGAGCCACGATAGTGCTTTGGACTGGCGAATATATCCAAAGGTATCTACATCCTGCCGAACGTAGTCCCCGATAACAAGGACTCAGGCTAGTCAACTCGGGCTTTTACAAGCCCCTTCTGAATCTGTGATTCAGGAGGGGGTAGTTGACTATTATTTATTAATTTACATTATGCCACATCAGAAAGCCTCTCCGTACCATCTTCTAGCTTTCTGATGATCTCCTGGATAGAATCAACCTGGGGCTCATCAAAATAAAATTCACCACATTGTTGACATATCCAGGCTGGGACTTCATCCAATGTCAAATGGTAGCCTTTTTTATCAATGTGGAAAGGGGCCACACCTTTAACCATTGTTCCCTGGCAATGCATACATTTCATGATTTCTTCCTTGTTTTATAATCGTTTTCCCAATCCTGCCTGCGCGGTAAATAGGCTGTTATTATAGCCAAATAGTCCTGTTTTGGAAATTCCGTGGACACCATACTTAATTACCACTTTTTTCTGTTATAGCCGCAGATCACGCTTATTGTTTGAAATTTTTAGAGATTTCGGTTTCCGACATCACCAAAAACAAAAGCCTTGCGCTTTGCGCCAAGTTGGATAGTCATATTGAATCCAACTTTTTTTAGGCAAACTTCCATCTTTCATGTCAGAGTTTTCAACTCCCCGCTTACCGCGCTCCCTTTGGCCAGCGGCCAAAGCAAAGACGGGGGGATTGACATCCGCATTGACAACTATAACGAGTGCCATTATAATACGACCCATGATTTGGAACCGGTTAAGATGCTTTTGTAACCGGATTTTGATACCAGTCATGTTTTCCGCCATGTCGAATCAATATACACCCCATGCGTTTAATATCCCGGATTAGATCCTTCCGGTTCATGCAACTTCCATTTCACCCACATGGCGTACGCAGGGAATAGTTCCCCCCGGTCAAATCCTGGTAAATATCCTTTAAGTTTGTCTGAAGTTCTTCCAGAGTGACACCCTGGGTCATGTAGTCTGGAAAATCTTCCCAATATCCCAACCACATCCCGTTGTCATAAAAAAATATGTATTTCTTTTTTCCCATTATTTTCAAATCAAAATTGCCAACTTCTATGCGACATGCACAGCATCCCTTAAAATATCATCGCGGAGTTGTTTTTTTAAGGCATTTTCTGTTACAAGATCGACCGGGCGTCCAACAATAACTTCCAGATATTGTTTTAAATCAATGAATCCAAAAAGGCCTGGTGTGGTTTTAAATCTGATTAATATATCAATGTCACTATCGGATTTTGCTGTTCCTTTTGATATGGAGCCGAAAATTGACATTGACTCAACAAAGAATTTTTCTTTTATAATATCTTTATGAGCTTCAATTCGTTTGATTAGATTACGATCAATTTGGGGCATGACGGTTCCTCATGTAATTTTGTTACTAATTGATCTTTTCATCAAACAAGATCAAACCGCTTCAAAGGCAAATCCCACGATTTGGAAAAATTAACAGTACTCTGAATCAGTTGTTCTCATGAATGGTCCATCTTGTAGTGTGGCAGCCCCGCAAACAAAATCATGTGTTCCCTTCCGGCATATTTTATCAGTTAAGTTCTATTTGGTGTACGTTAAATGTTTCGGCGTATAGTTCGAAAGCAGGGTTTAGGCGATAACTTCAATAGAAATCTTAGAAAACGGTGACAGACGTTTAAAATCTTTGTCAAATGTGATCAGCTTTTCACAGTATCTTTCGGCAAATTTCAGGTGAATTACATCATTGATGTTCTTGCCGTATTCCAGTTCAGCAACGACAGAGTAAACATTATCCATGATTGTACAGTCAATTTCGTACCGGCAAAATTTCTGGAATAGTGAATAAGTATTCTCAATTTGTGCTTTGGGTATTTTTAATTTTGAAGGAGATTCGTATCAAGATAATGCATCATTCATTTCGTTCATTAAATCGTTTATATTGATACTGTCTTCGACGTCAGTTGTTTCTGCATTTTTAAAAACACATTCCATCAGTTTTTTTGTATCATATTTTTTATTTTTTTTAGTTGGAAAAATTAACAGTTCAAGTTCTTGGTTAACCAACTCTGGTGGTAGCGTAATGACTATTTGATTGCTTTTGGGGTTAATTATTTCACGAAGCATTGTGCCCTCCTTTTCAGTGTCTTATTTTCTGTAAAATATCACAAAGGCACAGCTTTGTATAATCGTTTCAGCGGTTGATACTACTCTGAATCAGTTAACAACACATCTTCATTGATGGCCTCATGGCGTCTTACAACGGTTTTCGATATGCCATGTAGCCATCTGTCATCAACCGGCCCCCAAATGCCTTTGTAATGCATTGGCCAAGGCCCTGCGGGCATGGGGGTCGCCGTGTACCAGGGTGATTTTCTTTGGTGGTTCGGGCATGGATTTTACCCAGTTGATCAACATGGCCTGGTCGGCATGTGCCGAATAACCGGACAAGGTGTGGATGGCGGCTTTTACCGGAATTTTGCCTTCTATCATACGGCGACCCGGCGTACCCTTGGCCTGGTATCCCACAAACAGGATATCGTTTTTCGGGTTATCCAGACCCTGATCCAGGTGGTCTACAATGCGACCGCCGGTGCACATGCCCGAACCTGCAATGATGATGGCAGGCCCCTTGATCTCCATAAGTTTTCTGTGATCCCGAAAGTTTTCCACTGAGTAGAGGTTTTTAAAATCCAGGGGATGATCTCCGGCAGCTTTAAGAGCTTTTGCTTCCTTGTCCCAGAAACTCTGCAGGCCGGTATAAATTTCTGTGATTTTAAGGCCCAGGGGAGAATCGATAAACACGGGCACCTTTGTTTTGATACGGTCCAGTTCATAAATAAGCTCCTGGGTGCGGCCCAGGGCAAACGCAGGGATATAAACAATTCCGTTATCCCTCAGGGCTTTGTCCAGGATCTGGGTCAGGGATTGGATACGCTCTTTTCTGCCGGTATGGTTCCGGTCGCCGTAAGTGGATTCCAAAATAAGCAGGTCGCAGGATTCCGGTTGGTCCGGGTCCGGCAGTATAGGGGTGTCAGTACATCCCAGATCTCCTGAAAAGATTACAGTGTAGTTGTTTCCGGTGTTCAGGGGAAAGGTAAACCGGATAAAGCAGGAACCTAAAATGTGCCCTGCATTGCCAAGCTTAAATGAAATCCCCTGATCAAGAACAAATTCTTCATGCAGCTCAAATCCCCAGCTCAGATCATCAATGGTCTGTTCAAGATACCGGATCGCTTCAGGGTTCCTGCCGGTAAAAGACATGGCATCGTGAAGCATGGGCAGCAGCAGGGCTTTGGTGGCATGAGTACAGATAATTTCCCCATTGAATCCGGCATCTATAAGATCCGGTACCCTGCCGATGTGGTCAATATGGGCATGGGTGAGAAAGAGGTAGTGAATCTTTTTCGGCGGCACCGGAAATTGATCAAAGGGTGGTTCCGGGTCGCTGCCCTGGGCATTGCCGCAGTCCACCAGGATATTTACGCTGCTGCCGTCGTCGTCAGGGTTTGTCTGAACCAGATGACAGGAACCGGTTACGCACGCTTTAGCGCCAATGTGAGTGATCTTTGGGGGCATTATCGTTAAAATGGTTACCACCTTATCAGGATAAGATTAAAATTGTTTTGGCAAACCGGCTTGTTTGAGGACTGCGTTTGCCGTATGCCTTGATTTTATAGCATTATCCACGACAAATGGAATTTCCTGTTCCACATCCTCACCATTGGCCTCCAGCAGCTCGGGTATCATGACTTTCAATTTTTCAATCAATCCTTCCAATGTTGCACTTTCAGTTGCAAGGCCGAGGACATCCTCACTGCTTGCCACCCATACATCTGCCTCGTCATCCCATTCCGCTCTTATAAAATAAGGTTTTTTATTCATTCAGCCCTCCGTGTTTCAATCTGCAATGATCACATTAGCACCCGAAATGGGGGCTTTATAATTCAAAAAAAATCAAGCCGCTTCAAAGGCGAATCCCACGATGTTGCGCTCTTTTCTTGAAAAGTCGATGCCCACCAGAATCACATCCTTTCCTGCCTGGACATATGCATCATGGTATCTTTTTTCCCGGATCTGATCTATGGCTTTTTTGCCGTCCCCCAGGATTTCCACGACTTTGAACTCCATTACATATACTGTCTGATCTGTTTTGAGTACCAGGTCGGCACGGCCATGGCTGGAGCTTTCCTCGGGATGAAGGTCAAGCCCGAGAGAGGCCAGAAACGCGTAAAGAACCGAGGCGTAGTAACCTTCATACCGGTCCAGATCACCGGCGCTGTACCATTCCCAGGGAATGGATGAAAAAAGAGACTGAATCAAAACTTGTATCTTATCCATTTCCCTTAATTTCAGTGCTTTTGACATCTTCAACCGCAGACTGCCGGTTACAGCACCACCGGACGTGAAATAATCCAGAAGATGCATATTTAGACTGACACGCACCTCCTGGTTGGGATAATCCAATGTGAAAATCCTCTGCCCCGGGGCCAGTGTTTCCACTGATTTTACCGTCAGATACCCTGATTGGAACAGTACCGCCTCCGGAAGCAGACGAGCAAGGTCAAACCCGGAAAGCAGGCCCTGGTCTATCTCAATATGTGATAGATCCGGAATGTACACCTTGTTTTGGTACAGGAGTTTGATTAGAAAACTGGGGGTAGCGCTTTCAAACCAGTAGTTGCCATACTGTCTCTTTTTCAGGAATAACAGCACATCAAAGGGATTGTAAACCCTTTCTTTTCCCAAAAAGGAGTACCCATTGTACCATTCCCGCAGCGTGTCTATATCCACCCCGTCAAGACGTTCGCGGAAGGTCGCGGTCAATTCCTTTTCCGTATAGCCGCAAAGCGCCCCCATTTCAGGCTGGAGACTGATATCTTCAAGATTGTTCAGATCACTGAAAATACTGACTCGGCTGAATTTGCTCACCCCGGTAATGAAGCAGAACCGAATATACCGGTCGCTGTCTTTGATGACAGAATAGAAATTTTTAAGACCGTCTCGCATCTCTTCGGCTTTGGATGGGTTTTCTATATGATCCAGGATAGGTTTGTCATATTCATCCACTAGGATCACAACGGATTTGCCGGTCTTTTCAAAGGTTGCTGTAATCAAATTCTTGAATCGGCCGTTGATCGTCAAACCTGATATATTCACCCCGGCGTGATGGGCATTAGCGGTAAGAATCTCCTCAAAAAAGTCATTCAGATGTTGAATGTCGGAGAAACGCCCACCGGCAAAACTAATTGAAATAACGGGATAAGTATCTTTCCAATCCCAATTCTTTTCAAGATAAAGGCCTTTGAACAGGTCCTTTTGCCCTTCAAAAGCGCATTTTAAGGTATCGACAAAAAGACTTTTTCCAAACCGACGCGGACGGGAGAAGAAATAGTACTTCCCGGAATCACACAGATATTGGACATATTGGCTTTTGTCCACATAATAGGCGTTTCCATTAATCATTTCAAAAAACGTTGAAATTCCAATGGGCAGTTTTTTCATTTCCCTTTTATTCACTTCATCGCCTTTTTTCAAAACATCAAGGGGTTAAGGGAAGCCGGACCAAGCATCGACGGCTGGGCATTGGTTCAAGAATAATTTGTCGTAATCCAGTCTTTATATGACTCATTCAGCAGTTGCTTCCACCATGGTTGATGCTCCAGGAACCACGTAAGGGTTTTGCGGATGCCGGTTTCAAAGGATTCTTCGGGTATGAATCCAAGATCATCCTTGATCTTGTCGGCATTGATGGCATACCGCCGGTCATGCCCTGCCCTGTCTTTCACGTGGGAGACCAAGGTGGCTGGATGTTTTGCCTGTGCTGCCGCAGATTTGGCAAATCGTTCAGACAGGCTTTTATCGCTGGAAAATTGTTCCAGCAACAGGTCGCAGATTAGATGCACAATATCAATATTTGCCCATTCATTGGTGCCGCCGATATTATAGGTCTGTCCGGGTCTCCCTTTTCTCAATATCAGGTCCACACCCCGGTTGTGGTCGTCTACATAAAGCCAGTCCCGGATCTGTTTGCCGTCACCATATATTGGCAGGGGTTTATTAAACAGGATATTGATAATCACAAGGGGGATCAGTTTTTCCGGGAACTGAAAGGGGCCATAGTTGTTGGAGCAGTTGCTGATGGTGGTATCAAGGCCGTAGGTTTCGTGGTATGCCCGGACCAAATGGTCAGAGGATGCCTTGCTGGCTGCATAGGGTGAGTTTGGTGCATAGGGGGTTAACTCTGTAAAAGGCGGGTGATCAGGCCCTAATGTGCCATACACCTCGTCTGTTGAAATATGGTGGAACCTGTGGGGTTTACTGCCCGAGTCCAGCCAGATCTTTTTGGCGGCTTTGAGCAGGGTGTGAGTGCCGACAATATTGGTGTTGATAAATTCATCCGGGCCGTGGATGGATCGGTCTACATGGGACTCTGCTGCAAAATGGACAATCGTGTCAATGTTGTGATCTTTAAGCAGGGTCTCCACAAGGGGTTGATCCAGAATGTTGCCGTGGACAAATTTAAATTTTGGATTTTTCTCAGCGCGTATCAGGTTGACCCTGTTGCCGGCGTAAGTCAGGGCGTCCAAAACCACGATGTGGTCTTCCGGGTATTTGTTGAGCCAGTAATATACGAAGTTGGTGCCGATGAAACCGGCACCGCCTGTGACAAGGAGTTTTCTCATTTCAGTTCCTGAAGCCTGAATCTCAATTATTGCGCCAGTCGACGGGCATTATATCCAAAGCCTGTCACAGAGATGCACAGGCCTAATCCGAGAAGGATGAGTGTTCCTGGTTGGAAGACAGCTTCGCCCTGTCGATTACATTGGGGAAATGCTGCTGTATACAACAAAGGAATCAAATTTATTGTAATTTTAAACTATTTAGTTTCGGGTTTGGTTCTAATTTCGCCCAGAAACCCTACGGACGTTATATATGCCTCAAGAGTGAAAAAAGCAATCAAATTTTCATAAAATTCGATTACGGCTTAATTTTGAGCCTGAGTTGTCAAATCAAATAATCACATTATGTAAAAGGTGGGACACACCCCTATTTCTGGATGGAGACTATTTACAAGATTCAATTTTCCAGATATCCCGGGCATACTCCCTGACAGCTCTGTCGCTGGAGAATTTTCCCATATTTGCCGTATTTAAAATGGAACATCGGGTCCACTGCTCCTGATCCTGATAAAGGGTGCGGACCCTATCCTGGGCCTGGATAAAGGCGCGAAAATCAGCAAGGACAAGATAGCGATCTCCAAGGGCCATCAGCGAATCCCAGATGGGCAGAAAAAGATTGGGCTCTCCCGGAATAAAATGATTCAGCCTGACCATGTCCAGCGTGGTTCGCAGCTCTTCATCCCTACTGTAATAGTCCCAGGGGTTGTATCCTTGAGCCCTCTTTTTTTCCACCTCTTTGGCGGTCAGACCAAAAATAAAGATATTGTCTTCACCCACCTCTTCCATGATCTCGATGTTGGCTCCGTCAAGGGTGCCGATGGTCAGCGCCCCGTTTAAGGCAAATTTCATATTTCCCGTACCTGACGCTTCAAGTCCCGCCGTTGAAATCTGCTCAGACAGATCGGTTGCGGGTATGATCTTCTCAGCCTGGGAAACACAATAATTCGGTAAAAAAACAACCTCAAGCTTATGGTTAACATCCGGATCATTATTCACAAGATCCGCAACGGAATTGATCAGCTTGATAATCAGTTTTGCCTGGACATAAGCAGGAGCCGCCTTGCCGGCAAAAATAACCGTCCTTGGCACAATCTCTTTGGAAGGATCCTTTTTTATCCGGTTATACAGGGTGATGACATGGAAAATATTCAACAGCTGACGTTTGTATTCGTGAATCCGCTTCACATGAACGTCAAACAGCGTATCAGGGTTTACATCCATGCCCACTTTCCGTTTGATATATTTTACCAAACGCGCTTTATTCGCCAATTTTACCTGACGCCATTTTTCACGAAAAGCAGGATTGTCTGCATGGGGAATAAGTTTTTTAAGTTGGTCAAGATCGGTAATCCAGTCTGATCCAATGGTGTCGGTGATAAGGGATGATAAAGCCGGGTTTACCTGGAGTACCCACCGTCGAGGGGTCACGCCGTTGGTAACATTGATAATTTTCCCGGGAAAAATAATGTTAAAATCGTGAAATAATTTATCTTTGAGAATCCTGGAATGAAGGGCGGCCACGCCGTTGACCGTGTGGCTCCCCACAATGGCCAGATGGGCCATACGCACCCTTTGTTCCGGGCCGTCTTCAATTATGGAGATACGGTGTAATAACTGGGGGTTGTTCGGATACTGTTTTTCGACCATGTTTAAAAACCGTCTGTTTATCTCGTAAATGATCTCCATATGACGGGGCAGCAACTTTGAAATAAGGCGGACCGGCCAGGACTCCAGGGCTTCTGGAAGCACTGTGTGGTTGGTATAGGCAAACGTTTTTACTGAAATTTCCCAGGCAGTTTCCCATTCAAGATCTTCCTCATCGAGCAACAGACGCATGAGTTCGGGAATGGCAATGGCAGGATGGGTGTCGTTGAGCTGAACCGCAACCCGGTCTGGCAATAATTTGAAATCCGGGTTGTGCTTTTTAAACCTGCGCACAATATCCTGGAAGGTGGCCGCCACAAAGAAATACTGCTGTTTGAGGCGAAGTTCCTTGCCCACATCTTTCTCATCACTGGGATAAAGCACCTTGGATATATTTTCCGTGAGCACCTTGCTCTCCATTGCGCCAATATAGTCGCCCTGATTAAACTCCTCCAAAGAAAACTCCTGGCTGGACATGGCTGCCCACAGCCGCATGTTGTTCACATTCTGGGTACCGTAACCCGGAATAAGAATATCACAGGCCATGGCATTAATGTCTAACGTATCCACCCACCGGTAACAAAGCTTGCCCGAACTGTTTTTATAGAGTTCAGACCTGCCGTAAAACTGAACATTGTATAAAAATCCCCGGCGCTTAAATTCCCAAGGATTGCCCCATCGCACCCAGTTATCGCATTGTTCAACCTGATACCCGTTCACAATGGTTTGATAAAATATGCCGTAATCATACATGATACCATAGCCATATGCCGGGATATTCAAAGATGCCATGGAGTCCATGTAGCACGACGCAAGCCTACCCAAGCCCCCGTTGCCAAGGCCTGCATCCCACTCCTGCTCCTCAATCTCCTCCATGGTAAAACCGGTTTCTTCCAGGGTTTTTTCGCACGCTTTGTTCAATTGCATATTGGTGACATAATTCATTAAAAAACGGCCGGGCAAAAACTCCAGGGAAAGATAATAGACCCGTTTTGCACTTCTATCGTAGAAAGAACGCTGGGAGTTGAGCCACCTTTTCACCAACCGGTCACGGACACTGTAGGCCAACCCCTTGTAATAAGTGTCTTTCCTGGGGGGATAAAAATCATTCCCCATGGTTGTCATGATGTGATGTTTGATATCTTCGTTAAGATCTGTGGCTGGCTGGTCATTGCTTTCCGGAGCCTTACCCGGATAACTTTTCTGGTTTTCCATGATACACTTCCCCACTTATAATAAGATTAACCCCCAAAATCAATCTTCCTGGTCCTTTTTGCAGCCACCGCCTTTTTCGCCGGTACCCGGATCCAGTCCAAGGTACTCACGGACGCTGCAGATATCATTGCCTTCCACCACCCAGGAACCGTCATGGGCCACCACCAGGGGCACGAAAGAGATATCAGCTTTATTGAGCAGATCAAACGTTTTGTTTACACGTTGGTTCGCCTTTTCACAGCCCTTTGCCGGGCCAATTTTTTTCATGGTTTTATATGCACCATAGCCAAGTTGTTCGCAGATGACATGGGCAGTCATGGCTTTGCTGTTTTCTCCCAAAACCGGATATATGACCAGTTTCAGGGCAAGATCCGCTTCTGCTGCAACTTCTTCTAAGCCGTCAAGAAGCGCCTTGCAGTGGCTGCAGGCCGGATCTGAAATAACATAGATGAATTTATCAGACACGCCTCCCGGCGCAAAGCTCAAAGAAACCAGTTCTGCCAGCTCTGCGGCATGGAGTTTAAAAAACGATTTACGCATCTCCACATCCTTTGCCTCTTTCTCCTTGGCTTTTTTTCTTTCTGCATCAGCAACCTCAGAGAGGCTGGACATGGTCATCCGTGTGATGGATACACCGTTTTTATACATCTGGCCGGCCACAATGAAATCCTTGCCCGCGTATACCGGCGCAAGACCGCCGTTAATGGAGAGTACGGCTTCACAAAGAACGCCCTGCTCTTTTTTAAATACCAGTTCCGCATCTTTGGGTATAGTGACCTGGGTTTGTAACCAGGCTAAAGTAACGTGTTCGCATACCGATTCTGCATGCCCCGAAGAAACACCGGCTGAAAATATGAAAAATCCCAGCATAAAAACAGCAAGGCGCCTGAAACACATTCCGAGTGTAATGATCTTTTTCATTAGGGTCAACAAAATATTTTCCTTTACTAGTATTAATGCCCATCTACGGAAGAAAGTCGCGGACTGGGTGTGCAAAACACCTCCACATTATCAATGCACAAAAAGGACTGGCGAATCCTTGCTGCCTTGATCCTTGCCTTTTCCACACTTTGGGCCGGTATTTTATTCTTCTCATACCAGAGATCAGGATCTGATAAAAATTCAATCAGATGGGTTTCAGCCTGGTCTGCATTCTTACAGGACTTCACAAGATGGGGCGTGAATGCGGGCCCGTATTTTTTATCTGCGATTTTCTGGGTCTGCTTTCTGGCATTGTCCCATAAATTATCCGGGTCCAGAAGGATAATGGGGGCCAGAGGATTTTCATGAAGTTTCATGGATGTGATGGTGATGCTCAACTCTTCGGCACTGCCGTACCCACCGGTATTGATAACGGGCAGGTTGCTCAATTTCTGCAGATGATCCTGGCGGGCAAGTCGCAGGCCTTCATTATATTTAATCAACCCGTCACAGGTGGTTAAAGAGGCCTGTTCCTCGCCTTCAAGCTCAATGGCGATGCCCACACTCATGATATTGTGCCGGCGGGCCAAATCATTGGCTTCCTTCATTAGACCGGGGCCCCCACCGTGCACAATGCCCATCTCATCACCTAAACGCAGGGCCAGGCGATTAATCAAATCAATGGTCAGGCCGTTATCCACAGCTTTGGCATGTGACCCGTAAAAGGCAAACCAGAACCTTACCCGATCAAAGCGCTCCCAGTCGTCAGGTTCCATGAAGCACCCGTGGTAAAATGAATATAGTTTGTCGATCACAGGATCGTACCGCATGAATTCGCACCTGTCGTGACCGGCATGGGTCAAAGAGATCATGTGCCGTATCTCGTCATCGGCGAAACACGGATTTTCCGCATTGATAAGAAATGTGCATAACCCGGTTCTTCTCAGCGCATCCACCACTTCCCGCTCCGGAAAATCCCGGCCGATAAATACCCGGGAATTGACCCCGCCCAGAACGGACAGCTTGCCAAGAGTCTCCTTGAGCCTGTCACCCAGGGTTTCGGGAATGGTGGGTTCATGGCGGCGCTGGGTACTTTTGGCCAGACAGTTTTTAATAATCTCCAGTTGGGCTTCCCCTTTGGTATCCATGGCCCGGGGCACCTGGATGAAATTACCCTTGTACAGGATCAGGCCCATGGCTTTTTCATCCAGAATATCGAACAGATTGGATACCTCGGCATGGGTAAGCAGATCGCACAGCCGGTACCCTTCCTTTACCCTGGCCTTTTCCAGGGGGACGGTCAAGGGGTTTTGACTTCTGAAAAACCGAATGCGGATACGAATATCACTCAAGGGTATCGGGGTTTTCCCAAAATGATACAGTTCCACCTGCCGGTTCCTGAAGGTGCGAAAAGGATCCAGCACCCTGGCAGGCAGATGGATAATATCATCTTTTTCCGGGGTGACTACGGCATCAATGATTCCGTAAATGTCACCCAAAGAGATCTTGATGGCCCCCACAAAAAGCGCACCCGGATTTAGAAGGGTATGATCCGGATCCATGGGCACCCTGGAGCGAATGGCATTCAGGGCGCTTCGCCCCTTCTTAATTACCGCGTCAATACTGGATCGGATCATGGCTTCGGGTTCAAAACAATATTGGAAAGAGGAGAGCGCCACCTCAATATAATCGCAAGTTTTTCCGGTTGAAGCATCGATTTCCTGACGGATATCAAACCCTTCATAATACCCCTTGCCCACCCGGTTGCCCACAAAAAGCCGTTTGTGAAGATAATGGCGAACATCCCGGATACGCAGTTCCGGATCCATAACGACCAGCCGCCCGATTTCATCCCCGGTCTCAAACAAATCAAGGGCGTTGGTCAAAAGGGGGTTCAGATTTCGGATTATACCGGAAAGCAGAATCTTTGAACCGTCAATCTCCGGTGTCGGCGGGGTTTCACCGCGCATGTGGGTGTCGGTCAAAAGACCCATCTGGGCATTGCCGCTTCTGCCGGAAAAAAACCAGGGTTTGCCCTCCTTTAAAGAGGATACAATATAATCCGACACTTTGGGGAACAAAAACCGAACATCCATCTGCTCTTCTCCGGACGCATGAAGGGCAATGGTATCAATATAACCGTCCGGGCTGACTATTTTGGGTATGTCCATCAAAAGCCTTATTTTCAAGTGAGCTTGTGCAAATAACCTGAACCATTAAGGGGTAAGCATAAGTCCGGGGTACTTATACGTCAAGAAAAAATACATTTTGAAAAAACTGGATAAATCAATGTCCAGCCGGTTAATTGCCAAACAAGCGCTTAGACCATATCCGCCCATGGCTCTTCGCGTTTGAAGGAAAGATTTTGCTTGACCCGGGATCCGATTCTTGTTAACCATCATCCCTTATGAAAGTTAACCAGATATTGCCGGATAAAAGGCAAACGATCCTTGAGGTTTTGTACCGGTCGAATGGTGAACCTGTTTCCGGGGTCAAAATCAGTGAAGCAACCGGAATTTCCCGGGTTGCGGTCTGGAAACATATTAAGGCATTAAAGCAGGCGGGCGTGGATATTAAGGGCCTGCCAACGGGCTATCAACTTCAGGACACCGGCAACCTGCTGTACCCGTTTTGTTTCCCAACGCACCTTCAGGAGAAAATCTTCCATTTCCCGGAACTTGACTCTACCATGGACCAGGCCCGAAAGATAGCCCGGCAAGGTCTCCAGCATGCCGGTTGCGTCATTGCCGAAGTCCAGACAGCCTCCAGGGGCAGACTGAACAGGCCCTGGGCCTCTGCCCGGGGCGGGCTTTGGTTTACCCTGATCCTTAAACCGGATTTGCCGCCGCCCCTGGCCTGGACCATGAATTTTGCCGCTTCGGCCTGCATGGCCGAAGTTCTGGCCGGCTTATTTGACCTGGATGTCCGTGTCAAATGGCCCAATGACCTGCTTCTCAAGGGCCGCAAGCTCTCCGGATTGCTGGCGGAAATGGAAACCCGGGCCGATATGGTTAATTTCCTGTTTCTGGGCATCGGCCTTAATGTGAACAATGAACCTGAATCAAATCAATACCAGGCCATTTCCCTGAAAACAGCCCTGGGAAAATCTGTGTCCAGAAAACAGATCCTGATCCGTTTCCTGGATCTGTTTGAATCCAGGATTTCGAGCGTTGATCCGGCCCGGATCATCAGCCGGTGGAAGGAACGGACCGGCACCATCGGCAGCGATGTCAGGGTTCAAACCCATGACCGGGTGTATGAGGGCAAGGCCCTGGATGTGGATGACTCCGGTGCCCTCATTGTCCAAGGCCGGGACGGCATCACCCGAAAAATTATTTATGGCGATTGTTTTCACGCCTGAAAAATAACCTGAGATGAATGGTAAACATATGGATGTTTCTTTAAAACCGATTGTATATTCAGCCCTTTTTATCGCCCTGATCAGTATTGGCGCATTGATTGCCATACCTGTGGGCCCTGTCCCCATTGTACTTCAAAACATGTTTGTCCTCCTGGCGGGTTTGATCCTGCCGCCGGCCTGGGCTGCCGGGTGCGTGGCGGTTTATCTGCTCATGGGATTTGCCGGACTGCCGGTATTTGCCGGCGGCACTTCGGGTATTGGAAAAGTGGTCGGCCCCACCGGCGGATATCTTCTCTCTTATCTGCCGGCCGCTTTCCTTACCTCTGTCATATCCGGTCGCACTAAAAATAGCCTGATCCGGGATAGTGTGGCCACCATTACCGGAATGGCGGTGATTTACCTGTTCGGTGTCCCCTGGCTGAAATGGGTGCTGGCCATCTCCTGGAGCAAGGCCCTGGCTGCGGGCATGTACCCCTTTCTTGCCGGTGCTGTGGTTAAAATGATTGCAGCGGTAATAATCGCCCGAAAGCTTCGTCCCCTGATCCGGTTGTAAGCGTTTTATGGATAACGTATTGCTGAAAACAGATCATCTGACCCATGCCTTTGGTTCGGGGGATACAGGCATATTTGAGATTTGTCTGACCGTGTTCCGGGATGATTTCATTGTGCTTGCCGGGAAAAACGGATGCGGAAAAACCACCTTGATCCGTCATTTCAACGGTCTGTTGATGGCGGATACCGGCCGGGTTCTGTTCAACGGGCAGGATATTCAAAAAAACCTCACCTTTGCCCGCAAAAAAATAGGTATGGTTTTCCAGGACCCGGATACCCAGATCATTGCAGATACCGTGTTTGATGAAACCGCCTTTGGTCCGGAAAATTTAAACATGGGCCGGGAAGAGATTAATGGCAAAGTGAATAAAGTCCTTACCCTGCTCGACCTGGACCACTTACGAGACAGAAATCCTGCCACCCTTTCCGGCGGAGAAAAGCGGCGGCTGGCCATTGCCGGCATCCTGGTCATGGAACCGGATCTCATTGTTTTTGACGAACCGTTTGCCAATCTGGACTATCCATCTGTTTTATCCCTGGCCGGACTGTGCCGAAAACTTCACCACTCCGGGCACGCCATTGTCATGACCACCCATGATGTGGCACCGGTGATCACGTTTGCCACTAAAATGGTAATCATGGACAAAGGACGGATCAAGGAACAAGGAGATCCGATCTTGCTTGCCCCCTGTCTTGAATCATATGGCGTAAAAAATCCGTTTACCCCCATGGCACAGGCGTGGACACGGTGACACTTTTTTCTTATCGTCCCGGTAACACCTTATGGCACACCCTGGATGTCCGGTGCAAATGCCTTCTGGTCTGCCTGTTGAGCCCGCCTGTACTAAACACGGGATTGCCCGCGAATATTGTCTGCTTGTGCGTTTTAATGTTTATATTGAAAAAATTGGGGGTGGGCCCGGCAACGCTTGTAAAGGCCCTGAAAGCCTTCCTTTTGTTTTTAATACTGATATTTTTCTGCCGGTGGGCAGGCACGCCCGGTGATCCCATGGTGACCCTGCATGGATTCAGCCTGAGCCGCCAGGGTTTTACTTCCGGCAGCCTGGTTGCGTTACGGTTTCTGGTCGTCATGCTGTTAGGGCTGATATTGACGGCAACAACCCGGTCCATGGAAATCAAGGCGGCTGTCCAGTGGTTTTTCAAACCTGTTCCTTTTATTCCTGAAAAACGGGTAGCTGTGATGGTGGGTCTGGCCCTGAAATTCATGCCCCTGATCCTCGCTAACGCCAGGGAAGTGACCCATGCCGTCAATGCGCGGTGCGGCAATTTAAGGAAAAATCCTGTGCAGCGACTTATCAACCTCTCCTGGCCCCTGCTGAAAAAAACATTTCAATCCGCAGATGACCTGACTTTTGCCATGCAGGCCAGGTGTTACAATGAAAACCGCACGGATCCACGGTTTTCCACCAATGGAAAAGAGGGTTGGGTCGTTGGTCTGGCTCTTGTTTTTTCGGCCGGGATGCTACTGATGGGCTGACCCCGGTTCATGCCTGCTCGCCAAAGGATTTCGCGAAAACCACGGGCAGCGAAACAAGCGAAACTATGAATAGCGATTCATGGTATTAATCAATTGATTAAGCCAATACAGTTTGCTATCATCAATTCAATTCATTTGAATCATTTAAAAATCGTTAATTGATCTTCGGAAAATGAACTTGCCAAATGGCCGAATCTGTTTTTAAATAAACGCCAGACATGTTTTATTTTTTATCATTACGCAGAATCATCACGGTACTATGGATGTGGTTTCCCTGTTAGGGAAAGGATCAACGTTTATTATACGGTTACCGTTGGAACAGATCGAGCGATAGAAGGGGGGACGGCAGTTGAAAGTACTTGTAATTGATGATGAAAAGCATATCCGACAAAGCCTTTCCGATTATCTGGAAGATAATGATTATGATGTTATAACAGCCGAAAACGGACAAAAGGGCCTGGGGTTTATTTCCTCTGAAAAGCCCGATCTGGTGCTGCTGGATTTAAGGATGCCGGAGATGGATGGGATTGACGTTTTGCGGCAAGGGAAAAAAATAATGCCGGATCTCCCCATGATCGTTATATCAGGCGCAAATCGTATCGGGGATGTGGTCAAGGCATTGCAATATGGGGCCTGGGATTATCTTGAAAAGCCCATACACAATTTTACCGCATTGGATCATTCGATCAATCTGGCCCTGGAAAAGGCCAGATTGATTCGAGAAAACAGAGCCTACCAGGAACATCTGGAAAGAATGGTAAAGGAAAGAACCCGTGAGCTTGAAAATGCCAACACACATTTATCCAACATCAATGAGAGGTTGCATAAGATTGTCGAAACCACACAACGGTTGCATGCTTGCGTTGAGATGGAACATTTCGGCAAGAAGGTGCTTGAAGAATTTGCAGGCCATATGACGGCGACCGGCGGCAGTTTGTATTTGCTTGAAGAAAATGGGCTGAGACTGGTGCATTCACTTATTTTCGAACATACGCCGGAATTTATACCCTTCCCTTTACCTGAGGACTCTGTATTCAAAACGGTTTTGGAGCAGGGACAGGCGCTTCTTGTCCAGAACATTGAAAAAGAAAACACATATCTTCATAGCGGATGGCCCGGATACTCAAATGGTTCATTTCTTGCCTTCCCGATAAGGGAAGATTTTGGCAATCCCATTGGTATTATCACGCTATATAATAAACAAACACCCCCCTTTGTTGACCAGGATAAAGAGATTGGCGCCATCCTTTCATCGTATTGTTGCGAGACCATACGGGCCATTAAGGCTTTTGAGGAGTCTAAAAAAAAAGAAATTCAGCTTCAACAAGCCCAGAAAATGGAAGCAATCGGCACGCTTGCCGGCGGGATTGCCCATGATTTTAATAATATTCTTTCGGGCATTATTGGTTATGCGGAACTGGCCAAAATGGCCCTTGGTACAAATGAAAAGGCCCGAAAATATATCGACCAGGTGATGGGAGGTGCATGGCGTGCCGGTAAAATTATCTCCCAGATTCTGACCTTCAGCCGGCAGACTGAGTCTGAAATGAGACCATTGAAACTTTATTTAATTGTTAAAGAGGCTGTTAAATTCCTTCGGTCGTCCATTCCTTCCACCATCCATATTATTGAAAAAATTGACACCAAAGATATTGTTGTGGCTGATGCGACCCAGATTCATCAGGTGATTATAAATCTGTGCACCAATGCATATCATGCCATGAAGGGCGCCGGCGGAACGTTATCCATATCTTTAAGGAATGCTGAACTCTCCGGAGAAGACCTGGAAGAGGGATCTCCTCTCGGTGAATATATCACTTTACAAATAAAGGACACCGGATGCGGTATTGACGAAAAAATCATAGACCGGATTTTTGAGCCCTATTTCACAACCAAGGAAGTCTCCCATGGCACAGGACTGGGTTTGGCCGTAGTCAGCAGCATCGTTAAAAAACATAAGGGAATGATAAAAGTTCACAGCCGAATCGGTAAGGGAACGGTTGTTGACGTTTTTTTTCCAGTAGTCAACTCACCCCTGGGTCAATGCACAAAACCCGAATACAATATAAAGGCATTGGAGGGGACGGAACGTATTCTGCTTGTTGATGATGAACAAGATCTTCTGGATTCCACCCAGCAAATACTTTCCAGTATGGGATATACCGTATCCGGTTTTACTGACAGCATATCCGCCTATAAGGCTTTTGCCAAAGAACCGAATGCCTTTGACCTGGTAATTACCGATATGAGCATGCCCAATATGGACGGCAGGTTATTGTCGGAAAAAATTTTATCGCTTAAAAAAGATATGCCGATAATACTTTGCACAGGATTTCATGACTCATTTACTGAAAAGGACGCCGCTAAAATGGGTATTCGCCGATATCTCCACAAACCGGTCCCAATACAAACCTTAACATTGGCCATTCGTGAAGAATTAAGCAAGCTTGGGGAAAAATATGGAACAAATTAAAAAAAGCATATTAATCGTTGACGATGAAATCTATATCCGACAGAGTTTTATTGATTATTTTGAAGACCGGGATTGGCTGGTTTTTGATGCGGAAAGTTGTGAGGCCGCTCTTGAAATGCTCAAGACCCAGGTCTGTTCGGCGGCTATCGTAGATATCCGTATGACCGGCATGAATGGCGAGACGTTTATCAAGAACGCATCAAAAACATATCCTGATATGGTTTTTATCATCTGTACAGGCTCTCCTGAATATGAAAAATCGGAGGATATGATTCAACTCTCCAATGTTGCAGATCAGGTTTTTGGCAAACCGATGATATGTATTGATAAACTGGAGGAGACAATCCTATGCATGTTCGCTGGTAAAAATTCATAAAATATTTTCAGAGCGCTGTGTGATGTTCTGTATCTGCCGACCACCCAGGGCCCTCAAAGAGGCCAAAGGCAACGCCCTGTCAGAAAAAGAGATTGTCCCGGCAATGCCCCGAAGCTTTTTTAAACCGATCGTCAGCGGCAACAACTATCACCCATTTTTTTCTGCCCGTAGGTCTTGAACTTTTCAAGCACGATCTCCATCTCTTCATCCGGCAGGATAACGGGATGTCCGATGCTCTTGGTCTGATAATAAATCCGGGCGACAAATTCAATCTCTTCGGCAGCGGCAAAAGCCGTGTCCATACTGCTGCCAACTGCTACAAGTCCGTGATTGGCAAGCAGCATGGCGTTATAATTTCCAATATATTCGGCCACTATTTCAGCCAGTTCCGGTGTACCAAAAGTGGCATAGGGCGCCAGAGGTACTTTTTTTCCTGCAAATCCCACAAGATAATGAACTGCCGGGATTTCCCATCCCAGACAGGCCATGGTAACCGCATAGGGGGAGTGGGTGTGGACAACGGCCTGGACATCCTTGCGCCGGTGATAGAGGGAAAGGTGAAAACATAGCTCGCTTGAAGGCTTGGCCTCGCCATCAATAACACGTCCCTGCATATCGGTGAGGACAACGTCCCGGGGCTGTAATACCCCGTACTCAATGCCGCTGGGACTGATGGCCACGGTTCCCGTATTTCGGTCAACAACGCTCAAATTTCCACCGGTACCGGTGGTCAATCCTGATGCCACCATTTTAAGACCAAAACGCACAACGGTTTTTCTTTCATTTTCCAGCTCCATAAAGGCCTCCATAAAAAATGGTCCACTTTTTTTTGTTGTTGTCCATCAGGACATCGTCGCTATTGGAAATCAGTCTTTCCTGACTCTTAAAAAAGAGGCGAATTTCGGAACTGCGTTTTTACTGAATCCATGATATTTAAACGTGACGGTTGTCCCAACGGCAGGCGGGTTATTGCGAATCAGATCCGTGAACCCGGTCCCTAATTTAAAAATAACGCCGTTTTCCAGTTTCAACGTCAGCGATCCCATGGCGTTTTCATATTTGCCTTTTCCCTTGTTAATACCGATAATAAGACCTTCCATGTCCCGGTCTTTTTTTACCTTGAGAACATATGCGCTTCTGCCTGTATGGTAGGGCATATTGGGATTTTTTACGATAACGCCTTCACCGCCTCTTGATTCCACTTCAAGAAAAAACCGGTCGAGATCCGGTCTATTTTCGATCAAAGTCTGCTCAAGCACCCTGACATAGGGGTTAGGATGAAAGTTGAACCACTCTTTTGCCATGTCAAGCCGCTGAAAAAAAGCCCCCTTCTGGTTAGGCACCTCAAAAATATGGTAATTGATTTTTTCCCACCCCGAGCTCGGCTCGGCATCAAGCACCACAGACTGAACAAACTCAAAATCCCCTTGTTTGCTCCACAACTCGCCATCCAATTCAAACGCAGGAAAATTTTTGATAAACCATGGCGGCGGATGAAGGGTCAGCCCTTTTCGGGTCAACAGGCGCCTGCCGTCCCAGTATCCGCGTATTCCATCCAGTTTTTCGCTCATTACCCAGCCTTTAATGTCTTCTTTTCCGGTATACGACCGGGCCTTTTGTAAATCCAAATCATTTGCCTGACAAAAAGAGCAAAAAAAGAAGAGCGCCATTAACCATATCCCGACAATTTTTTGATAAATATGGTTGGTGAAATCAGACATAAGCCGCTCTTATTATTATCGGGATCTGAGCCTCATTTGGGGCGCCTCATTTGGCCCAGGTCAGGGGAAAACAAACAAAAATACAACGAGCCTTATAGATCTCTTTCCTTCATAGGATAGGAACTTGCTTTTTGTCAACCAACATCTTGATAAAGAGAGTCTTTTTACCCTATATTAACTTAATTTAACAAAAAAGAAGGATTATGAAAATGAATGTTATAATTGATCTTTGTGTTGTTCCCCTGGGTGTAGGCCTGTCCGTATCTAAATATGTAGCCGCATGCCATGAAATCATCACCGGCGCAGGACTTAAATCAAATCTGCACGCTTACGGCACCAACATTGAAGGAGATTGGGATACGGTGTTTAAAGCAGTTAAAGACTGCCACGAAAAAATACATGATATGGGTGTACCCAGAATAACAACAACCATTAAACTTGGTACCAGGACTGACCGAAAGCAGGGCATAGAAGACAAAATTAAAAGCGTTAAAGCAAAGCTATAGTGCCGTGGATTAACCCGGCCTCTACCCTTGGTCTGACGCCTTGTGTATTGGCCGGGACAAACACCAAACAGTGCTGCTTTCAGCAGCTTGAAAGCTTGGCGGGACCGAGGAGTATAAATATTTTATATGTAAAAAATACCACAAAAATCAGCATATTAAACTCACATTTTTTATTACATAAATTCTATAAAATACAACTAAATACAATCTATTGTTTTTCAACATAAATCCAACAGTATAAATATCCTCTTTTAAATCAAACAGTTTTCATATCTTTTTTGAAGTGTTTATCTATGGGTATAGTAATTGCTTTTAATAGCCCCAAATAACAAAAAACTTTGCCTGGCTTTAAAAACAAAACGTTCCATGGGAGATCGTTAGATTGCCACGGCGATTTATAAGAGGAGTTATAAATGAAGAAATTAATACTGTTTTTATGTGTTTGTTTTTTTGTTGTGGGTGTAACGCCTGCATTTACAATGACCATTAATGTTTGGGAAGTTACGAATAAAAACATCTCGACGATCAATAGTTGGATGAATGCTCAATACGGCTCTGTTCATGTTTTAGAAGATTTTGAAGATATTCATGCGGGATGGTATACCCAAAAAGAGACGGGCGTGGGGATATTTACGGCTGAAGGCAATATCGGCACAGGGGCCACTTCATATAATAAGAATCATAAGAAGTCGTCTATCGCCCCTTATTTTTCCATTCAGAACCGCAACGCAACCTGGTACGGCCGCAGCAATACAAAAACAGGTGACAATGAGGTCCTTTCCACGCTTTCCTGGTCAACGACGTCACAGAGCGACGGCTTTGGTTTGGATGATTTTTCAACTATCCATAACCCGGAACCCTCAACAATGCTTCTCTTTGGATTTGGCCTTATCGGAATTGCAAGTATTACCAGGAGGTGGGCTATGTCTGGCAGTTGATATGCCAGGTCAGCCCATGGCTGTTCTACGGTAGATGGACTCAAGCAGTTCCGGGGATACGGGCTTGTTTAGTGAGGCGGCCGCAGCCCGGACCTGGGGCAGCAGTCTTTGGGCGGCATCTGCATCAATATTTATGTTCCGGTGGGCCAGGGTATGTTTTATGGCGGCCGAGCCGGAATGCACCCCTAATACCATCTGCCTTGAGTTGTGCCGGCCCACCTGCTCGGGATTATATAATTCATAGGAGTTTGTATTTTTTAGCAGGCCTGCACAGTGAATGCCCGATTCATGGGAGAATATCCGTGATCCCACAATGGGTTTGGCCGGATGAATCTGCTGTCCGGAGAATCTTGCCACGGTATTGCATAGCCGGGTAAGTTCCGACAGGCGCATGTTGCTCTTTTTCGCCCCGATGCCGAACAGGGCCATGGCCGTCTCTTCAAGGGGGGCATTGCCTGCCCGCTCCCCGAGTCCGTTCACCGTCACACTGATGGCCTTGGCCCCTGCATCCACCGCAGACACGGCATTGGCCGTGGCCATGCCAAGGTCGTTGTGCCCGTGAAATTCCAGGGCCAGGCCGGGCAGACGGATCAACAGGGTCTCAATCATATCCATGAGTGCGGACGGGGTGATCATGCCCACGGTATCGGCGAGCCGGACCCGGTGGACGCCGAGTTCGATGGATGCCTGGCAGAACCGTACAAGAAAATTCATGTCCGTACGGGTGGCATCCTGGGCGCCCACGGATACCTGGTCAAAATAGCGTCCGGCGAACCGTACGATGTCATCCAGGGTCTCAAGCACCCAATTCTCATCTTTTTCAAAGGTCTTGAGCAGGATAGACGATGTCGGAAAACTGATGTGGACGCCTGGGGTATTGCAACCAATGGCCAGTTCAATATCTTTTTTGACCGCCCTGCACCAGCAGGTGAGCATGCTGGGCAGGTTCAGCTGGGCAATGGCCTCTATTTCCCGGCATGCAAACTCACCCATGGCAGGGATGCCCACTTCGATCTCGTCAACGCCGCATTCGGCAAGCTGACTTGCGATGGTCAGTTTTTCCAAAGGCCTGAAAAAGAGACCCGGGGCCTGTTCCCCGTCCCGAAGGGTGGTGTCCACCATCCAGACCCGTCGATCAAACGTTTTCATTCCAGTACATAGTCCTCTGCAATCTCGCCATCTTCCATGGCATCCAAAATAGCGTCAATGGCCTCTTCGTTTTCGACGTGCCCATACCAGATATTATCCGGATAAATCACCATGATCGGACCGTCATCACACTGTTTCAGGCAGCAGGTGGAGGTGACCAGCACCTCTTCAAGGCCTCTGTCAATCACTTCATTTTCAATGTAGGCCAAAAAATCACCCGACCCTTTTCTGTGGCACTTGCCTTTGGGTTCTCCACTGGGACGAAAACTTGCGCATACAAGGATGTGTTTTTCAGGCTTGTTCATTTTGTTCTCCTTAAACGCCCTTTGGGCGAGCTGTTAGGTTTCAGCTGTCAGTAAATTTTTATACTATTCAAATATTATTTTTTAGTTGGTTCCTAAGTGGGGTGTTTGGATCAAAAGTTGCCCAGATGCAAGGCGCAAGTTAATTTTCAACCAGAGCAACCTGGAAGGTTGTGAGGATTGCAAATTGACTTGCAACGCCGCAGATGGGTGACTTTTGGTCCAAACACGGGTTACATGCAGCCTGTTCCGGTTCCCCTGCACTCCCCACAAGCGGTCTGTGCCCGGACAATCAGATGGTTTAACGAATCCCCTTTCTTAATCGCCATCAGCACAAGATCAATCATGCCGTTGACCTCATGGATGGTAAATCCCATGGTACCCAGAACTTTTTTAGGGGTCTGCCCGATACCGGACACAAGAATGGTGTGGCAATCCTTAATGGTCCGAGCAAGGTTTTGCCATCTGGCATCCCCGCCGCCGGGTTTCGGCAGCACCCTTGTTTCCACAAATGTCGGTGTGTCCTGATTTAAATCATAGATGTGCAGCTCCTCGGCTTCTCCCAGGTGCTGATTGATCAACGCGCCTTCCCGGGTGGCCAGGGCCACATAGGGTCTTGGCCCGGTGTCATTAAACGCATACATATCTTCCTGTTCACCGGGCGTTTCATGGCAATACTTCGGGGCATTGGGAAAGGGAACCGGGGCGGTGGCGTGATAGGTCAGCCGATCCATGAGTTTCTGGTTCAAGGGATCATCCAGCAGCCCCACGGCATCGGCCCGGCAGCGTTTGCAATGGGTCATCTGGGGCACAAAAACCTGGGCCGCTTTTCTGAGTTCCTTGACCACATCCTTGCCCGGTTCTTCCATGTTTTCAAAATTTGAGCCTTTGGTGGGGAAGTAGGGCATGATGTTAAAAATATCCACACCCATTTCACCCATTTTTTCGGCGACCGCTATCATATGCTCATCATTGATGCCGGGCAAAAGAATAGAATTGACCTTGACCATAATATTGCGTTCCTTAAGTCCCTCAACAGCGGCAAGCTGACGTTCCAACAGCAGTTTTGCGCCCTGGGCCGGGCCCACGGAGTGTTTGCCGTCCCTGATCCAGCAATAGATTTTGGCGCCGACTTCAGGATCCACGGCGTTGATGGTGATGCTCACATGGGTCGTATTAATATTTTTCAGTTCATCCAGGTAGGGATGGATGTTCAGGCCGTTGGTGGCCACGCACAAGAGCATTTCCGGATAAGTTGCACGCACCCTGGTCAGGGTTTCGATGGTTTTGTCGCCGTTGGCAAAGGGATCGCCAGGACCTGCAATGCCCACTACGGCTGTGTTGGGTTTGGCCTCAACGACCTCTGCCAGGTAGGCCATGGCCTGGTCCGGACTCAGAATGGAGGAGGTAACCCCGGGGCGGCTTTCATTGACACAGTCAAACTTTCTGTTGCAAAAATTGCACTGGATGTTACAGGCCGGTGCAACCGGGAGGTGAACTCGACCGAAATCCTTGCAGGACTTTTTATTAAAACAGGGATGGTTATCTAAATTCATCTTTATCTTCCTTACATATATGAGTATCCGATTCTGGATTCGGTCTGTTTTTCCGTTAAAATTGCATTGACGATGGTGTCAAACAACTGCTGGGCACCTTTGTATCCCACGTGCAGGATACGCGAACCGCCCACCCGGTCGTGGATGGGGAATCCCACCCGGACCATGGGGATTTTCAGGCGTCTTGCCATGGCGTATCCCTTGGAGTTGCCGATGATGAGTTCAGGCCGCAGCGCTTCGGGCATGGCTGCGGCGGTCTCTTCCATGCAGGTGAAGTCCATGTCGTTCTGGATGATGACCTGGTCAATGAGATTTTCGGGCAACGTCTGTTCAAGGGCGGCTTTAAATGTTTTGCTTTTGCCGCCGGATGCACAGAGCACAGGGATGATGCCCACTTCGGCAAGGAATCCGGCCATGGAGACCACAAAATCTTCTTCGCCATAAATCAGGGCCCGTTTTTTCGATACATATTTATTGCCGTCCACATAGGTATCCACCACCCGCCATTTCTCTTTTTTGTAGCGTTCGGGCACGGGCCGGCGCGAAATCTGGGACAGGATATCCAAAAAGCGGTCCGTGGCCTTTACCCCGATGGGAATGGGCAGGCGTGTGCAGGAAACGCCGAAGCGTTTGTTCAGGATGCCTCCTGCGGTCGCCTGACCCTTTTCCGCGGCCAGGGCGAGTACGGCACCGAACTCCATACTGTGAACAGAGACGTTCATTTTCTCAATGGCGGAAAGCGTGGTGCCGCCTTTCTGGATGGCCTGATATTCCTGCCAGGAGGGTCCTTCCAGCCGCTCGGAATAATCGGGCAGGATGGTGACAGGGGTATGGAAATCTTCAAAAATGTCTTTTAAATGCCGCAGGTCTTCGTTGGAGAGCATGCCGGGAAACAGATTAATGGTTTTCTTTTTCTTGGGCCGGTAAACGATTCTTTTATCCGCCGGGTTGAAGCGGTCCACCACAGCCGCCACGGCGCCATGGAATCCGTCCACGTGAGTGCCCGAATATGATGGTGTGGAGACATGGACCAGGGCCGTGCCGTTGATGCTATTGTCCATGCTGTTTAATATCAACCGGACATCGTCCCCAATGGTTTCGGACAGGCAGGTGGTGGCGATACCGATCATGCTCGGGGCATACTGGCGAGCCACGTTTTCAATGGCCAGCTTCAGGTTGGCCCCGCCGCCGAATACGGCCGTCTCCTCGGTGAAGTTGGAAGAGGCAATATCCACGGGCTCCTTGAAATGGGAGATCAGGTAGCGCCGCATATAGGTTGAACATCCCTGTGAGCCATGAAGCAGGGGCACACAGCCTTCAATTCCCTGGAACACCAGGCTGGCCCCTAAAGGCGTGCACAGTTTGCATGCATTCTGGGTGGCGGTATATGAGGGGGTCTCTTTATAAGGTCTGCTCGGGGTCATATCGCACCTTCCTTTCCGATTGGGTTCTGCCGTCTGGGAACAAGATCCCATATCGGGCTTGTAACGGTTCCGTGTACTTCTTTTGCAAAATTGACCATGCCTTCAAAGCCTACCAAAGGAATTTTTCGTTCATGGTTATGGTCGCAGAACCCGATGCCCATTTTATATGCAATGGGGCGTTCCTTAACGCCGCCGATAAACAGGTCCGCATCCTTTTCAACGGAATATTTGGCCAGCTCCAGGGGGTTTGAGTCGTCTAAAATTACGGTTCCCTCGTTGCACATCTGCCTGAGCACCTCATAATCTTCCTTGGTGCCGGTCTGTGATCCGGCCAAGACCACTTCCATGCCAAGGGTTTTCAATGCCTTGATCAGGGAGAATGCCTTGAACGCGCCGCCCACGTATATGGCGGCTTTTTTGCCTTCAAGATCTTTTTTCATGGTTTCCAGGCTCGGAACAATGGCCTTGACCTCTTTTTTGATCAGCTCCCGGGTCTTTTTTAAAATCTCAGGGGTTTTCTTAAAGTGTACCGCCACCTGGTACAGGGCATCCGAGGTGTCTTCAATACCGAAATAGGAGACCCTGATAAAAGGGATGCCGTACTCTTTTTCCATCTGCTTTGCCAGATGGGTGACCGACCCTGAACACTGGACCACGTTCAGGGCTGCATTGCGCGCCTGCATAACCTCGTCCACCCGGCCGTCACCGGTGATCACGGAGACCACCTTGACCCCCATGGCTTCATAATATTTTTTTATGATCCATGTCTCTCCGCCAATATTGAATTCCCCCAGGATATTGATGGAGTCGGGAATGGTGACCCGGGGAGCCTTGTTTCTTTCGATCAGGCTGAACAACGCGTCGCAGGCTGCCTTGTACCCGTCTTTTTTGGTTCCTTTAAATCCTTCAGAGTGGACAGCGATGACAGGAATATTGGTCTCTTTTTCCACCTGGCGGCAGACCGCGTCCACGTCATCACCAATAATGCCCACAATGCAGGTACAATAGATAAAGGCGGCTTTGGGTGAATACTTTTCAATCAGCTCCAGCAATGCCTTTTTCAGCTTTTTTTCTCCGCCATAGATAATATCGGTCTCTGACAGATCCGTTGAAAAACTCATCCGATGAAGCTCCGGGCCCGAAGACTGGGCCCCTCTGATATCCCAGGTATAGGAGGCGCACCCGATGGGGCCGTGAATCAGATGCAAGGCATCCGCGATGGGATAAAGCACCACCCTGGAGCCGCAGAATACACAGGCCCGCTGGCTGACTGCGCCGGCCAGACTCTTGGTTTCACATGTCATCTCAAAGGGCTGTTTTCCCTTCTGGTAGATCTGTTTTTCTCTCTGCTTGAGTACCGATATGGAGGTCATGTTATTTATCCTTTACTGCTTTAATTGCTCTTCAGATACTATTCTACCAGTTCAAACGTTTCTTCAGATGCATCCCGGTCCTTGCGGTCCATGAGGACGCCCAGGATTTTCTCCAGAAGGTGCAGCCCGCCTTTGTACCCCACTGTGGGGAAGTAGGCGTGGCCGATCCGGTCCAGGATGGGGAAGCCGTGGCGTACAAAGGGGATATCCTCGTCCCGGGCCATGTACTTGCCGTAGGTGTTGCAGATAAGCAGGTCCACAGGTTCATTCTTGATCCACTGATGCAGCAGGAACATGTCGCCGGGGTTCTGGACATTGATCTGGTCTCCGAACCTGGCCGTGATCTCCTTGATCCGTTTGGTAAAGGCCTTGCCCGGGGTGCCGGTAACGATGTGGACCGGTTTCATGCCGATGGTGACCAGAAATTCGGTCAGGGGGATGAGCTGGTCCGGGTCACCGGCAATGGCAACCTTTTTGCCGTACAGGTGGGGCTGCATGTCTGAGATGACATCCAACAGCTGACCGCGCTCCTGGGTAACGCAATCGGGTACACTGACGCCGGCTACGGTACGCAGGGCATCAACGAACCGGTCTGTGGCCAGAAGGCCGATGGGCAGATCCTGCACCTGGCAGGGGACCTTGCACTGGGCGTCAAGTGCTTTGACCGCTTCTGCAGACGCCCAGGCGCCCAGGCCGATCGAAGCCATGCTGTCACCCGCGCTTTTCAGATCACTGATCGGAGTGCCGCCTTTGGGATACATCTCAAATTTTCCGGTGAGCGGTCCGTTGACAACGCCGGAGGTATCCGGAAAGAGGATGGGGTTTACGCTCAACATTGCAGCGATTCTTTTAATTTCAGCCATATCCGAAGGCTCCACAAATCCGGGCACAATGTTGACTCTCCCGTTGGATTTGCCGGTCTTTTCAGCCATCTGAACCGCTATGGATTTAACCATATTGGAAAAACCGGTGACATGGGATCCGACATAGGATGGTGTTGACGTATGAACGACATACTTGCCTTCGGGGATGGTGCCGTCTTTATAGGCTTTCTTGACAATCTGGTTCACGTCGTCGCCGATGGTTTCCGACAGACAGGTGGTGTGAACCGCGACCATGTCCGGGTTGTAGGTGGTAAATATGGTTAACAGGGCCTGGAGCAGGTTGGCCTGGCCGCCGAACACCGATGCACCTTCGGTAAAGGAGGAGGTGGCCGCCATGATGGGTTCACGGTAATGGCGGGTCAGGGTGGATCTGTGATAAGCGCAGCAGCCCTGGGACCCATGGCTGTGAGGCAGGCAGCCGTAAATACCGAGGCCGGCGTACATGGCCCCGATGGGCTGGCAGGTTTTAGCCGGGTTAACCGCCAGGGCCTTTCTTTCTTTAATCTCTTTAGGTGTATGTCGAAGCAGCATAATTTTCTCCTGATACTTTTTTATCTATGTTTTTAACGTTTTGTTTTTAACGTTTAACGATTATTCTGCAGCGTATTTGCCGGACAATTCAGGGGCCTTCTGCCACGGGGCTTCCAGGTAGTGCCAGATGTTGGCATTGAGCATGCGGTCAATTTCCTCATAAAAGTTGATCGCGCCTTTAAATACCGCATAGGGTCCGCCCGAGTCATAGGAGTGCAGCTGCTTCATGGGAATACCGTGCTTCTGGACTGCGTATTTTTCCTTGATACCGGCACAAAAAATGTCCGGTTTGTACATTTCGATAAGGGTTTCCGTTTCATGGTGGCTGATGTCATCGACAATCAGGGAACCCTTGGCCATGTCGGGAATCATCCCCTCATACTCTTTGAAGGCAACCCCCTTTTCTTCCAGGGCCTTGATCTGCGCTTCGGTCTTTCTGGGGTTGTACCGGGTCTCATCGGGTTCGATCTCCAGCTCCTCAATGTTTCTGGAGTCCGCATCAATCTTGATGTCCGGAATGACGTGGCGCCCTTCATAGTCATCCCTGTGGGCAAACTCGTATCCGGCGGAGAGCACTTCCATGCCCAGATCCCTGAACAGTTCCTGGTAGTGATGGGCACGGGAACCGCCCACAAACATCATGGCTGTTTTACCCTCGCACCGGGGTTTGATCTCTTTGATCTTGGCTTCAACAGGAATCATCTCCTCGGCAATCACCTTTTCCACCGTGTCGATGAGTTCCTGGTCTTCAAAGTAGGCTGCAATTTTGCGCAGACTCTGGGCGGTTGACTTGGGTCCCAGGAAGCTGATCTTTATCCAGGGGATACCGTATTTGATCTCAAGCATGTCAGCCACGTAATTAATGGATCTGTGGCACATGACCGCATTGAGATCTGCGGTGTGGCAGTTGGCAAACTGGTCAATGGTGGAGTTGCCGGAAAAGGTGGAAACAACACTGATGCCGCATTTTTCGAGCAGGTCGTCAATAATAAAGGCGTCGCCGCCGATATTGTACTCACCCAACAGGTTGATCTTGTATTTGGCGTCCGAGATCGTGTCATCCAGGCCCACAACATGGGTAAAAATGGTGTTGTTGGCAATGTGATGGCCCGCGGACTGACTTACGCCTTTATATCCTTCACAGGAGAAACCAAATATATTGATGCCAAGTTTTGCCTTCATCTCCCTGGCCACGGCATGGACATCATCACCGATCAGGCCCACCGGACAGGTGGAGAAGATGGAGATGGTCTTGGGTTTAAAAATGTCGTAGGCTTCCTGGATGGCGGCCTTCAGTTTCTTTTCCCCGCCGAAAACAATATCTTCGTCCTGCATGTCCGTGGAAAAGCAGTAGGTCATATAATTTTCTGCATCGTCTGATGGGGGACGGGTCTGGTTGCGCCGCGTCAGCCAGGAGTAGAATCCGCAGCCGATGGGGCCGTGGGTCAGATTGATGATGTCCCGGGTCGGACCCATGATAACGCCTTTGCAACCGGCATAGCAGCATCCTCTCTGGGTGATGATGCCCGGAACGGTCCGGACATTGGCACCGACTGTGAGACTGCCTTTGTCTTCTTCGCTGGAAACCGGGGTGATCTGCTTGCCGCGTTTCCGGGCCACTTTGGGTGGATATTTGGCCAGTATTTCTTTTTTTACATCTTCCGGGTTAACGGTGATGGTTCGTTCGCCTGTCATATGTTTATACCCCTATCTTATCTCTTGTGTTGTTTTGCTTAAAATTTGTCCAGAACGCCGTCTCCGCTTTCTGATGTTCTAATAAATGCGCCTTATCATTCTTAAGGTTTTTGGTTACGCCGCGATCCCGTATTTAATGAGCAGGGCCTCAAGTTCTTCAATCTCAAGGGGGGTGGGGATGACAAACATTTCATTTTCATCCATTTTTCTGGCCAGGGAGCGGTATTCATCTGCCTGGGGGTGATCCGGTGCAAAATCGATAACCGTCTTTCTGTTGATCTCAGCCTGCTGGACCATGTTATGCCTGGGAACAAAGTGGATCATCTGGGTGCCCAGTCTCTTGGCCAGCTGCAAAATCATTTCCTCTTCGTTGTCGACCTGACGGGAGTTGCAGATCAGGCCGCCGAGACGAACCCCGCCCGACTGGGCAAATTTCACGATACCCTTGCAGATGTTGTTGGCCGCGTACATGGCCATCATCTCGCCGGAGACGACAATATAGATCTCCTGGGCCTTGCCTTCACGGATGGGCATGGCAAAACCGCCGCACACAACATCGCCCAGAACATCATAAAATACATAATCCAGATGCTGCTCTTCGTCGTAGGCGCCCAGCTGTTCGAGCAGGTTGATGGAGGTGATGATACCGCGGCCGGCGCAGCCTACACCAGGTTCGGGTCCACCTGATTCCGTACACAGAACCCCGCCGTATCCTTCTTTTCTAACGTCTTCAAGCTCTACATCTTCACCCTCTTCTCTCAGGGTATCCAGAACGGTTTTCTGGGCCAGGCCGTTGAGCATGAGCCGTGTTGAGTCGGACTTGGGGTCGCATCCCACGATCATGATTTTTTTACCTGCTTCCACCAGCCCTGCTACCGTATTCTGGGTTGTTGTGGATTTGCCGATGCCGCCTTTTCCGTAGATTGCTACTTTTCTCATTATTTTCTAAAGCTCCTAAAGTTAAGTTTCGTTGTTTTTTAACAGGCAAATGCCTGTCCGTCGTTGTAATGCCTTCAACTGCAACGGATGTTCCATCGAGAAGCCGGAAGAACGATAAAAAATATAACTTCTTTGAATTAAAGCTTTTTTGAATAAAAAAATTTTTTTATTTGTGTTGGAATAAATTACGGATGCTTCTTATATTACAAATATGCTATAAAAAATAGATCAAATATGTAACTTTTTATAAATTAATAAATTATTATTCTGTAATATATATTGCCGATGGTTTATCCTCCAAAACACTGCGAGATGGCTGTTATCCCTATGATCACTAACCACATCAAAAATACGACACAAATGTAATTAACGATAATTCATCAAAATATTCGACCATAATCATACACAAGAAATACTTTTCAAATCAGTGTTTTTGACCGTTGACAGTAAAAATGTCAATTTTGGGGTTGATCAGAGAATATAACGGGTTAATGATGGATACCCGTCTTTTTGAAAGGGAGAAGCGTGCTGTTTAAGAATGTGTTATTATACTGAAAGAAAAATTTGTTTTTTTACGGGTTCAACAAACATGTTCGGAGATCAACGATCTTACCATGGCGGCAATATTGTCAGGGGCCATCTCACTGAACTGGGAAAAGGGAATGGTGTCTAGAACCTTCACGGTCATCTCGGTGTGTCCCTGAAAGGTTAGTGAATATTTAGGCAACGCCTTATTGGTATTACTGATGGCAATGGGCTGAATGTCAACACCTGTGTTTTTAGCCAGGATAAACGCCCCGGGTTTGAATCTGCCAATATGACCATCTTTGGACCTTGTGCCTTCGGGGAAAAAAAAAATGGAGATATTCCGCCTTAAAAGATCCTCACACTCGGCCATCATGGCCTTAATGCTCTCTTTGTCACCGCGCTTAAGTTTAATATCCCCATTGTTAAATGCCATATTCCAACCAATGAACGGCAGCCGGAAAACGGAACTTTTAGACACCCACCGATAGGGAAACAGCAGTCGGTAAAGTACAAGGATGTCCAGCTGGCTTTGATGATTAGATACAAATACATAGTTTTTGCGAATATCGAGCTTCTCCCGCCCCACAATTTTTACGAACCAGTACGGCATGGCCCAGGTATAAACCGAGGCCCAGAACGCACTGAAAACGTTTGACACAATCCTTCGCGGATCAAAAGGCGCTGTGCATATTCGCAACACACAGGCCACACAGAAAAAAAAGGCGGAGGAGATACCGATAAATAGAATAAAAACGGCTGAAAAAACCTTATTTAATACTGTTTTGCTATAACTCATATGGGGTCAAACTCTCATACCCGTCATCTGTCACAAGGATGGTTTGCTCAAACTGGGCGGACAGGGAGCCGTCATTGGTCACAGCTGTCCACCTGTCCTCAAGCACATGCAATTCTTTTTTGCCCAGGTTAACCATGGGTTCTATGGTAAACACCATGCCGGGAACAAGGGTAACACCGGTACCGGGACGTCCAAAATGAAGGACCTGGGGCTGTTCATGAAAATCAATTCCCACGCCATGACCCACGAACTCCCTGACCACCGAACATCCCTGGCCCTCGGCGTATTTTTGAATGGCATGACCAATATCCCCCAGGGTGGCCCCAGGCTTGACCTGCTCTATACCCCGCCGCAGACTTTCGGCCGCCACAGCCACAATTTTTTGGGCATCGCGTCCGGGCGTACCCACAAAAAAGGTTTTATTGGCGTCGGCATAGTAACCGTTTAGAATCGGTGTGATATCAATATTGACGATATCCCCATCCTCAAGAACCCGCTCGCCGGGGATTCCGTGGCAGATCACCTCATTAATGGAAACGCAGACACTCTTGGGATACCCCCTGTAGTTGAGTGGTGCCGGAACAGCCCCGGCTTTTATGGTCTGTTCATGAACATAGGTGTTGATGTCATCGGTTTTCAAGCCGGGGCGAATCATGGCCTCAACCCCGTCCATAATAGACAAAAGCAGTTCCCCGCATTTCCTGATGCCATCAACCTGTTCAGGTGTTTTCAGGATAATATCATACTTGTTTTTATACTTATCCTTCAAAGAAATTTCAGTTTTTTTATTCCGGCAGCAATTTTTAAATTTTTTCCCGCTACCGCACGGGCACAGTTCATTGGGTCGAATGCTCGTTGATTTAATTTTCATACCATCTTAATCGCTTTCGCAGACCTCTCCCCAAAGGGAATGGGGGTATGCATTTATAATTTCGAGTGTAACCAGATCCCCGATGCCGGCCTGGTCCGATGCAAAATGCACAATTTTGTTTGCATCACTTCTGCCAAACATCTGCCTGGTATTTTTATTCTTCTTTACGAACCCGTCCCTTGGTTTAGGGCTGTCACCTTCCACCAGCACCGTAACTTTTTTGCCAACAAAGGCTTTGTTTTTCTCTTCTGTTATCTTCTCCTGGAAATCAAGCAGTTCATTTAGCCGATCGCGCTTAATCTGTTCATCCAGCTGGTTTGAAAATTTGGCAGCCGGCGTAAATGACCTTGCTGAATAGGCAAAAGCAAAGACCGCATCAAATTCCACGGTTTCAAGCAGATTCATGGTCTGCTCAAAATCGAAACGGGTTTCACCCGGAAATCCCACGATAATATCCGTGGACAGGGCAATATCCGGGCAAGCCTGCCTTAGGGCTGAAATTCGTGTGAAATAGGTCTCCCGGTCATACTTGCGGTTCATCCGTTTTAATATGTCGTTTGAACCTGACTGAACCGGCAGATGAAGATGGTTGCATACCTTGTCAACATCCTTTATGGCCTCGATCAGATCCGCTGATAAATCCTTGGGATGGGAAGTGGCAAACCGGATACGTTCAATCCCCTCCACCCTGCTGACAAGGTGAAGTAAATCAGGAAAACAGACCTGCCCATTATTACCGGCATAGGAATTAACATTCTGGCCCAGCAGGGTAATCTCACGCACCCCGGATTTCGCCAAGCCCTCAATTTCTTCTACAATGGCAGATGGATTCCGACTTTTTTCCTTTCCCCGAACATAGGGCACCACACAATATGTGCAAAAATTTTCACACCCCTGCATAATGGTCACAAAGCGTGATACCTGAATTTTTTCGGCCATTGCGTGCTTGGGGAAGCCTTCGAAGATATTTTCGCTGGGTTCTGTGTCAACAATGCGGGTTTCACCGGCAACCAGCGCTTTAATATGGGTTTCAAAACGACCAAAGGCCTGGGTGCCTAAAACCAGGTCAAGATGCGGCAGGCGGACAAATGCTTTTTCCTTTTCTTTTTGTGCCACACAGCCGGCCATGATGGTCAGCGGACGTTTCCCTTTAATCCTTGTGCCCGCAAAACGGCCTAAAAAGCTATAGGCCTTCTCTTGGGCCTTATGGCGGATGGCGCAGGTATTACACAAAACCAGATCTGCCAGGTCCGGGTCATGGGTTTGTTCATATCCTGCATTTTGCAAAAGACCGGCCAGAATCTGGGAATCATACACATTCATCTGGCACCCGATGGTGTTTACATAGGCTTTTGGCTTATCTTGGCTCAAAATAAAAGTCCTTTTTCAACGCTTGCGTGACCATATTTACCTCCTCCTGCCGGTCCGGAGGCATGGCAAGCCGGATATGGCCGGTTCCGGCCTCCAATGTTGTGACAACGGCTATTCCTTCATAGGCTTCAAAAATAAATCGGATAAATCCGATTTTTGTCTTATCCACCATATATTCTTTTAAAACAGATTGCATAATATTTTAAATCTAATCCTTTATTAACCGATTATAATACCACCAACCAAGTCGGTTGTTCAAGAGTTTTGTGCATATAAAATAGTCAGTCTTGATCTCTTTATTGCGGTACGGATTGACACCTCGCCACCCAAAAAGGTATAACCCCGCATTCCATGGAGATCAAACTTACATATACACCACCTGACCAGAAGGTCCTTCAAAGACTTCAACGTGTCCTTAACTGCCATCCTGTTATTGCAGGATTGCTGGCCGACAAAGGGATCACAACAGCTGATGAGGCCAAATTTTTTCTGAATCCGGATTATTCCAGACTGAGCAATCCTTTTAAACTAAAGGATATGAGCAAAGCGGTAGAACGAATTTATACGGCGGTAACCAACAAAGAAAAAATTCTTATTTTTGGTGATTTTGATGCGGACGGGGTCACGGCTACGGCCATGCTTTACCAGTTCCTCTCCCTGGTGGAAGCAGATCTGTCCTGGTATGTGCCCCACAGAACAAAGGAAGGCTACAGCCTTCAGTTGCCCCACATTGAGATGGCCGTATCCATGGATGTGGACCTGATTATTACTGTGGACTGCGGCATCGGTTCCCATGAAGCAGTTCAGGCGGCAGCCAGGGAAGACATCGACGTCATCATCACCGACCACCATGAACCGGACACGACCATCCCAAACGCTTTTGCCGTGATCAATCCAAAGCAGGCTGACTGCAGCGCAAGCCTTGAATACCTGGCCGGTGTCGGTGTGGCATTTTATCTGATTATGGGCTTGCGTAAGGTATTTAGAGAAAATGGCGTATGGGAACAATTCCCGGAACCCAAATTATCCGAATACCTGGACCTGTTCACCATCGGCACCATAGGAGACATGGTCCCCCTGGTGCTGGACAACCGCACTCTGTGCGTGGCAGGAATGAAACGCATTCGCATGGGCCTTCGTCCGGCTCTTGTCTCTATGGCCCGTACATCCAGGGTTGATATGAATAAGCTGGATTCCGACGATATTTCATTTAAAATCGTGCCAATGCTTAATGCTGCGGGCCGCATATCACATGCAAGAATATGTGTGTCTCACCTGACCTGCCCTGCCCCGGCCCAGACCGAAACAACCGCAGCCCTTCTTGATGAACTGAACAGAAAACGCAGGCTCATTGAAAAAGAGATTGTCGAAGATATTGAACGCCGTATTGCGGGCGATCCATCCATACTTGAAAACCGGCTTGTTGTATTGTGGGACAGCAAATGGGATGCATCCGTACTTGGTATTGCCGCATCAAGGCTTGCTCGAAAGCATGTTTGTCCGGTGGTGCTGCTGAACTCAAAAGAAGACATTGCAAAAGGGTCATGCCGGAGTATTAACGAGATAAATATACACAAGATATTGTCTGAAACCCGGGATCTGCTGGAAACCTTTGGGGGGCATGCCATGGCAGCAGGACTGTCTGTCAGAAAAGAAAACCTGACGCGTCTGAAACCCGCACTGGCAGAGATCCTGGCTTTAGTCTGCACAGAAAAAGATTTTAAACCCATCCGGAAAATTGATGCCGTGATTCAGATTCCGGACATTACCCCGGAACTTGTCAGCCAGATAGATCTGCTTCGTCCCTTTGGCACCGGCAATCCCGAACCCGTCTTCCTTATGGAAAACATCTGGGTGGCATCTTCCATTATCATTGGGGGGTGTCATCGAAAAATGACCCTTAGGGATCAAAGCGGGGAACACCAGGTGGAAGCATTGCACTTCAACCTGTCCGACACAACCTGCCTGCCCGATTTTTTTTCTAAACTGATGGTAAAGCTTAAGGTGGACAGATTTAAGCAAAATTGCGTTCAGGTTATTGTTCAGGATATTTAAGTGTTTTTATATACCTGAAAAAAGCAGCCGCAACCGTTGGACAAAAATGAGAACCAACCCCGTCGGAAATAACCTGAAGCGCCTTTTCGCTGGACATACCGTCACGATATGGCCTGTCACCGGTCAGTGCATGAAATACGTCGGCAACGGCAATAATTCTTCCGAATAAAGGGATATCTTCTCCCTTCAGTCCATTGGGATAGCCTGTACCGTCCCAGCGTTCGTGATGGGAGGATGCTGCAACAAGAACATCTTCCATGCCTGGCAACGGCTTAAGGATGTCCTGAATAATCACGGTATGGGTCTGAATATGCTTAAATTCCTCCATTGTCAGTTTACCGGATTTGAGCAGCACATTATCACGTATTCCGATTTTACCTATATCATGAAGGCTTGCGGCAATCTGAAGACGATTCATGTCCTGATCCTTGAAGCCCAGTTCCCTGCCAATGGCTATGGAAAGCCTGGTAACAGCTTCGGAATGACCACTGGTGTACTTATCCCGGGCTTCCAATACGTTGACAAGACTGGCGATAAAGCCGATCGTCAATTTCTGCTCATGAAGAAGCCGCTCCCTTTCTTCAAGCATGCGCTGGAAATGATCGGAAAGCAGTTTTTCCATGGTCACAACAAGCATATCCACGTTAAACGGCTTGACAATAAAAGCCGTAACACCATCTCTGATAAGACGTCTCATCATCGACTTGTCGCCTATGGAACTCATAACCACAATGGGCAAAAATTCATACTTGTCGGTATTAAACAGTCTGCGACAAAGTTCATTGCCGTCCACCCGGGGCATATTGAGATCCGTAAGCAAAATATCAGGTGCAACATCATCAATGATATCAAGGGCATGCTGCCCGTCATCAGCAAGAACCACTTTGAAGCCAGCATCTTCAAGCCCCTGTTTTGTAACCATTTGAATGGTTTTACTGTCCTCAACCACAAGTATGGTTTTATCCTTGACAAAGGTACACTTATCCATAACACTTTCAATGCGTGGAATCAGTTCCTTATTTGCCAGGCGTTTGGGCACATATGCATCCGCACCGACCCTGAAACCGTTTTCAATATCAACGTCTGTATCAAGGGAGCTTAAAACAATCACAGGAATATGTGCTGTTTCCGGATTTGATTTGATCCACTGACAAAATTCCAATCCGTTAAGGTTAGGCATATCCACATCCGTAATCACCAGATCGAATTGCTCTTTTTTCAAGGCCTCCTGTCCCTGCAGGGCATCGGACGCAGTTACCGTATGAATATCTGCATGATTCAACAATGCTTTCACGGCAAAAAGAGCCGACCTGGAATCGTCAACGATCAGCACATTCGCTTTTTTCATGACCCAGCCTCAATTATTTTCATGTTCATCAACGCGCGTGAAGTATTCTATTATCGGCATGTTTATTTTGACTGTCAGTTATCCTTGAATTTATTTGCCAGATCATTATCAATGACATAAATGCAAATCTCATTGGCTCCCTGCTGTGAATAATCAAATTTACTAGCCAGGTTGTCAATGAGAAACGTCACATCGCGTTTAATGCGTTTGTCATGGGCTTTAAAATCTTCAGTATCAAAATCCTTTATGGCCCGTCTGAAATTTGCATTGTCCATAAAAGGCTCCAACACCCGTTTTTTTAAGTTGTGGACATACCGTTCATGAAGAGATTTAAACAGCCGGGTTTGAACAATGTTCTTTCCTTCGATCATGATCTCGTGGGAAAGCGCAACCCCTGTATATTCCTTTAACACATCCAGGCGCATTCCCTGACGTCGTGCTGCATCGGCACTTTCAGACAGAAGCCTGATTTCGATGCTTTCAAGAAATGCCTCGGTAACATGGATCTCTTCTTTGGTAAAAATACAGTTCACAACAGAGCCTATCTCATTGGTTACAGCGGAAATATAATTTTTGATATCCTTTGCGATTTGATCCTCGTTGTAATAGTAGAGAGACTCTTTGACCTGCTGAAGAATAGAATAGTCATACATCCTTAAAAGTGAAGACAAAAACCCCTGGGGAATCATCTGGCGTACGGGTTCTTCAAGTTTATTGAAAAACGAACATAAATCCAGCATGCTGATGTGCCTGTCTTCCTTAACAAATTTTGAATAAAACCGGTCAAAAAGTTTAATGGCATCCCGGCCGGACAGTCCCTTTTTCCCATACTCTTCAGACTCGACAATAATTTTTTTCATCATCTTTTTGTCAAGCGCCTTTTTGTCCTCGTCATTCAGCCATTTAGGAATACTTCCTCTGAAAATCTCCATAAGCAGCAAAATAAGGCTCTCATCGCAGAAATTGAGATATTTTTTCGGATCCTTTATCCATTCTTCCAGCGCAAGAGATTTTTTTCCGATTCTGGTGCATATAATGATCCTTGCAAAATTTTCAAGCACCATGGGTTGAAAGTTGCGTTCAATATGGCGGCCAAAAATGTTCAGGTAAATTTTAACTTCGGTGGTCACATCAAGAACGTACGGGATGTCTATATACTGGATACGGTCTTCAAACGAGGGGAAATCTTTAAGATTTTGCTTATCCTCGGGGTTCATGAGAGCAAAAAACAGCGCCTCCACACGTTCCTCTACATTCTCTACCTTGTGAATACCCTCTGATATAATATTGTGAAGTTCAACCATGCGCTCGACATTGTGGGCCTTAATATCCATAAGTGCATAGATGCCGTTATGAATCTTTGCATAGGAGGAATAAATATAATTAATAACGTTGGAATCCCGAAAAAGCGCGTTAATACGGCTCTGGAGCATCTGGTTCAGGATAACGTTTCGCCGCAACGGCCTGTCTCCGGGGTTGAAAACGGAAATTCCGTTGCCAAGGCGGCGGTTGAAATAATAAGGCCTGGCATATAGCATATCAAACACCTTGACAGGCTTGCCTAAACGTTCCAGAAGACTCTGGTAAATGGAGGTGCACACAGTGCAGACCTCATCTTTAAATACCCATTCATACTGCTTTTCCGTGAACAGCTTCCATTTAAACTCATCGTTTTTGATCAATTCGTCCAGAACACCGCGTCTCTGCTCTCTGGGTATCACCAGAAAGGGGTTATCATGGCACAGGCATGGAATCTCAATAAATTCAGGCTCGGGACCTTCAAATTCGACCGGACTTTGATTTGCAATATGCTTTATGTCCCTTGAATCACTGTCAATATACTGGATCAGTTTTTCAAAAGAGGAGAGGCTCATCAAGGAGGGTTCACGACCTTTAAGTGTTTTGACATCCAGGCGCCAGACCACTTCGTAGCACAGCCCCTCATCGGTATTGGCATACTGCTCAAATTTTTCCAGAAGATTGTTTAAAAAAGTTGATTTTCCGCATCCGTGGGGACCGTAAAACACATAGATCCGGTTCTGTTGGTTACCGTGGCGCAGATAATCCATCTGCTTCATAAACCGGTTGGTAAACAGCAGATCCGGGAAATACGGTGTATCTGAACCTTCCATGAAAAGCGTACCGGTATCATATCTGGTAATGGCGGAACGATCTATATCATTTTCGATTTCAGTCACATGGCTTTTAATCATGTCATGAAATGACTGAAAAATATTTCTTAAAATCCGGGACGGATTGGCATTGAGGAGCTGCAGAAATTCATGGAAAGATACCGGTTTATGCAGCTGGTAATCCTGGATATTCTGGTTTAAAAACTCCAGGGCCTGGGTTACGGATTCAATTGCATCGGAATCCACAGAACTGGTATTGGTATCCATGGTCATGCCACCTCCCGTCTGTTTAATTTCCGTTTATCCATTATATAACATACCCTTTGCCACTTAATTTTTTCACGTGTAACCGGTGTTGCTGTTGTTCCGGAAGCACCTGCAGATGGATCCAAAAAATGAATGGCAGGGCGCGTTTCCTTTTCTGTTCCAACAGGTATGCTGGTTTCAAGGTACACAGGACCTCCCCATAAGAACTCAATACCCATCATGGTATTTTCAATATAATCTGCTTTAAGGGGCTTATTTTCAAATTTATGAACAAGGTAAAGCAGAGCACCTTGGGTTTTTTCCTCGTTAACATATATCACCGGAGGATGATACAAGGTGTCAATCACCATATTTTTATAATCGTGGGCTTTCTTGGATTTAATATAGTATTGCCAGGTCATGCGTTCCCTATTCAGCCGCTTGCCTGTGACAAACAGTTTGTAATGGTCTATAAATTCCTGGTCCACAAATTTGTTGATAAAGGTGAAATCATTCATACTCTCCCTGACTTTAAAGATAAAATCATGGCCGTTTTTATTTCCTTTATCAAAGTGTTGTCTGTTTTTCTCATCTTTCAGGCGGAAATAATCAAAGGAATAGCATCCTCTATTCTGCATATCTTCAATATGTTCAAACAGACGCAAACCTAAGGCATAGGGATTGAGTCCGACCTTGGGCAGTGCGGTTACCGTTGCATTCACCTTTGCATAATCTACTTCATGACCACGGATACGCTCATCTTTCATAAACAGATAGTCGTGCCAGTAACTGGCCCAGCCTTCATTCATAATCTTTGTGCGAATCTGGGGCTGAAAGTACAATGAGGTGTCGCGCACGATCTGGATCACGCATTTCATCCACTGATTTTCATGGGCCCGTAAAAACGGTGAATGCCTGATAATATATTCCATGATATCCCGCACAGGTTTTTCTTTGTCCTTTCTGGCTTTTTTGTACATCTGCTCAAACTCAGGGTACTGGGAAAGGATCGGTTCAAAAAATGTGGCAATGTTATCTTTACACTGATTGAACCTTTCTATTTCTTTTAAGTACGTATTGTGGGACACCTTCTTTATTTTCTGTAAAAAAACATCAAAATAATAATCCTGTCTGGATAACCTGGCAACAGGCTGATTCCGGAATCTCAACATACTGTCCAGTACCTTGTGATAGCCCACCAGATTGTCCATCCCCCTGGAAAATTCAATAACATAATCCACCCATCGCCTGCCCTTTTCGCTTCTGAGTTGGGCAATCAAACGCTTATCTGCCAGCGCCTGACCGGCAAGGTCAACATCCCAGGTATTTACAAAAAACAGATTATTCTGAAAAAAATCAATATGGGCCAGCACATGATAAAAAATCATAACATTGAGCCAGTCCGGGTTATTATCATTATAGTAGGAAATGGCCGGCCGGGTATTGATAACGGTTTCATAGGGGTTGGAAGGGTAGGCTTCATACATGCCTTTGCCTGATAAAACCCTGACATCATGAACCCAGTAATCATACAGGGTGGGAATCATGACCTTGGGAGACAGTTCAATCATGTCCCGGTTGGTGACGATATACTCAAGGGTTTCATCATCAAACTTCAGGCCTTCATCCCTGGCTCTGACTTTGCATTCTTCCATGATTTTTTTAACATGCTGACTGACAAGTTCCATTGGGCCCTGCCTTTCTTTTTTATCCGGCACTTTATCTATATTCTCAGGAAATCAGATTTTTAATCCCCTGAATAATTCTGGTATCATCCACATTTTCATGCATAACATCCAGTTTAATATGGTTCTTATGTTTTTCAAGTATTCCCGATTTTCTCAGGTATTTTTCAACTTCGGTCTGCCCTGTTCCCACATAGGAATGCGCTACAATGGAGATGCCTATCCGGGCGGCATAGCGCATCATTTTTTCTATTTGTTTTATGGTGTTGACGCCATCTTTATCCCAGTCATCGCCATCGGTCCCATGGAAAACATAAATATTGTAGTCTCTATCCAGGCTCTCCTTCTCCACGATTTGATTCACCAGCTCGAAAGCGGTATACACCTTGGTTCCCCCGGCCACCTTATAAGAGTGATATTTATAAAAATCCTGAACCTCTTTTGCCTGGGTATCATGGAGAATAAAACGGGTTTCCACCTGTCTTTCATATTGATACACCAACCACGAATAGAGCATCACATGCTGGGAAACCACTGCCTCTGTCACCTTGCCGCCCATGGAGCCTGAATAATCTCTTAGAAAAAAGACCATGGCCTGGGATTCATACTCTTTCTCTCTGGACAGAATCCTGTAAACAAGATCCCGGGGGGAAACAATAAACCTGCCCGGGTCTATGTCGTCAACATCCGGAATTCTGCCAAGGGCAATATTAGTCTGGACAATCTGTTTTAAAGTTGCTTTTTTATCCAAAATCTGGCCCATGCCCCGGTGCTTATCTGTCAGATCATAGGTGTAGCGGGCCAGGGCACGTCGTTTGCCTTTGTCCTGGAGGTTGGGAAGTTGAAAGTCCTGGGACAGCACCTTGCCTAATTCGTAGGCACTGGACTCGAACTCATGTTCGCTGCCCTGGCCTTCACCTTCTCCTTCACCGGCCCCCTCGCCTTCCCCCTCACCCTGATCCGGACGTACCGGCTGTTCGCCTATGACATCGCCTTCTTCTCCCTCTCCGGTTCCGCTGGAAGGTTCTCCCTCTCCGGTGTTCGGATCAAAGGAGGGTTCCTCATGAACAAACTTCTCCTCCACGGTAGTGGGGACCACAATAATTTTTTCTTTTCCCCCGGTACCAGGTTTGACAATGCGGCCTATACGGATTTTACGCTTGAATCCGTCCTCTTCCCGCTGGCGGTCCCGTTCCAATAATTCATCAAGGGTGACCATACGCTTCCCCTTTGTTTTTTAAACTGCTATTTGTCATCTTCCTGGCTGCAGAAATACTCTATGGTCTTCTGTGCACAAGTAGGGCAGTATCCAAGCTTGTGATCCATGGTATAAATCATTCTGTCATACAGTTTTTGATTCTCTTCGTTGGTCCGGTTGGCCAGCGCCCCAATTAAAGAGCCGGCACCGGCAATGTCGGATTTAAGCCGGACATCGGTGATGGCTTTAACTAATTCCAGGTTATCCATGAAGTCATAATTGGCATCCACAGACAGTTTCTGGCCGTAGATCTTTCTAATTGAATTTCTAAAGGAGGCCCGCTGTTCTTCGGTTTTAAGACCGAGGCGTTCCTCAACGTTTTTAATATAGCGCTCATCAATTTTAAGTGCCCGAAGCTCACCTGTCTGGGGATCTTTGTACTTCCACATCATATCAGGGCCCAGATGCTCGGCATCCACACCTATGATCATATTTACATAGTTGAGTACATCCTTTTTGATTGCCAGCGGTTCGTCCATATATGCGTTAAACATCTCTGTCATGATACGTTCCCGGTAAAGGCCCTTGGCTATTTTCAAATCCTCCTTGAATTTGGCCCGGTCAGCAGGTTCCTGGACATAATCAAGTACCACCCGTTCCAGGGCGTTAAAAATATCTAAGGCAAACATGCAATTGCCTTCATTGGTTTCAGAAGATTCAAGAAGGAGCTGCACTGCCCGACCCAGGTTCCTCTGGCCTAAACCTTTCTGGCCGAAGCGTTTGGTTATATCCGTATCCTGGTTGAGCTGGTCAATGAGTTCGGCCAGGGTTTTAAGGCTCTTTTCACCTGCCACCTCCCCTGCGGCAAGCTTCATGATTTCAATCGGGGTGAGTTTGTCGGACCGGGGCAATCGGGTCAGCACCACGGCAACAGATGCAGCATGGTTCAAGTTTGGATCCTGGTGAAGCACTTTCTGGTCAAGGGAACGCTTGACATCGGTACCGATGGCATATTCGGTCAACGTTTTCTGGAGTTTATAATCCGTATTATGGGCCACATAGCAAATCCGGCACCGGTCAACAATGGGCGCTTCCTCACGTTCCATTAAAAAGGTGTTAAACTCGGAATTATTTGAGGTGGCGATAATCAGAGTATCAATGGGCCATTTAAAACCATCCAGTTCAATCACACGGTTCTGGATTACACCGAGATATACCTGCACCAGATCCTTTTTATTTTTGTAAATTTCATCGGAAAAATGGATGCCACCGCCGGCCACCCGGGCCAAAGCGCCGCGCCGCAAGTCAAAGCGGTAGGGGTTGTTGGAATCCGGAATATGCAACAGGCGCTGGATGGATTCTTCCCCCATAAGATCCACGGCCGAAGAGGTGATCTTATCCTTAGCCGGATATCTTCCGGTTATCGTACCAAGACTTTCTATCAACGGTACCGCGACAATTTCGATGAATTCCATCATCTTGTCAGGATCATCATCACAATATTCCCGAATCTGATTCCATATATAAGCCGAACAGGCACCTAAAGGACGATACTTTTCATAAAGGCTTTCTATCTCCTTGTCCTTGAGTTTAAATGATTTGGAAAGATAACTCATGGAGGCATCTTTGTTCCCCCTAACGCTCATAGCAAGAATCATGGGATCCTCATAGGTCTGGGATTCAATGACATTAATCTTTCCATATCCGCCTATCTTGTCCAAGTTCTTGAAGCGGAACGTATACTTCATATTTTTAGGACTTGATAAAAATTCCCTGTACCGGGCACACAGGTAATCCACAAAAAAGGTTTTTCCATTCCCCGGCTCGCCCACCAGGACAAAAGCCATTTCCCTGGAAGACCCCCCCTCAGAGGCATCCTTGACAAAAGAGACAAAAGAGTTGATTTCGTCATACATGCCAACCAGATGCCGTTTGCCTCCGCTGAACAGGTCAAACTGGTAGGTGGTCTTTCCCTTAACCGTGACCTTGCGGATACCGGCTTCCAAAATCATGCGGGAGACCCCCTGGAATGCATCCTCAAATACCCGGGTTCCTTTTTTAACGGCTTCGACGTGGTGGTTAAAGCTCTTAGGATCTGTTGTTGTGGCCATTTTATCCTCCATGGGCTGCAAAGGCGGCAAATGCTGCCAAATCTTTGGTTGGAATTATTAAATTCTTTTTTTCCGGGCGGATAGGTTAAAAGTGCATTAGCGTTCCGGAAAACATAGTGCAAGCGCTTCGTCAAGGTTGAAAATTTGCACTTTTTAATATCTTAAAACAGAGATAGCTTAAAAAAAGATATATCAAGTGAAAAAAAAGGTGTCAAACACTATCATACCCTCATTTGCCTTTATTATAAACGCTTTTGGTCTCCTTCATTTTATGATAAAAATAACGCAATTAACATAATCAACTGTCGCAAATGAGGAAAATTATGACCCGTTCAACGCTGTTGACCATTGAGGATCTGATAGATGAACTGGATATGGGTAAAGCCACTTTAAAGTTCATTTTACATCGATTCAGCCCGTGGCTTGTCACACAAATTGTCGACGATGAGACATACTACACTGAACAGGCGGTTACCATCCTCTTAAAAATCAAAAAACTTCTGGATACAGGTATACTGCCCGAGCAAATTGAGGATTCACTTACACAGGAAGCCGAAATGCTCAAAGACACGGCAAAACAGCCTGCCGGCAATCAAGGGAGCATCCCCATGGATATAGCGTCTACATCCATGTTCAAGGATATGTTCGCGGTATATATCGAAAAACAGGACCGTATTGCTTTAGCCCAGGAAGCACTTGCCAGAGTAGAAGCAAGAAAAGCCGATGCAATGGAAAAACGGGCTGCAGCTGAAGAAAAAAAAGCCGCAGCAATGACAAACATTGCCCTGGCATTGCAGGAGATGAACCAGCGACATAGCGCTGCGTCCCAGACCATGGAACTTGTCGGACGTGCCGTTAAAACCATGGCCCTGGAAGAATCACCCGGACTTGACGAAAGCCTTTCGGACAGTGATTTTGATGAAAATATGCATTTGTTTGAAGATCCGGTACCCATGGAAGATCTATTCAAGGATGAGGCCCACGAGGATTCTGATGACATAGGTTCTTCCAGCATGGATGACCTGTCTTTGCTGGTCAATGAAACAGCCCTGGCACCTGAAGATATTGATGACCTCTCCGATAATAAAAATCACACTGAAGAGGATCTTGATGATCTGTTCAGTCTTGTGGATATCGACTCAGATATCCCAAAGGGCATGAATACAGATCTGGATGATCTGTCCAAACTTATAGAACATGCGGGTGAAAATGCCGTTGTGGATTTAGATGATTTATCCGCCCTGATTGAAGAACCTGAACACTCCCAAGAACCTATGGATGATCTGTCCAGGCTTATTAAGCCTGCAAGCGATGAAGGGCCTGGCGATTTAGATGATCTATCCGCCTTGATTGGAAACCCCGGACAATCCCAGGAACCTATGGATGATTTATCCCTGCTTGTGGATGGAAATGGCGAACAATCAGGGCGCGCCCGGTCTGGAGTGGAAAGTCAGGTTAAGGGCACGCCCTCAATAAAACCAAATATTTCGCCGAATCAGGATATTAAAAAATACAAAGCCGCTATTATGAAAATCATTATTGAATTAAAGGGACAAGGCCTTACAGCTCAGCAGACAACGGATCGACTCAACCGCGACGATGTCGCCACCCTGTCCGGGAAACCCGCCTGGGGATTAAAAGCCGTAGATAAAATTTACGGCTTTATTGATTCTGCAAAATAAAGACCGTGAGCTGACTTGATCCATCAAAACCAAGAATCAAGCCACCACAAAGCGAAAAGCAATTCAACAACGTATTGGAACTGTTATTTTGCCCCTGCAGCATCGGCGAAACGCGTGTCCACAAATTTATCCAGATCAATGAGAGATGTCATAATATTCATTTTATCCATCATATATTTCTGGATTATATCAAGATCTTCCTTTTGAGGATAAAGCTCTCCTGTCAGAATCCGGTCAGGCGGGGTTGTAAGCACCCGTCGGATGATATCCTTATCCTGGGAAAAAAACTCAGCACCAATAATTGAAGCCGGCTCAGGCTGGGCATCAATGGCAAGCCCTGAGCGGACAAAACTTGTGCAAATTTCCTGCATGGCTTCGGGGTTTTTTTCGATAACCTCGGAACGCATAACAAAAACACAGCAGGGGTGTTTGGCCCACAGATTTTTTGACAGTTCAAATTCTTCACCATGCCCGGCTGCTATAACCTGGGATCCAAATGGTTCAGCGACGATAAACCCGCCGATTTCGCCGTCTTCGTCATATTCAAGGGCTTCGGGCATCTGGAAAGGTGCAACAACCTCAAGGGTGACATCAATTCCCTTTTCCGTGGCACGTCCGGGTTTCAACCCTTTTTCGGATAACAGCTTGTGAAACAGCATATTGTGGATGGAAAGCTGATATGGAATCAATACGGTTTTGCCCGCGAAATCCTCAACGGAATTAATATTGGCTCTTTTATTTTTAACGAGAACACTGCCGTTTTTATGGGCGAGCAACAACAATTTGAGATCAACTCCGGATTTGAAAAGGTCCATGGCTGTCGGTGCGAGAATCAGCGCCCCGTCCAGTGATTTTACAGAAAGCGCGTCAGCAACTTCATTCCACCCGTTTTTAACCACAGGTTCCAGTGTGCAGTGTTTAAAGGTTTCCATACCTTGTTGTAATTTTCGAGCTGTTACACCGAGAATGAAATGATCAGTGATTTTCAGATATCCGATCTTGATCGCGGGCTTTTCCGCCATTTCAGGCACCTCCGGGAATGATTAATGTCTAATAAACAATGCTGAATCTCATTAACGATTAAGCGTAAATTTAATTCAAAGTCAATTTTAAAAGCTTTGAACGGGTTAATCACGAAATTTTCTACACCATTGCATTAGAATCTGCCATAATTTCGCAACAAAGTAAACCCCGGGACTGTATAAAATACGATGGCAAATTAAAGAAGGATCTTCCGGTAATAATTTTAATTAAAAAAACCTGAATTCCCGACTATTTCTGCCTCTTTTTTTGCTTGAATGATCAGGCCTGCGAAAATCAGATCCTGGGGGGAAGTGAGCTTGATATTGAAGGGTCCGCCATCCACAATATCTACCGGGAGTTTCGCATGTTCGCAGATCGACGCTTCGTCCGTGCCCAAAAAATCGGTATTCCGTGCATAGGAAGCAGCTTTGACAATCAGATCCAGGCGAAAGACCTGGGGCGTCTGGGCCCGAAAGAGTCCATCCCGGTCAAGGGTACAGATTATTTTGCCATTTTTATCAGCCCTTTTTACTGTATCAAAGATACCAAGAACCGGAATACAGGCACCATTTTTCAAAGCACCGTCAAGGCATCGATCAACCAGATTTTCACCTACAAAGGGCCGGACCCCGTCGTGAATCAGCACAAATGTTATTTCCGGTCGAATACAAATTTTCAATGCTTTATCAAGTCCGTTTCCCACGGAATCCTGTCGGGTAACACCACCTTTGATAATATGCAAAGGTGTGGAAAATGAAAATCGGTGCAAAAGGTCATTGCGGGTAAAATCCAGATCCTGTTCCGGAACCACCAGAATAATCTCATCCACCCGACAGTGCATGTCAAAGGCAGCAAGGGTGCGGACAATTACCGGAATACCGTCCAGATCAATGAACTGTTTTTTAACAGAGGATTGCATACGCAGCCCTTTTCCACCCGCCACAATAATAGCAATATTTTTAAATTTCTCTTTATTTTCCGTGTCAGACATAAATTTTAAATCAAATAACTCAATTCGCGGGGCAAAGGAATTCCCTTTCCCATATGGTCTTCACCATAATTGACACCGGAAAGGATTTTCAAATCATTCAAGGCCCTGGAATCTCCGGTAAAAACGACCGTCTCAATTTCCTCTTTTTTAATTTTCCCCCCGGCCCACTGAATGTCAAGAACCGAGGACGCATCAAACTGATCTTTTCCGACATGAAGCTTGACTTCTCCGCCGTAATGCTGGACAATTTTTGCGACCAGAAGGCTTGGCCGACTGTGAAATCCCCTGTCTTTGGGAATACCCACTTCAATTGTTCCTGATTCCATATTATCGTTTAAAACCCGGGTAGCCACGGCCTTGCCGGAGGATAAAAAACGACCTGCATAATATAGACAGTAATTCATAGCACGATCCAGAACAGCATCCGGATCAATGAGGTCGGAAAGGGAGAGCCTGATATTTCTATAAACATGTTTAAAACCGGTATCATACAGGTGACGTTCATAAAAATGAAGCAAACGCCCTAAAACCTGCAGGATATGAAATACGATGGAAAAATGACTGCGCAACTGGCTTAAAAGTTCAGTATCAGGGGACTGCAACGTGGTGATCACATAGGAATCAAAAGAAGACTGAATATTATGCACCCGCATCTCATAGCTTCTCATTGTCACCTCGTTGATAACATCAGGAACAAGCTTGTAAATCGTTTCAAGGTCATAACGTTCATAAAAGGTAAACTGTTCAAAATCCCGGATCAATTCAAGAAACTGACTGGAGATTCGTGTCAGATTTTTTTTCTGACTGCGTTGGGGCATGGCGTCATCAATATTATGTTCCAGTTGGCCGGCAGTGGCAATACCGGGGAAGTATTCCAGGTCATAGCCGGACTCCGGGATGGTGATACCCAAACGTTTTGCCTCTCTCAAAGCTACGGGTGCGGCCTGGTGAAGAGCATCCTGGAGAAATTTAAGCATACCCAGAGCTTCCTGCTTAAAAGCACTGTGGTTCTGCTCCCCGAAATTGTAAAAGTCGAACCGGTCCAGGGTGTGACGCTGGGAATAACAGGCAAGGGAAAGATGTCGAATTGCTGCGGATATTGCACGGTAAAATACCCAGTCTTTATTTTTTTTTGCACCGTGAAAGTCAAGAAAATCTTCCATGATGTGCGAGGTGATGATCAGTTTTGAGCAAAGTTTCTTGGTAAAAAGATAACTGTCGTCATTCAACCCAATAATGAACAAAATGCACTGAAGATACTCATATGAAAAAATATTGGCTTTCTCTCTAAAAGAGATGTCACAGGTTTCATTCATAGATATTTATCCAGTATTTAAATTTCGGTCTGACCGGCCCGTAAGCCGAATTCTGTTACCTTCCTGCGGTTACCCGCAAAAAGATCAACGGTCATTCATCTAGTATGTATGTTACCATACATCTCGAGCAACCTACCCGGAGACTTGGGCGGGCAGCCCTCAAGCGTCTCTCTATTTGGTCTTGCACCGGACGGGGTTTACCAAGCTTCCCCGGTCACCCGGAGAACTGGTGCGCTCTTACCGCACCGTTTCACCCTTACCCAGCCACTCACTCAATCGAACAATCATCTGTACTAAAGACACCTGTTCGATTGAGTGAGTGGCTGGGCGGTCTACTCTCTGTTGCACTTTCCTTCACGTCACCGTGACTCCACGTTATGGAGCGTCCTGCCCTGCGGTGTTCGGACTTTCCTCCCGGCGTTAATTCGCCCAGCGACCGTTTGTTCCGGTCAGACCGAAATTAAAATTGTTCTTCAATCTAATTCTAAGTATCAGCTTTTATCATAATAAAGAATTCGGCTACACTGGGGACAGAGTATCAACTGATTTCCGCGCTGAACTTCGATATACAGCTGGGGTGGAATATTCATAAAACACCCTAAACAGACCTGATCCTGCACATTGGCAACGGCAGACCCCTGATTCATTTTGGAAATGCGTTTGAACCGATCTAAAAGTTTAGGATCCAAACTTACACCGATTTCTTTCTGGCTTTTAAGATATTCCTCAAGCAGCTTGCGGTCCTTAGTGGTTTGTTCTTCAATCTGGTTCTGTTCCGCTTTGATCTGTTCTTCGAGCTGCTGATATTCTTTTGTACTTTCATCCACAACAGCCTGGGACTTTTCCCGCTCTTCCATGATCTGTAACAACTCTGTCTCTAAGGCATCTTTTCTTTTTTTATTATCATCCACCTCCCTGAGCAAAACCTGATACTCTTTATTTGTGGTTACATTACGAAGGGTTTCATTACTTTTGATAATGCGGGCATCAACAATTTTAATTTCATTTTCACTGTCAATGCAATTTTTTTCCAGTCTTTCAAGTTCTTCGGTATTTTCCTTGAGCGCTGCTGCAAACTGTTTGAGCCTGGATGCCAGTTTGATTTTCTTTTTTTCAACCTCATGCAGTACGTCATTAAGACGAACTATTTGGGTTTCAGCCTCCTGAAGTTTTACAAGGGTGGCAATATCTGGTTTTGACATAAGGTGTTACATCCTCATATAGTTAAAAATGGATCTTGTTCCTGATCATATGAATTAATTAAAATTTCATATTTTCTGGCATCAAACATCTGCCCAAGACGTTTTTTCAAAAGTTCGACAGCAATTGATTCGGAAGAAAAATGGCCGACATCAACTGCGGACTTACCATGGGACTCTATATCCCGAGCTTCGTGATATTTCAAATCCCCTGTGATATAGACATCCATTCCCGAGCCTAAAAATTGAGTTGTCAAGGACCCGCCGGAACCCGAACACAATGCTGCGGTTGATACCATGTTCCCGGGGTTACCAATAATTCTTACGCGGGGAATTCCCAATTCTTCTTTAATCCGGTAAGCCAGTTGTTCAAGTGTCATGGTCTCCCCAAGCTGCCCAATGCGCCCAAGTCCTTGAATCTGTCCGGCAGATTCATTTTTCATTGCATCGGAAAAAAAAACATCTGTGCAAAAAATATCCAATTTTTGGGCCAGATAGTCGTTCAAACCATCCTGAGCCTTATCCAGGTTTGTGTGGGCACTGACTACGGCAATTCGAGATCTGGCACTGGTCAGAATGGCAGTTCCAGGCATCCTGCTGAAATCAATCTGCTTTTCAGGTGACATGACCAGGGGATGATGGGTAATCAGCATATCACACCCCAGCTTTTCCGCTTCGGACAAAGCCTTATCTGTGACGTCCAGGGCAATTAGGATACTGGACACCGGCCATCGGGGATCACCGACTTGAAGCCCTGAATTATCCCAGGATTCAGCCAGGGAAAAAGGTGCAATTTGATCTACAATATCAATAATCTGTTTTACCGTGGGCATGCGTCAATAACTCTCAAAATAAAAAAGCGTGGAGTACACTCCACGCTTTAGGTTTAATCTATTTCCATATTGCTCTGCAGGCATATCCATGTATGACCTGGTCATCCTTTCCCTCTTTTCAGCATATCAATCGGCTATCCCCCTATTTAAGACCTCATATATGAGCAAGTTCTTTGGTGGGCCCACCTGGATTCGAACCAGGGACCGACCGGTTATGAGCCGGTGGCTCTACCAAACTGAGCTATAGGCCCGGAAAGCCGCTTTGGTAATGCGTTGCAAGCAAATTTCAGATATATATATCAACACATTTATGCTGTCAAGCGTTAATTCTCTATAAAAGTTTTTAGCTTTTTACTCCTGGTGGGATGACGAAGCTTACGCAAGGCTTTGGCTTCAATCTGGCGAATACGCTCCCTTGTAACGGTAAAATCCTTTCCAACTTCTTCTAAAGTGTGATCAGACTTTTCTCCGATGCCAAAACGCATCCTTAACACTTTTTCCTCCCTGGGCGTCAACGTTGCCAGTATTTTACGCGTCTGTTCGGCAAGGCTCAGATCAATGGCGGCCTCGGAAGGAATAGAAAATTTCTTATCCTCGATAAAATCCCCAAGATGGCTGTCTTCTTCCTCACCAATGGGGGTTTCAAGAGAAATAGGCTCCTTGGCAATCTTAAGCACCCGCCGAACCTTATCAATGGGGATTTCCATTTTTTCGGCAATTTCCTCTGGAGAAGGTTCCTTGCCCATCTCCTGAACCAGGTACCGGGAAGTGCGGATCAGTTTGTTAATGGTTTCGATCATATGAACCGGAATTCTGATGGTTCTGGCCTGGTCTGCAATGGCACGGGTAATAGCCTGACGGATCCACCAGGTGGCGTATGTAGAAAATTTGTATCCCCGGCGATACTCAAATTTATCCACCGCCTTCATCAAACCAATATTGCCTTCCTGAATCAAATCAAGAAACTGCAGTCCCCTGTTAGTATATTTTTTGGCAATACTGACCACAAGCCTTAAATTAGCGCGGACCAGTTCGCGTTTAGCGGCATCGGCTTTTTTGCGCCCGATTTCAATCCCCTGAACAATTGCATTCAGGTCATCAACACTGCCTTTAACCAGGCCCTTTTTTTCTGCAACCTGCTCACACAAAGAATTGATATCATTAAAAATAGTACCTGCACGGTCCGGGGTCATTTCGCTTCTTGACGTGGCCCATTCAACAAAAACAGCCTGATCTTTTGTCTGTTTCATCATGGTGCTGGGCTGGACATTAAAGGTTTTTGCACACCTGGCCAGCAGATTATCAACCGTTTTAAACCAGATTATTGTACTTCTGATACTCTTTTCTATGTTATCAATGACATTGGACTCAAATCGCCAGTTTTTAAGCAGTTCAAAAACTTCTTCTGTATTGCAGTCAATCTGTTCCGTAAGAGAGCTGTATTTTTTTGTACCTTTCCTTGTGTTTTCAAGCTCATCACGATAAGACTGACTTTGCGTATGCAAAGTTTTTATCCGGGCTAAAGATTCAAGGAATTTTTCTTGTTTGGAGACCTCATCAACCATTCCATCCCCCTCATCCACATCCCGGAGTACATGCTTGGGACGCATGGCCTTATCTTCCATTTTTTTACCATACATAAAAATGGTATTCAGAGCCAAAGGACAATCGAGCATGGCCCGCAGTACATCCTGTTCTCCAACCTCTATTTTTTTGGCAATTTCAATTTCACCTTCACGGCTAAGCAGGGTTACCATACCCATCTCTTTAAGATACATCTTCACGGGATCAGTAACTGCACCAAATTCCATGTCGGGACGTTCACGTCGGGAAGATAGTGCGTCTCTACCCCCTTTCTTATCCATATCAGTTTCAAGACCTTCGTCATCATCATCCCTACGGGATAGAGAGCTTTTAACTCTTTTATTTTTTGATGACCGGGAAGCCTTTTTGGGGCTTTGGGCCCTGCCCTGGTTAATGGCAGACGTGTCCTCGTCTCTGTCACCAACCAGTTCAATACCCAGTTCCTGAAACTGAATGACAATATCATCTATCTGCTCAAAGGATTGCAAATCATCTGAAATGGCGTCATTGATTTCGGAAAAGGACAGGACGCCTGTTTCCTCTCCCTTTTTGATAAGCCTGCGCATCTCGTCCTTACCAATCATCACGCCTTCCTCAGATCTGCTGGTCTTTTCTGCCATATATGCCTCCCAAAGGCTTAAAGTTAACTGTTATGCAACTGCTGAATCTGCTGCTGTTTAAGTTTGAGCAGATTGATCACATCAACATCACAGCCCTCTTTTACTTTTGTTAATTCGCTGACAATAATTCTGTCGGTTTTATTTTTTATTTTTATGACCCGGTTGACCAGGACAGCAAACGTCTCAGCCGGCTCCTGAACCCCGGTATAATCTTCCATAGCCATGGATGCAATCAACTGCCGGTCTTCATCGGTTTCAACCCGGGCCATGACCGCACCCACAATGTTTTGAGTGTCCGTTCCGCTGTCAATAATCAAACAGCCAAGCCGCTTAAGTGGCTTTGAATAAAAGGAGGGGAGCACCTTTTTTTCCACGGCAACAGCAATCAGTTCAGGCCAGTGAAGCATCATGGAGAGGATCTGTTTTTCTCTTGGGTCAGATTCCAAAACACTTTTGGATGCGTCGCCGTCCTCAGCAATCAAAGGATCCCGGATCTGTCTGCTTACCTCTTTTTCATAGGCATCCTTTACTTTTTCAAGAACAGCCTTTTCATCGATATTAAGTGTTTCAGCCAGCTCACGGACATAGATTGAACGGACCGCATAATCCTGAATCATAGCCAGATGCTGCTTCATCTCGTCCAAAATTTTTATACGTCCCTCAACGGAAGTTCCATGGGTATCCAAAGATAACTGGAGCAAAAACTGCATCACTGTCTTGGCAGTACCTGCAAGCTCAAGAAAGGCATCCCGGCCATGGGCCATGACATAGGAGTCGGGATCATTGTTGCCCGGAAGCACCAGAATCCGGGTATCAATCCCCTCCTGAACAAAAACGTCAATGCTTCTTTTGGCAGCCTTTATACCTGCTTCATCAGAGTCAAAAACCAGGATCATGGTCGTTGCATAGCCTTTAAGAATCCTGATATGCTCGCGGGTCAGAGCCGTGCCCAAACTTGCCACACTATTTTCAATCCCGTATTGATAAAGGGAAAGAAAATCAAAATAACCTTCCACAATAAATACCTGACCCAGCCTGCGGCACGCCTGTTTTGCCGCGTGCAATCCGTAAAGAATACGGCCTTTGCTGTACACGGGGGTTTCAGGAGAGTTCATGTATTTGGGCATGCTGTCATCCATGACCCGGCCGCCGAATCCGGCCACCTGCATGTTGATGTCAAAAATAGGAAACATCAGCCGGTTTCGAAATCTGTCGTAAAACCCGTTTTTCTGTTTTTTTTCCAGCACCAGGCCGGAACTGACCGCAACCCCTTTAGTAATTTTTTCTTTTTTTAATACATTGACAATGGCATCCCAGGCATCAGGGGAGCATCCCAGTTGAAACTGCTCAATAATCTGTTTACTAGTTCCTCGCCCTTCAAGATACCGCCTGGCGCAATTGCCCTTTGATGGGTCCTTTAGGAAACCTGTATATGCCTGCATTACCTTTTTATTAAGACGGAAAAGAGATTCCCGGGTATGAACGGCTTTGCGCTGTTGCGGACTCATCTTTCGAGTTTCAATGACAATGTTATACTTTCTGGCCAGCATCCTTGCAGCTTCGGGAAAGGAGATCCCATGATATTTCATGACAAAGGAGAGGACATTACCGCCGGCGCCGCACCCAAAGCAATGAAAAATCTGCTTATCGGGATTAATGGAAAAAGAAGGCGACTTTTCAGAATGAAAGGGGCATAAACCAAAAAAATTCCTGCCTGACTTTTTTAGAATAACTGCCTCGGAAACAACATCAAAAATATCCGACGCAGCTAAAATCTCTGCAATTTTTTCTTCAGGGATCAGCATTTTGGGTAGAGCCGGCTCCAAAATTTCAAATCTTCATGTAAATTAGATTAGAATAAGCAGTGAATACGACCTGTCAACAACCAATCGTGCCGTTGACTATAAACATCCCTTGGTGGATAATGCGCCTGATATATGAGAAATCGGACGGGTCGCAGTATGCAATGACCGTCCAAACGCCTTGAATATGGACTCAAGTACGTGGTGTTCATTTTCACCGTAAAGGGCATTAATATGCAGATTAAATCCGCCTTTGACACAGACTGCCTGGAAGAACTCCCTGGCAAGATACGCATCAAAATTCCCCCGGGATTTCAAATCGTTGGGAATATTGTAAACAAGATAAGGCCGGTTGGACAAATCAATGGTTACCCGGGACAGAGATTCATCCATGGGAACACTTGCATCACCAAACCGATGGATGCCTCCTTTTTCAGACAATGCCTGCTGGATCGCCTGCCCTAGAACAAGGCCCGTATCTTCTACGGTATGATGAAAATCTACCTCAAGATCGCCTGTGGCTGAAATCAGAAGGTCAAAAAAACCATGCACTGTAAATGCTGTAAGCATGTGATCAAAAAAAGGAATGCCTGTACTAATCTCAGCTTTTCCCTGTCCATCCAGATTCAGCCGGATATTTATCCGGGTTTCCTTAGTCTGCCTTGACACCTCAGATTGTCGATTCATAAAAAAGTTCCTTGAAACCGGCAGAATTTTGTTTTATACAATCGTCTAATCAACTGGTACTCTGCTTTTATTTTCCGGCTTGTCACAGCGTAACGCAGAACGCAACAATAACGCCATAACGAATCCTTCTAAAATACGCGCATTTCCGACATTTGTCAACGTCGATTCCATCACCTGGTGTACATTCAAATAGCCGTTTGAAATTTCATAATTAATTTGGTATATTAAAGGTATATATAATTTAAGGGAAGCGTTATGGATGTTCAGGCTGCAGGAATAAACAGCTATTATACATATCAATCTGCCCTTGAACGGGGATCTGCCCTGAGATCTTCGTCCCCCAGGTCCGAATCCCAGGCACAGGATACGGATATCAGCGAAGCAGGATCCCTGTCCGACGGTGAGGAACAAGTTGGTTCGGTTTCTCAGACCCAGACAGATGAAGCCGCCCAGAAAAAAAGTCAGCCGTCAGAGGCAGATGCAGAGTCGCGGCTTACCTTGGACGAAAAACTACTCATCGAAAAACTTGAAAAAGTTGACGCTGAAGTTCGGGCTCACGAAATGGCCCATATTGCCGCCGGAGGAGAATATATCACCTCTGGTGCCACCTTTTCCTACCAGCAGGGCCCTGACGGAAAAAAGTATGCGGTAGGCGGAGAGGTCAGTATTGACACAGCTTCCGAACCTGGGGACCCCGAGGCAACATTACAGAAAATGCGGCGGGTGCGTGCCGCAGCGTTAGCCCCTGCCCAACCATCCTCCCAGGATTTAAAAGTAGCATCCAACGCTGCATCCCAGGCGGCAAAAGCCATGGCTGAAATCACACAGCTTATAGCAAATGGGCAAGCCGGACAGATGGAAACAGCAGTGTCCGGCTATACACGGCAGCAGGTTTCCGATGCGTATGCCAAAACAGGCAGCATGTCTGACCAGAATAGACCCAATCAAGATACCCAAAATTCATTTCATATCGCTGTCTGAAAGAAAAGTATATTGTTATGAAGGTAATTTTTTGATATTATTTGCATACCAATTGATACAAACCGGAGGTAAATATCATGGGGATGACCGTCCAAAACAATGGTTCAGCTTTACAGGCTTTTTCAAACCAAATATTGGTTTCTTCAAATAATGTAGCCAACTCCCTGTCGGACGAGTTCAAGGCGGACAGAGCGTATAATGTTGAGGCAAAAAACGGACAGGTACAAACTTTCATCTCCAAAACCCAGGTAAGAGCAACTCTGGCTGAAGATCCTCTCAAAAATGACGGTTCGTTAAAGGAATTATCCAATACGAACATTGCAGAGGAAATGATTGTACAGATTCAAGCCCAGAATGGGTTTGATGCTAACGCCAAAATGATTCAGACCTATGATGAAACAACCGGAACCCTACTGGACACGATCGCATAAGCCGGCATGTCTGGAATAAAAACGACCCCCACCCCACAGACAAGGGTGGATGATCTTACTACTAACTATTGATCATTTTACATTGTGCCAAAGTTTACTTCCCTAATCCGCACCATTGCGATCCTTTTTCTGGCCGTGCTGATCTGCTTTGGCTGCGGCAAACTTAAAAAAGGAGGCCGGACGAATCAGTCTGGCCTCCCAAGGCAATCTGATGACCCCGAATATAACAGATCCGGCCCCCTGTCTGACACCCGTCAGAGTATTGTCCAGGCAGCCATGACTGCCGTGGGTACGCCCTATCGCTGGGGCGGCGTTTCTCCAAAGGGTTTTGACTGCTCTGGGTTAGTGGTATATACCCACGCCAAAATCGGGATTCATGTACCAAGAACAGCCAGTGCCCAGTTCAAAAACTGCACATCAGTATCTCGGCAAAATATCAAACCGGCAGATCTGGTTTTTTTTTCAGTACCCAGAAGACGGGGAGATGTTCACGTAGGCATTTACATCGGCAAAGGTCAGTTTATACATGCACCGGGCAGGGGGCGCAAGGTGAAGCGCGTCTCATTGGACAATATTTACTTTAAACACCATCTCATTAAAGCCGGAAATTTTTTTAAACAAGATGAAGGATAATTCCTGCATCCAAAAAACACGTACATTTTACTTTATTGTTTAAAAAAACCATCTCAAAATATTCTTTTAAGATGGCTTTCACACACGCCTAATGGAATCTTAAATTCAGTTTAGGCACTAGAAAATAGGGTTCAATCAACGCATGGGGAACATATGACAGTTTTGCCTGGCGTAATCCCGGTATTCCAAGATCCTGTTCCCGATTGATATATCGTGCAGTCCCTTCCAGAAATTTAGCAGTCTCACTATTGATCATCTGGGCGGCACCCTTGAAAGTCACATCTGATTTTTCAAAGTGAACATCCCAGGTGTCAGGGGAGAGGGGACTGAAAACAGCAAACGCTACAATTTCATCCTTTACCATCAGTATCAATCCGTTTAAACCCAAATCTTTCCAATGGGAGAAGGCCATGGCAATTGCTTCGGACTCTTCCACCAGGGAGTTGGATACTGAAGGCGTGCCTTCAAGCAAACGCTTTTCAAAACGCATCACCTCTTTGCAATTACCCTCATTCATAGGGACTATGGAGTAATCTGGATACATGCGCGTAAACTGGGCAATAAGATTTTTTTTCTTATGCAGTTTATTGCCCTTTAACTCTGCCAACTCCTGTGTCAGGTAAACATAATCTGCCGCATCCCGGTCAGAGGTAATACTGAAATAACGATCCAGATCCTGCCATATATCCACGTAAGATTCAGGCACCAGCCCGATGTCTCCGGACAGTCCTGCGGCAATGGCCTTTTTTGAAAGATCAAACAATTCTTCAGGTTTCAAATCCTCTCCGATGGGCATGAACAGGGCCCGGCTGCGATCGTCATGAATCACCAGGTTTTCCTTATAAAAAAACCATGAATACCGGTACAGGTTCTGCCAACAAAAAAGATTAACATAGCTGTACTCACATGAGCAGGGCGGGTAATGGCCCAGGAAATCAAGGATCAGGGGACGGGTCTCCAGATCAAATTTCCCGGGCTTAAGTATATTTGGTTCAGTCTGCAGATCATCCGCACTGTTGCTGATGATTGGTGGCGTATTGCAGGTTTCCGAATGGTTATGACATATCATGGTTTTTCCTTTACATAACTGTTATTCAAGTTTAAAGGGGATGTGATCCTTCATCTGCCTGAACCCGATTTTTTCATAAAATGAACGAGTTCCCGGCTCACCGATCAATCCAATCCAGTCCACTCCCCTTCTTTTAAGTTCCTGGATCAGAAAAGTGACAATCAGGGTACCGATGCCAAATTTCCGGTAGGCTGACAATACAGCTATATCCTGAATATAAGCATCACTACAAAGATCGGAAAGGGCTCTTCCCATTCCAATTATTTTTTTTTCCAAAAAGGCTCCTGCAAACAATGCCGATTGTTCAGGAATTCGGCGCAAAAATTCGTCTGATATTTTATAATTATCCTGCCACCATCCGGCATCCTTGTAGATGGCTCCAAGCTGATCCACAGGCACCGTGCGCACAAATTTTATCTCAAGCCCATCAAGCTTTTCTGTCCTCATACACCTTTGTCTTTCAGTATTTTTTCTGCAAAATAGGGAAGCACAAAGGCCGCACGGTGCACCTCCGGGCTATAGTATTTAAGTTGAGATTGAAGCATTTGGGGCACTGGACGTGCCGGTGCCGTAAGTTTAGGGCCCAAAGATCCCATGCATATACCGATGTGACCGCCGGTATATGTGGGGACAATAATGTTTGCATAGGCATATATGGGAAACAAAGATCTTGTAACACCCATCAGTTTTTCAACCCAGTCCGGATGAAGGAAAAAGTTTTCGCCCTGGGTGGCAATCAGACCACCGGGCTTAAGCGCATGCTTTAAATCCCGGTAGAACTGACTTTTAAACAAAATTTCTCCAGGGCCAACCGGGTCCGAGGAATCAACAATAATGACATCATAACAACCAGAGCATTCCCGGACAAAGGCGGCCCCGTCTCTTATATGAACAGTAACCCTGGGGTCGTTAAATCCACAAGCTATGGATGGCAGAAATTGTTTTGAAACATTAACAACCTCTTGATCAATTTCACAAAAATCAATAAAGCGGACATCATCATGACGATTAATCTCACGCAAAACACCGCCGTCTCCCCCACCGACAACAAGCACATGTTCAGGGTTTGGGTGGGATAACAGCGGCAGGTGCGCCATCATTTCATGGTAACTGAACTCATCTTGTTCCGTTAACTGAATAATACCGTCAAGCACCAGCATCCGGCCGTGGGAACGGGTCTGATAAAGGTCAATTTGCTGAAACCTGCTTTTTTTACTGTAAAGAAGCTTTTCCACCTTCAAGGAAACGGCAATGCCCTCCCACATGGGGCAAATTTCTGAAAACCAGCCTTTATGTATATTGCCTGAATTTGTCATTTATCTATTCCGTAACAGCCTATCGATTCCCAATCTATTGTCTTAAAGCCACCCGCATCTTGTAGTGGCTACCCCCAAAATATGACAGAGCAAATTCTGCCAATTCACGGGGCTCATATGTATTACAGGAAAAAATATCCAGATATGCGGTATGGGTTGCATGGGCAAAATACCCCGATATCCCGGAGGTTTGAATGGATCGTGTCATGGAGAAACCGGCAGCCGTTTCGGTTTCATCATAATGAACCGAAGATATATTTTCCGTGTCAACAATACCAAGCTTTTCACACAGCCTGCTGACAATTTTTTTTATACAGTCCGGATCTTTTATCATATCAGAACTGCAGTCATATACATCAACGGATGTGGACATTCCCCAGGGATTTGTGTTTTCACACACTTTTTTCCAGGCCATGGGAAGTGTTCTCCTATCCATCACCTTTTCATCACTGTTTGCCATACAGCTTCCGAGCATAGGCTGCAGTATCCCCCTGTTTTGATCCGAAGAGATAAAGAACCGCTGGGATGAAAATTGTACTTTGATGGAATGAATGGCTGTATCCAGATCAATATTATCAGCACATGTAAAAATATCTACTGCTGCATAATTATGCTCAGGCCAGGCATGAACCGTAAAATGAGATTCTGCAATAATCACGACCCCGGAGACTCCCTGGGGTTCAAACTGATGAAAGGAACTGCTGACAATTTTTGCCCCGCTTTCCCGGGCAGCCCTAAGCAGGATTGATTCTACCCCGTTCTTGTCAAGCAGGACGTCGGATGCGCAATCGTAATATTCAATGGTAATATGTCGCCCCAGAGCAAAACCCGGATCAGAATGACAGGCTGTCGGCTTTTTATTTTTATCAAGCAATTTTTTAACCGAATAGTTAGAATACTTCCATAACAGAAGAAAATCTTTGGAATTGAGTTTCTCTTGGCAAATTTTTTTCTTTAAGCCGTTCAATCATGGATGAGGTATTAAAACGCAGATAGGGGTTTACCTTAAGTTCTTCAGACAGACGGGAAACAACATGATCCGGATTATATGCAGCCGCATACCCGTTCAAATTCGGGTTATTCGGTTCAATAATTTTGGCATACTTTAAAGACTGAAGAACATAATCGTGTCCGGCATAAACCAGAGTATTGCCGGGCAGGGCCATCAACTGCTTTAAAGAATTAAAAAAAGATTCAAGATCCCCTGAAAAACAATTGCCGACCGTGGCGTTGAATAACGTATCACCGGTTACAATAAACCCATCTCCTTTGAAACAAAGGGAATCCATGGTATGCCCGGGGGTCAGCATGACCTCAAGTCCGGTTGCATCTTTAAGGTCAAGAACCTGTCCCTGTGAAAGCGTTGTACAGTCAATAAAACGCGCGTTAGTTTTCTTTAAAAGGGCACTGTTTCCCTTAGTGTGGTCGGCATGGTTGTGGGTATTGGTGACAATGTCAATGGGAATGTTTTTTTCTATGGCAAATTTTGCCATGTCATCCGGGGCCCCAGGGTCGATGGCAATGCAGAATTTTTCGCTGTAAATCAGGTAACCCAGATTGTCTGCACCGTATTTAAACTGTTGAATATCCAAACACTCAGTCCTTTATCTTAAAACATTTCATCTTCGTCTTCCCCAAAAGCATCTTCATCTTCATCTTCATCCCGAACAGGAGTGCCGACCATGGGTTCATCATCATACACATCAATATCATCCTCATCCATGAACTGATCATCAAGATCGAGATCAAGCCCGTGATCATCGAAAATCATACTAATGGCCTCTTTGAGATTACGTTCAAAGCTTTCAGCATAACCGTCATCCTCATCTGCGGAAAACTCATAGATTTCATCGTGTTCTTCAATCAGGTCCCTAAGATCGGCTTCCATCTCGGACCGGGTATAGAAATCGGCTTCATAAGCGTCAATAATTTCTTCATACAGGTCATATAAATCAAACACCTCAACGGCATCAGAAATGGTCATTTTTTTGGCCATATGCAATCTCCCGAATTTTTATATGGTTTCTATGTTAATAATAGTTTTATGATTGTCAAATACTCAAACACCATAATGTTTATCTGAAACATTATGGTGCCTGAATGCAGTTTCACATATTATTGCTTGATAAAGCGCTATTACGAGATGCTACAAAGAAAAAATTAAACCTGTTTACAACTTTTTTTCATTGATCTTTTATTCTGGTAGTCGGTCAATGCCAGATAAAAAGCACCAACACAAAGTTCGGCGCAATGATAATGGTCTTCAGGCAAGGTCTGAAGATAGGCTTTCACCATATCGTCAGTAATATTCCAAACATTATCAACGGAATGCCCCTGGGCCAGGTGTACCACTGTATTGCAACATGCTGCCGTATATACGCAGCCGTTGAAGTCAAAGGAAATAGAACTAAGGCAATTATTGTCGTCAACCATGATAAAGAACTCTACAGTGTCTCCACATACCCCAGTCCGGGTTCCATATCCATCCGGATTGTCAATCCGCTCTCTGGAACTTGATTCGTAGGCCATTTCAATTAATGTAAGAGAGTGAACGTTCCAAAAATCCTGGCTTTCCATTAAAAAACAACTCCTTGAACTATATCTATTGTTTTATATAAACCTTTTTTCATATGATATATAAATACCATATTCATATAAAATAAAAAACAGACCGGACAATAAATTCTGCCCGGTCTGTTTTTATTTTATAAATCTATATAGCGGATCTACCTTGTATCGGCAAAAACAGCTACACCAGTATGTTGTGGTTAAACCTCAGGTCTGGGGTAAAGCCCCGCACCTTTGACCAGCTCAGGAACCTTTTGTTCCCATTCAATGGCCATAATATGGAAACCTTTTACGCCTTTGCATTCCTTGAGGCGTTGCATCTGCTCAATAGCCATCTTGATGCCTTCTTCGGCTTGTTTTTCTTTATCCACACCGGCAAGACGGTCGATAACCTCATCAGGTATATCCATACCGGGTACCTTGCTCTTCATGTATTTGGCCATACCAAGGGATTTCATAGGCGTGATACCGGCAAGGATAGCCACTTTTTCATCCAGGCCACGATCAACCACCTGTTTCATCCACTCTTCAAACTTAGCTGTGTTAAAGATACACTGGGTCTGAATGAAATCCACGCCGGCAGCCACTTTCTTGGCCAGGCGCATAACACGCAGTTCAAAGGGATCGGCAAAGGGGTTGGCAGCCGCACCAATGAACATTTTGGGCGGTTCCGTGATATCTGCTCCCCCCTGGAACTTGCCTTCATCCCGCATATCTTTGACCATTTTAATCATGTTTATGGAGTCAATGTCATACACGGGTTTTGCCATGGGGTGGTCGCCAAACTGAGGATGATCTCCGGAGAGGCAAAGCATGGTGTTGCAACCAAGGGCATAAGCACCAAGGATGTCAGACTGCATGGCAAGACGGTTTCTGTCCCGGGATACCATTTGGATAATGGGGTCAAGTCCCATTTGTTTAATAACGATGCCGCCGGCAATGGAGGACATCCGAACCATGGCGGTCTGATTGTCTGTAATGTTGATGCCGTCTACATAATCTTTGATCATGTTGGCTTTTTCTTTGATAACATCAACATTGCAGCCTCTGGGAGGACCCACTTCAGAGGTTACTGCCAACTGGCCTGAGGCCAGTACTTTTTCCAGTCTGCTTTCAGTTTTCATTATGCATTGTCCTCCGTGATAATTTTGGATGACGCCAAGTCCTCCCTGATAATTTTTCTAGGACCGCCGCCTCCGGCAGGCCGCCAATCCTTTGCCGCAACCAGTTCTTCATACCGATCCTGGAGACCCAGTTCAACCAGGCGATTCCAGATCAATTGCCATGCACAATCCACATCCGGGCTGATCTCACATTTCCCGTTGCGCGAGCCACCGCAGGGGCCGTTCATTATGCTTTTTGCACATCGTGCAACAGGACAGATGCCGCCGGTGATCCCCAGCATGCAGTCACCACAACCCATACAGCGCTCAACCCAGATGCCCTGGCTTTCGGACGCGCCCATGAACGTGGTATTGACACCCGGAAAAACCGGAATCGGATACTGGGCAGCAACGGTCTGAACCCCGCATCCACAGGCCAGGGAAACAATGGCGTCCACTTGGCCGGTGAATTCCGCGAGCTGGTCAACATATTCCGGGTCACATTGGCGTTCCAGGGTGTGTTCCAGAACTTCGATCTTTTTGCCCGCTTTGGCACTGTTCAGGCGAATGGCGGAAGACAGAAGCCCCACCTCTTTTCTGCCGCCTGCTGCACAAACGGTAACACATTCGTTACAGCCGACCACAAGTATTTTTTCATAGGGCGCAATGTACCCGAGAATTTCCTGCAGGGGTTTTTGTTCTGCTGTTATCATGTTTTAATCTCCAAAATTTTTATATAAAAAATAACCCATTAAATCTCTTTCATTATGTTAGACAAGACAAGTGTATGCAACAAATCCAAAAATTGCATCGGCCACTTTTCTTAAACGGCCTGACTTGTTGCCTGACTGGCTGGGCTTGGCCCTAGGGCTTTAATTTTTTCTGTAAATTCTTCGGCGGCCTGGGCAAATTTTTCACCCATAGCTGCGGAAAAATTCATCATGGCCACACGTTCGGGTTCCCACCCCAGATCTTCCAGGGTTTTTTTAATTTTTTCCACGTGGGCCGCTGCACGAATATTGCCGTTTTTAAAATGGCAATCCCCTTCCAGACAGCCTGCCACATATACACCGTCAGCGCCTTTTTCAAGGGCTTTCATCAGGTGAATGGCGTCCACTTTACCGGTGCAGGGCACCCGTATGATTTTTACATTGGACGGATATGAAATCCGCCTGGTGCCGGCCATATCTGCTGCGGTATATGCACAATAATGACAGCAGAAGGCAACGATTTCAGGTTCAAAATTGCTCATTAGTTATACCTCTCAAATAAACCATCAAGTTTAGCCAGCATCTGGTCATCTTCCCAGCCCCTTAACTGAATGGCTTTGGCCGGACACTCGGCAACACAGATGCCGCAACCGTGACACTTGGCCGGACTAATTTCTGAATGCCGTTCATTATTGATAAAAGGAACATTAAAAGGACAGACTCTGACACAGATCAGACAGACGGCACACTTAATCGGATCTACCGTGGCATAGGCAGCCCCTAGGGTAATCTCTTTATTGGCCAACATGGTTCTGGCTCTGCCTGCAACGGCATGGGCCTGGGTGATGCTTTCACGAATCACCTTGGGAGAGTGGGCCGTACCAGCCACAAAGAACCCGCGAAGGGCCATGTCAACGGGTTTGAGTTTCACATGGTCTTCTAAGAAAAAGCCGTCTTCAGTCTTAGGAAGATTAAACAGACGTGCAAGTTCTTTGTTGGTATCAGAATTGGCAACCAGACCGGTACTTAAAGCCACGCAGTCAGCTTCAATATCAATATCCTGCCCCAGAACAAAATCATGGGTACGGACAATGGTCTTGCCTGCTTCTTCCCGGACAACGGGACGGTGATCAAGATCAAAACGAATGAACTTCACACCTTTATCCCGGGCTGTTTTGTAATAATCTTCCTGGAATCCGTAAGTACGGATATCCCTGTAAAGTACAAAAACATTAATGTCAGGATTGACTTCCAGAAGACGCAGGGCGTTTTTAACGGCTGCCTGGCAACAGAGCCTTGAGCAGTTGGGGTTGTCCGCTTCCCTGGAACCGGCACACTGAATCATAACCACCTGTTCCATGGCCTTGATTTTGCTCTCATCGTTTTCAAGGATGCTGTCAAGATCAAGCTGGGTCATAACCTTATCAAACTCACCGAGGCCATACACGGCAGGACGGTTGGGTGTTGCGCCTGTGGCAAGGATGGTGACCCCGTGATCAATCTGTTCATACGCATCAGCTGAGGTTTTAATGCCGGTGGTAAAACGACCGGGCACGCCGTTGTGCTCTGCAACGACAGCATCAGTGAACACCTTGATATTTTCATTGGCAGACACCTTGCTCACAAGATCCTTGACAAAGGCTGCCACATCATCACCTTCGATGGTTTTGGACAGGTTCAGGGCCTGACCGCCAAGTACCGGGGCTTTTTCCACCAAGTAGGTAAAAGTACCCTGGTCAGCCAGTTCAAGGGCAGACGTCATACCGGTTACTCCGCCGCCCACAACAAGGGCGTTCTGGCTTGTGGGGAGTATATTTTCAGGCAGAGCTTTGGCTTTTCTGACACCGGATATACCGACCTGAACCAGCTGGAAGGCTTTTTCAAGGGCTTTGGCCGGAGCGTCATTGTGCGCCCAGGCAGCCTGATCTCTCAAATTGACAAGCTCAAGCAGGTAGGGGTTGAGCCCTGCGCGTCTGAGCATATCCTGGAACATGATCTCCTGAACCCTTGGGGAACCGGAACCAATAACCACACGGTTCAGTGCTTGTTCCTTGATCAGGTTTTCAATCTTTTCCATAGCCTCAAAGGAACAGCTGAGTTTAAACGCTTCTGCCACTGCCACGTCAGGGTTGCTTTTCGCATTTTCCAGGATTTTATTGATATCCATGGCCTGACCGATTTCCCCGTCACAGTCAACAATAAAGACACCAATTTTAGGATCTTCACCGTCAACATCTCTTTGGGGCGGATACGGACTTGCATCTTCAACGCATTCCTCACTCTCTATAGCCGCACCTGCCAAGGAAGCCGCAGCAGATGCCTGAACCAGGGTTTCGGGAATATCTTTGGGGCTTTCAAAAACACCACAAACATATACACCGTCTTTAGAGGTGGTCACAGGATCCATGGTGCCGGCTTTTGCAAAATTGTGTTCGTTCAAGTCAATGCCAAGCGTTCCGGCCAGATCAATGGTTTTCTGGGTAGGCCTGAAACCGGTAGAGAGTACAACCATGTCAAAATCTTCTTTTATCATGGCTGACAGTTCTTCTTTGGCATAGGTGATCTGAAGCGATTTATCCGGCAGTTCAATGATGGTATGTGGCTTGCAACGGATTAAACGAATGCCGAAATCTTCTTTGGCGCGATTATAGTAAGGCTCATAGTCCTTGCCAAAAGTCCGCATATCCATAAAGAAGATGGTGGTTTCAATGTCCTTACCAAAACGCTCTTTGGTGACCATGGCCTCTTTAAGGGCATACATGCAGCATACGCTAGAACAGTAAGAAACATCGTGCCGGTTAATGCCCCTGGAGCCGACACACTGGATCCAGGCCACTTTTTTCGGCGGCTGCTGGTCTGATTTTTTCACCAGATTGCCCTGGTAAGGCCCGGATGCAGACATAATCCGTTCATATTCAAGGCCGGTAACCACATTGGCAAATTTTCCGCCCCCGAAATTATCCAACACACTCGGATCGAACAGCTCTGCACCCACACTTAAGACAACGGATGCGACCTTAATCTGGATTTCCTGTTCACTGTCATCGGCTATGATAGCCCCGGCCTTACAAACTCCCTTAAGCGCCTCCACATCATCTATCTTTTCCATATCAATGGAATAAGCATAGGGTGTGGCCTGGGGATACCGCATACAGGTAGGCGCCCTTGGGTCAAGTCCCGGGGTAAAGCGGACGGCTTCTGGAAATTTTTTCAAACATTCCCCGCAAGCTGTACATTTGTCAATGTCAATGAACCGGGGAGCGGTTTTTAATGTGGCCGTAAAATCACCGGCCTCTCCGGACAGGCTGGTTAGCTCTGTCATCGGGCTGACCTGAAGAAACTTTTCCCTTGTTGTTGCGGACAGATGGGGAGAAACTGTACACAAATCGCAATTGTTGGTTGGAAAAGTGCGGTCCAGCTGGGTCATTAATCCACCAATGGCATAGTCGGAATCAATGAGCAGGACCTTTTTCCGGGACTCGGAAAGATCAAGGGCCGCCTTGATGCCGCCAACGCCACCGCCAATGACGAGCACGCGTTTTTCGTCTTGTTTAATTTTTTGCATGTGTAACCTTAACGTTATCAGTTAATATCCATGTGTATCCATCTCCTGTAAACGTGTATCAGATACAAAAACAGGCAATGGATGCTTTCTTGCCTAGATCATCAACGGATTGTGCCAATACCCTTCTGTACAGCGCTGTAAACAGCTGTGTATCTGTATAACAACGGTGTGACAGCGAAATGGTCATAAAATTGTCGGCTGCGGGTATCACAAAAAGGAGTATTGATATCTTCCAAAGAAATTATCGGAACAGCAAAATTCTTGAGAACAAGTTTTTTTCGAAAACTCATAGCCAATATCCCTATCTTATTTAATGCTGCTCGATCTGGCATTGAGCAGTCAAAATTAGGTACCCTCAAGGCACGGTGGAACTGCTATCTACCTATATTTTATTTAACCAAAGATTCTATAGCAGATAATAAATCACATGTAAAATGATTACTTATTATGGAAAAATAAGATGGTCCAGAATCAGGCCGTAAAATTTTGAACCCGTGCCTTGTCGGACAGGCAGAAAAATCCATCCGAGATGGAAAGTACAGCTACGGCATATGCCAATGCACCAGTCATATCCCGGATACCATGTAAAGTCGCTGGATCGCTCCGATCCTTGGGAACAACCGGGCGCTTGGGCAAAACATCCGATCTCAAATACATGTCCGGATGGATTGGCAAAGGTTTGGGCAAACCCCTCTCCCGTACGAACGGCAAATTCAGGTTTTGTAACAAATGCATTACAGTTTTTGCACAAAATAACCGGCTCTATGTCCGGTTGCACTTCCGGGCTACTTTTTTCCTGTGTTTGCCGGTCTGTTTTTTTACAAATCAAATCCAAGGCCATGTTTTTTTCTTTCTTTCTCTATATAATATAAGGTAGCGCCGACCGGTGCAAATGAAAGGAAAAGGATGTTGAGCCAGGGCACAAGAAACAAAAGGCCGAACCCGATGTGAAAAAACAGGTTTTTTCTTAGGAATGCAAATCGCTCCCTAAACGGCACCATGCGTCTGGCAGGGACAAGGTCCGTATTGTCCCAAGCCAGAAAAATACCTGCCACCACCGCTGAGAGACCAATGATGACAAGGCTTACAGGGGTAAACAGCCCGATAATCATCAGTGTAACCGATATCAGTACGGGCACCACGGCTCTAGGAATTTCCTGACGAATCAGATACAAAAACAAACCGAATATGGATGTGTGGGCACCCGGGGCTTCCTGTCCAAGTACCATGCGTTCTGTGATCCGGGACATATAATCCATGATGAAAACACAGAAAAAAATCTGGGAAATCAGATAGGAGATCAGCATGGAAAATGCCATCAGAGTAAATGTCAAAATCCAGGACACTATGTGCCACAGCCAGATCAACCACCGGGACTCGGGCATCTGCCATATCATGGAAAAAATGTCATTGTGCCAGTAAAGCACCATGCCCGACAAAACAAGGGCCAACAACAAAACCACTGCAAATCTTATCAGTCCGAGCATCAAAAGCGACGGTGTTTTTAACGCCAGGGCAACCCCCCTAATATTGTATTGAATGCCTGCAATGAATCCCATGCTATCTTTCTCCTTGAAACCCAAAATACTTGTTTTCCACCCCGGCACTATTTTCGTTTTCCAATTGAAACTGCCCGGGGGGTGCTTATATTAAATTTAATTTTTACTATACCTGGCTCTATTTTTCAATTTTACAAAGGGCTTTTTCATTGAAAACAGTTTATGTGGACGGAAAATTTTTGCCCTGGGACAAGGCGGTGATTCCCGTGGATGATCTGGCTGTGCTCAGGGGCTATGCAGTTTGCGACATCATCAAAACCATCGGAGGCCATCCCTACTGTCTTGATGCGCATATTGACCGGCTTTTGTCATCGGCTGAAAAAGTTGGCCTTACACCGGTATGGACCAAAGCGGAAATCAAGAAAATCGTTTTTGAAGTACTTGAAAAAAACGCCCCTATGGATGAGGCCAATATCCGCATCCTTGTGACGGGTGGATCCAGCCCTGATTTTTTCAGCCCGGCGGATAATCCCAGACTCATTGTTCTGGTAACTGATATCCCGGCCCTGCCTGCCCAGTGGTATACAAAAGGCGTAAAGGTGATCACCTTTGTCCAGCAGCGTTCGATCGCCGATGCCAAGGCCACCAATTACATCCCTGCTGTTTTAGCCTTGAAAAAGGCAAAGGCACAAGGCGCTGTGGAGGCGTTGTATATGACCCCGGACAAAATGGTTCTCGAAGGCACCACCAGTAATCTGTTTGCCCTGGTTGACGGCACCTTGGTCACACCTGAAAAAGGGGTGCTCAAGGGCATTACCCGAAAAACCGTTCTGGCACTTGGGGAAAAGCTGTTTCCCGTATCTGAACAGGACCTTTCCCTGGACACCCTGCTGTCTGCCTCTGAACTGTTCATCACCGGAACCAACAAAGGTATCGTCCCTGTAATCCAGGTGGATGACCATATTATCGGAACAGGCATGCCCGGACCCGGCACCAGGGCCTTAATGTCGGCAATGGCAGATCAGGTTGGCAGATCATGTAATTCACCGTCCGTAATTTGACCGCAATATAGAATGGATAATAAAATGACACAAATTTTTTCTGACATAGGCAATGCTGTTCATGAAGTGATAGAAGAAACAATAGATGATCCCGAACTTAATCTTCAACAGGCGAAAGATTTAGCAAAAAAAATTGCACTAAAAAAATACAAAAATTGCATGATTCTGTCCTGGAAAAATGGGAAGACGGGCGAATTTTATCCAACCCGTGAATGCGGCACACAAAAGATACCTGCTTGGATTTATTATGCCCAGGTAAGAGGTGCGAATCTGACCATCAATATTAATGATGGTGAATATATTTTCATGATCCTGACGATTGAGGATTTCTGACTATTGTGCTGCTCTTGCAGGGGCATTTTGAAAACAAATTCTGCGAAGAAAGTACCACAAATACTCAAGGGACCACTGAGCCTAAGGGGGAGCGGCTATGCCCTCTCCCCTGTTATCATGACTCTCTTTAATCTTCAAACTGAAGATTCATTTACTGCGCTCATGAAGGGCCATTGGGGAAAGGCGTTGCACAGGAGCCCATGCTGGCGCCCATAAAAGTGGATGCACTCATATTTTTCTTTACATCCTTGCTTTTGCATTCAGGACAAATGATCTCTTTTTCTTCACCTGAAAAAACAACTCTCTCAAACTCTTTCCCACATTTTTTACACGTATATTCAAAAATAGGCATGATAACCCTCCTTCATGGATGAAACCGTCATTCAAATTACTCTTTCTGCCTAACCTTTTGTTCACAACACTTGGATTTCAAAAAAAATGGGCTGTGAGCCACAATTTTCAAACCGACTGGATAGGGGACAAAGCTCTTTAAGAGTATGAGCACACTGGGGAATCGAAAATAAATTGCATTGGGTGCTTGATGTCGCGTTCAGGGAGGATGAGTGTCGAAAGCAAGCCGGTAATGCAGCTGAAAATTTTGCAATGGTACGCCACATTGCCACAAACCTGTTGAAGCAGGAAAACAGTATGAAAAAGAGCGTAAATGTCAAACACCTGCAAGCAGGATGGGATAATTCTTACCTCATAAAAGTGCTTGGAGTCAATACAATTTAAATGCGTTTGCCCTGTGAACTAAAAGTCGCGGCTTGACAAATGGAAAATTGAAGTTTTTCAAATTATCAAGATAAAAAATCAGAAAACTCAAGTATACAGTTGCCCTAATTTAAAAGGAGATATCGCAGGCAGCTTATTCGTACGACATGGCTACATCAAAAGACACTTGGTTGCACAAATGTTGGTGGTACCTTCCTGCCTTCCTGTTGCTTTCAAATAATCACCTATTTTTAATAGTCGATTTATATGTTTTTTTATGGTTTTCCATCGTATTGACTTGTAATTAAAATTCCCCTATTTTTTTATTGAAAAACTTGCAGACGAACCTTTTTCTTGTAGACCCTGAAAGCCTCTTACATCGGAAACGTCATATTTTGAATCATTTTTGAAGAATCAATATCTCATAATTCTTTAAACAGCCATGGGCTGACCTGACATATGAACTGCCAGGCATAGTCCACAACAAAGCTTGAAAGACTTGGGTAACTTACCCCGACGTTCTCATAAAAAAACAGCAAGGAGTAATAATGAATCAATCGGTGTTAGATAAATCCAACTTATATTTTTCTCTGTTTCCGGATCATTTAAGTTATATAGATAGTTGTCTTGAAGCTGCAAGTTATAAACTCAAGGACTACGATAATATATCTGACTTTGAAAATGATCTTGCCAATATCAATGCTTATGAACATATCGACGCATTGGAGAATCCAAAGAATCTTATTGAGCTGGATGATAAAACACTCACTAAAGGGGATTATATCAAAGCGATTAAATGTCTCATAGAGGGTAAGGTCTTTGCTGAACATTTCGCAGCCGGGGAGGCGACACGATTAAAATTAGGAACAAAATTCTTAATCAATGTGCAAAAAGATCTCTCGATTGATAAGATCGCTGCACTCATCAACCAGGAAAAAGGCGAAGGTACCATGACTTCAGAAAGCCTTATCCGGATGTATCCCTGTTGTAATCCATTGGACCTTTTGCCCCTGTCGCTGGGGGTTAGGCATATGCTCCAATACGCCTATGATCTTTATATGTTGTCAAAACGTTTTGGGTATGACCCCCAGGAAGTTCTTTCAAAACAAACCATGCTGATCATTTTAAATGAATCCACGGCGGACATCATCATTGATGAGTTCATCACTAATAAATTTTATGGGTTTGCAAGACAGAATGTTTTGTTCATGATTCAGGAATCGTATCATGGAATAAATCTGAAAAACAAAGAGGTTTTTTATGACCGTCATACACCCAAACGGCTTCATAATCATGGTCACATCGCCATTCAACAAACCATGTTTAACCAAATTTTCCACATGACGGAAAACCAAAACCGCAACTATCTGACCTGTGATCAATTTGGCGATATATTAAAGAATATGGAAATCAAGATATCTTATAATATCGAAGATCTTGATTATTTAACCGGCTCTATTGACCATGAAGCACTGGCACTGGCACTGAAAAAAAATAATGAGCATTATAATATGTTGATGGAGGTGGTTCCCAATAATCCGGATTCGCCGCAAAAAGGCGGTATGGCTGCCTTTGATCCAATTTTGGGACAGGATGTAATGATTGAAAGCTTTCAACTAAATGGAATTGAAAACCACCAGATTCAATTTTTAAATAAAAATATCAATTATTATCTAACGCCTTACATCGCATGGGAAATGGTAAAAACGCAGGGATTGAAAATGCACGTTACTGTCAAAGATGGTTTTATTTATTTTCAACCGGTTATCGGTGACATCAATTTTCTCGTTAAAACAGCCATTTTTACTCGTAAAAATGCAAGGCCTATAAAAGCATGGAAGTCTGCGTCTACGACACCTCTGGCGATAAACTGCATGCACATGCAGGACAAGCAAAAAGGGTTCAAAGAATACGCCCGATTATTTCTTGGTTTAATTTCGTAACAGAGGGAAAAACATGAAACACTCTTCAAGAAGCCGCATCGCAAGTCATATGCCTGGTCAGAAGCCGGATGACCTTGCCGCAAAAGCGTTAAAAATTTCAACCAATTATCGTTGAAAGAAGAATTATTAATGACGAGTCCGAATTTTGCCACGCCACTTGCTGATTCAGAAGACAGGCTTAAACTCATTCAGAATCTTCAAACTCTGAGAATTGAACTGGAGATGCAGAATAAAGAACTACTCCGATCCCAACTGGAGCTTATGACATCAAAGATATACTATACGCGACTCTATGACACAACACCGGTTGGTGATTTTACCATTGATTTAAACGGAATTATAATGCCTGCCAATATAACCATTGCAGATATGCTGTCGATGGAAAGCTCATCTCTTCTGGATAAACACATAACGGATTATATTGTTTTAAAAGACCATATTATCTACTACCAGCATTTGAAAGACCTCGACACTTTAAAAACACGACAGGTCTGTGAACTGCGGATGAAAAAAAACGAGACAAGATATGAAATTGACCAAATGGGGCCCGTTTCGGGAAATCGATAATATTTTCAGCAAGTACCTTACGCATTTGAACCAACCTTCAATCGGCACCCAGGAACTTTTAGCGTCCGGGGACTGGGCTCCCCGTGCGGACATTGCCGAGACTGATTCGGAGTTTACCATCAAGATGGAGATCCCCGAAATCAAACGGGAGGATATCAAGATCACCATTGATAACGGCGTACTCAATATCAGCGGTGAACGGAAACATAAAAAAGAGGAAAAAAAACACTAAATACCACAGAATCGAGCGGCATTACGGTAAGTTCCTGAGCAGTTTTCCCTGCCGGACAATGTGACGGAAGAACAGGTTGACGCCCAGTTTGAGGGTGGGGTATTGACGCTTCACCTACCGAAAACAGAAAAATCAAAACCAAAACAGATTCAAATCGCTGTTAAATAGATTATTACCGCCTATACGCAACATTGGTGTAAATACGACCCGGGCCGGAAGAAGGGCGTTCTGACCCGGGCGGCCCCACCTTGATCAATTATTCAAACCGGTTTCGGAGCAACTATAGCCTGGTATCGGACAGTTGAGAAGTAGATGCGCGATTCCTGCTCTCGGGTTCGGACAAACCTATCCGTGATAGAGATCCCTTTTTATTTTAAACTTCCGTGGCCGGAAAAATATTGTGCCGTCCTATAATTTTGGTATAGTGAAGTGTGAAGTGCTAAAATAGGTTACAGGGCCTAAAAAGAAAGGGATAAAAACCCAATTGTCGCAATCGAAATCAAAAAGTCATGAAACCTAGGGGAAAAAGCAACCGGCAGTATTGAAACAAAATCAACACTAAAATCATTTCCTGTTGTGGGATTGAGGGCGTCCGCCGGGGGGTTGGAAGCATTAAAGGCATTTTTTACAAAGGTTCCGCCAACAAGCAGGATGGCTTTTAAAGAGGTCCTTGACAAGACTTCAAACCGGATAAACCTGCAAATATTTGGTACGCATATTGACAACCGGGCCATCAGCAAAGCCCGTCAAGGTGTCTATCCGTGCAGTATCAAAGCGGATCTGGGCGAGGAGCGTGTGAATCGTTTCTTCATTCAAGAGGGAGATTTTTACCGTATACGAAAGGAAATTCGGGATTGTGTGGTCTTTTCCGTCCAGAATGTTATCAAGGACCCGCCGTTTTCCCGATGGCGACATTATAAATATACACGGCCGGACCGGTAAATACCTTGAGACACCGAGCGGCCCTGTCACCAACAACATTCTGGATATGGTGCGTGAGGGACTGCACATAGAACTGTCAGCCACCCTTAGGGTTGCCCGATCATCGGCTGCTAAAGCAACCAAGAAAAGACTGTCTGTAAAGACCAACGGAAATTATCAACTGATCAATCTGCATGTTTGCCCTTTAAAGAAACCCGATGAGCTTGCCGGACGGTTACTTGTGGTTTTTGAGGATATCGAATCCGAATCCATGGACGAAACAGGGGACCACGCCGGTAAAGATGACTCCTCGCTTGCGTCAACGCGCATTGCTGAATTGGAACGGAAGCTGCAGACAACCAGGGAAAGTCATCAGACAACTATCAAAGAGCTGGAATCGTCAAATGAAGAGCTCAAATCAACCAATGAGGAAATCCAGAATATTTTTGTGGACAATAACATGCAGGTTCGGCGGTTTACACCTGAAGCCACGATGATAGTCAACCTCATTCCCACAGATATCGGCAGGCCTATCCGGCATGTTGCCAGTAACCTGAAATACGACAACATGATTAGAGATCTGGAAAAGGTCCTGCAGTATTTGACACCCGTTGAAACCGAAGTGCAAACCGATGAAGGGAGATGGTTCAACATGCGCATCATACCCTACCGTACCAGGGATACATTTTGAATAACAAGGATAACCAACCCGATAGCGCCTCTGAACTTAGACGCCGGGCTGAAAAAAAAATTAAACAAGAAACAGGGGCCTTGCCGGACGATTTTACAACCTTGTCACGCGAAGAAATCGGTGAACTGATTCACGAACTGGAGGTACACAAGATTGAGCTGCAAATGCAAAATGATGAACTCTGTGCGGCCCAAGAGGAACTGGAGCTCTCCCGCAAACGTTATTTCGACCTTTATAATCTCGCACCGGTGGGCTATTGTGTTGTTAATGAAAAAGGATTCATCCAGGATGTCAATCTCACTGCCGTCACCCTGCTCGGCCGGATCCGAAGAGACCTGATCAACAGGCCGATCTCTGAGTTTATCTTAAGTGAGGATTATCTTAGATACCACCGCCACTGGAAAATCGTTTTTGAAACCGGTCAACCCCAGACCATTGAACTGCAAATGCTGAGAAATGACAAATCGCTGTTCTGGACGCGGCTGGATTTTATGATTGCGAAGAACGCCGGACAATCTTCCGTCTGCCAGGTTACGCTAACTGACATCAGCGAGTCCAAACGTTTAGAGTATGCATTAAAAGAACGGATCAAGAAGCTGAATCTTTTATTCCGATTTTCCGACCTGTTGGAGAAACCGGAGATCAGTTTAAACGAGGTATTGAAAACAACAGTTTTGATGATTCCCCAGGCGTGGCAATTCCCCGGAATCGCGGAAGCTTGCATTGAGCTGGAAGGGCAGATCTTTCAGACCAAGGGTTTTAGGAAAACGCAATGGATGCAGACCAGTGATATTGTCATTCAGGGAAAGAAGGCGGGGCAGATGACGGTGTGCTACACAGAGAATCGACCGGCATTTAATGAAGGATCATTTTTGATAGAAGAGTCTTGTTTGCTGAATACTATATCGGAAAGATTGGGGCGTATTATAGAGCGAGTCCGATTGACAGAGGCAGTGAAGCACAGTGAGATGTTCCTGAGAACAACCATTAATTCGATAACAAACCCGTTTGTCGTGATAAACGCAAGCGACTATACCATTGAACTGGCCAATAATGCTTACGGCGGGGAAAAGGTTATAGGGCTCAAATGCCATGCGGTCGCCCACCATCGGAGCACGCCTTGTACCGATGATGATCATCCATGCCCGGTTCAGGAAATCAAGCGAACGGGCAAACCCTTTATTGGAGAACTGTTACATTACGATGATCAGGGAAATCAGCTGAACATGGAAACATATGCATTCCCGATATTTGAGCCTAACGGACAACTCTGCCGGGTCTTAGAATATCAGATCGACATTACTGCGCACAGGCAAACCGAGCTGAAATTAGAACAAAAGGCTGCTGAACTGAAAGAGATGAATGCCGCATTGAAAGTGCTGCTGAAAAGAAGAGAACTGGATAAAGAGGAAATTGGACAAAATATATTCGCCAACTATCAAATAGTGCTTACCCCTATTATTCAAAATCTGAAAAACACCCTGACACAGGAAGATCAGCGAGAAATAATCCAGATTCTGGAATTGCGTTTAAAAAATATCCTTTCCCCGTTTTCAAAAAAATTATCAGATAAACTGATCAATTTAACCCCTACGGAAATTCATGTAGCCCACCTTATTAAATCGGGAAAATCCAACAAAGAAATATCGCAAATCCTGAACTGCTCTTTTCACACCGTCTCTCGCCACCGGGATAATATCCGGGCAAAAACAAACCTGAAAAATAAAAAAATCAATCTTCGGTCATTCCTGCTCTCCCTCGAATAATCCCCTATTTTAAATAGTTTGTTTATATGGTTTTTTATAGTCTTTTGTCGTGTTGATTTGTAATCATAACCCCTCTATTTTTTAAAAAGACATCAGTTCAGATACCTTATCGATGGGTGAACTCTTTCAAATGAACATTGCGCGATTGTCGTTCAAGTGGGGAGTGACGGGGAATATTGTTCTGGCCAGGGTCCTTACCATTCCTGGGGCAGCCGGTATTCCGGCCCTGGGTTACCTGATTTTCAAAATATTTGAATGATAGGAGAACCCGATGCATCATATTTTTAAACAGCCCAGAATTCTATTCGTAACGCCGGAAGTGTCTTATCTGCCGAAAAAAATGAGCACCATGTCCAGCTTTCTGAAGGCGAGGGCCGGTGAGTTGGCGGGGGCGCATTCCGGCAAATCTTTCTAATTTTTCTTCACTTGTTGCTTCTAAAAGACGTTTGAACTTATTGATTGAGACTCGGAAAATTTCGGATTCATCTGTGATAATAAAATAATGCCCCCGAAGTGACAGGGATAATCCGGGGTATTTCGGCTTTAAGGACGACAGTGTAAAAATAAACGTAGAACAAATTTTTAAACTCATGAGTCCGCACACGGATGTAAAAACAATTTAAAAAAGGCAAGCTTGAATGAAACAGTCCGAATTGACGGCATTGCTTGGTACCTTGATTGATATGGGTAAAGCATTTGAAAAAGCCCTGGAGGAAATGGGCGAAGAGTATCAGAAGTTGAAAGCTGAGCAATCTAAAAAATAGATCTGTAATCCAAACTACAGTTTTTGGAACATGAGTTGTAACCGAGAACAATCATGTATCAAAAAGTTATTTTTAATTTTTGTTACATGATGTTATATAAATTCTTAAAGTTTTTGGTACACAAACAGGAGATAGAATATGCCAGCACAGCCGCAAGAAAAAAATTTGATGTCACCGGCTGAATATTTGGAGATGGAAAGGACCTCTCTGGATATTAAGCATGAATTTTTTAATGGTGAGGTTTTCGCTATGGTTGGGGCCAGCAGGAACCACAACCGCATAAATGTGAATTTGACAAAAAAATTAGGGATCAATTTTGAAACAAACCCGGCTCAGTGCGAAGTATTTTCTAATGACATGCGGGTTAAAACAGCAGGAAATTATACCTATCCTGATCTTACTATTTCCTGTGGGGATGCAAGATTTGAAGATGATAAGTTTGATACCCTAACAAATCCTGTTATCGTTATTGAAATTCTTTCAGATTCAACCGAACGTTTTGATAGGACGAAAAAGTTTGCTTATTATCGGGCAATTCCTACGCTTCAAGAATATATCCTTGTTTCCCAACATGAATGTTGGGTTGAGCAATATATACGCCAAAACGATATGTGGGGTTATCAATCATACGATGGGTTAGAGCAGATTTTGAAGCTGGAATCCGTTAATTTTGAACTGCCGTTATCTGAAATCTATTTGAATGTTGAGTTTGAAGATGAGCCTCGCAAAATTTAAAATCAGCAGGAACAGCAGAATTTTTCAATAGAAGGGATTAGATAATGTACCCCAAAGGACATAAAGCGGAAATAGGCTATACAAGGGTATCATCAACAAACCAAAAAACAGACCGGCAACTTGACGGTGTACCTCTGGATAAAATTTTTGAGGATAAACAAACAGGCAAAGACACCAACCGGCCCCAACTTCAGGCTTGCCTGGATTACCTTCGGGAAGGGGACCGGCTGCACGTCCATTCTATGGACCGGTTAGCCCGGAGCCTTGCCGACCTCCAGGCCATGGTTCAAGGCCTGACCAGTCAGGGGATTGTTGTCAAATTTCACAAGGAAGGCTTGGAATTTACCGGAGAGGACAATCCCATGTCTATGCTGATGCTTCAGATCATGGGAGCCGTTGCGGAATTCGAGCGTTCCCTGATCCGGGAACGGCAAACTGAAGGGATAAAAAAAGCCCTGGCAAAAGGCGTGAAGTTCGGCAGGGCTCCAAAATTGACCCTGGCCGATAAATGTCAGATTGCTGATCTGGTGGAGCAAGGGCAAGAAAAGAACGCTCTGGCTGAACAGTTTGGAGTGTCCCGGCAGACCATTTACCGGGCGTTAAAAGAAGTTCAAGCGTAAATCAAAAATTCTGGAAGAATTAAAATGTGTGGATGCATTGCATGTCGATGCAGATAATGTCGAATAATCCCGGTGCGGTAACATGTAAATCTGGCCGAGGTATTCTGATAAAATCAAGCCATTATATATAGGTCCACTCAAACCTTTCTGAAGGCAGCATTCAATAACAAAAATAGTTAACGCCTTTACTATCAAGGGTTACACCCCACATAAATACCATGATTGCGGAGAGCTCACCCCGCCCAGTACCACCACCACTACCAAAAGTATTGTTGCCCATAGCAAAAACCACCACGGCCAGCACCTGGGCAATTTTTGTTTCCAGGGGAATTTCCACCTCACCATAGTCAGTGCCATCCCTTGTTACAAATTCTTCAATGACACCATGCAAAGCCTCGGGGCTCAGCTGGTCATACGGGATTTTGACAGCATTCAATTTTCAGGTTTCCAGTCATTCAGCGTTGCTATTTTTTTGTGAGTTGGCGTGTTTTTGATTTGATATTCCAGATGGAAGGCCTCACGTTTGGTAAAATGTCCTTTGATGGCAGCCAATTTTACCGGCAGGCGAGATCTTGTATATTTTGAAGCAGTCCCTTCGTTATGCTTTATCAGCCGATTTTCCATATTTTTAGTGACGCCCCAGTACAGAGAGCCATCTGAACATTTCAGGAGATATGACGACCAATTTTTGTCAGGCATTAAATCCGTTCCCCATTATATTCAGCACCAAGTGTTTCCAGGTGTCCTGCCAGAAGATACCGATGACAGTCCGTCCCGGATGCACAGAAGCAAACAAGCGTTAGCTCTTCCCGGCCCAGAATATCATTCCAGATGCCTAAAATTTCCCGGTAAAATTTTTGCGGCAGCTCCCGATACATTTATTTGTATTCATCCGATGAAATTTTTCCTTCTTTTGATCCCATGACCATTTTCCAGGTGGGCGCAAATAAACAGCCTATTGAAATTGAATCTTTGCCTTTTACGGTAATATCAAGCCGATCATCACCACAATATTTGTATTGAGCGGTATAGAGCTTCATTTCTGTTTGAACAGATATTCCAGGCCGTTGAGTTTGATTTCATAGACGGTCCGCAGCAGTCTACCCAATTTACCCTCTGGAAACCCTTTACGGGAAAACCAGACCAGATAAGGTTCCGGCAGATCCACAAGACGGAGACCTTTATATTTGCCAAAAGGCATTTTCATCGTAGTAAGCGAGATGAATTCGTTTTTATCTGGGATGACTGGTTGCATTATTTTTTTGAAATGATCTCAATTCCATTGTCTGAAAGAAACTTTGTTGATTTGCTGCAAACAGGCGCTGTCGTTTCCAGTTTGATTGTGACACCTGGGGCAGTCTTCCTTATCTTCTCAGCTTTCTCAAGGATGACAGAGGCATCCTTCATGATGATCCGGCTTTTTCTGTCGATATAAAGGACAAAGTTATCGTGATCATCCTTGAGCAAAACTGTTCGCGCTGGCAGTCTATATAATTTAGGGTCAATTTTGTCCATTGATTCTGTCCCTCAATTTCCCGACACATTTAAATGTAACCACCCGTCTCTTGTCCAGCACCATTCCTGGCAGCTGGAAAAATTCATTAAACTTCCTCCCGGATGACTTTATCACCAACCGTCTCAATTAGTTGATCCAGGATCTTGGCATCCTTATCATCGGTTGGTCTCCAGGAATTTCGAAGCACCCGCTCATTGTCATCGTCAAAACTTATATCCGATATCACAACTTCTGTATATTTCAGCCTGGGGTCTCCTTGATGGTACGGCCAGACTTCAAAAGCACGTAGGTTGGCTATCTTCAATTTAAATCTTTCACAAATTCTTGGAATAATGTATTGAATACAGTTAGTTGTCGGTACACCTGTATCTTCGCCTTGATCGATTAAGATTATCCAGGTGGCCTCGGTTGTTGCTTCTTGAGCAATGATCAAATGACAGAATGAATCCATAAGGCCTGGATCGTTCTGTTCCTGTTCGGTCCCTGAACCTTTCCAGTTATAAATGGCTGAATATGTGACTTTAAAATACATGGTGAATCTGAGCTTTTAACCGTGAATGGCCTTAACTCTGCCAACAAGGCCATTTTCCAATCGGACTTTTATACCATGGGGATGAAAAGACGATTTTGTTAAAATATTTTTTACGACGCCTTGGGTCAGAACGCCTGTTCTTTGGTCTTTTTTTAATACAATGGATACGGTTTGTCCGGTTTTGATTTGCGTTCTATTTTGTCCGCCAGTCATTATACTTTTTATCCTATATAATTATAAGCTTTTACACTTAAACTCATCAATCGAAGCATCTAAGATATTACGTTCAAGTTGCATATTAGGTTTCCACCAAACAGCATGATCACGTTGCCTTTTTGCAAACTCCTGCTGTGCATTTATTACATTTCTTTGTTCTTTTTCTATGAATATGCTGGAAATCTCATCACCAGCAGCGAATACAATATCGCGACTTTTTATTAAATACTCTTCATCAAGGATGCCTTTTTCATTGAAGTGCAAATAATAATAAATAGCACGTATAACCTCAATTGGCTTTCGGTTCTCAAGCTTTACACAAATTTCTGCAACACGCACACGCTTTCCGGCAAATCTTTCTAATTTTTCTTCACTTGTTGCTTTTAAAAGACGTTTGAACTTATTGATTGAGACTCGGAAAATTTCGGATTCATCTGTGATAATAAAATATCTAACTGATGCAGAACTCATATGGTCACCCCATTTAGTTTTCAGTTCTTCAGATTAGTCGTTACCTTTTTTTCGGTGGTTTCCAGGTAAAAAATTCTTAATCTTTCAAAAGAGCATGGCCTCAAATATAATGAGTAGCAACATAAAAAATTTCTGTAAAGATATAATGCCCCCGAAGTGACAGGGATAATCCGGGGTATTTCGGCTTTAAGGACGACAGTGTAAAAATAAACGTAGAACAAATTTTTAAACTCATGAGTCCGCACACGGATGACAAAACAATTTTAAAAAGGTGAACTTGAATGAAACAGTCCGAATTGACGGCATTGCTTGGTACCTTGATTGATGAATGGGAAAGTGAAATTGTTGAGTTTAAAGAAGCCGGCAACGATTATAAAACTGATAAAATCGGCTCTTATTTTTCTGCTTTGGCCAACGAAGTAAATTTGCGCGGATTGGAACGTGCCTGGCTGATTTTTGGCGTTAACAATAAAACCCGTTCTGTGGTGGGGTCTAATTACCGCCTGGATTCTGAACGACTGCAAAGCACAAAAATGCAGATTGCGGACAGCACAGAGCCAAGCATCACGTTTCGAAACATTTATGAGCTGCAGCACTCTCAGGGACGTGTCGTGCTCTTTGAAGTGCCTGCCGCGCCTTTGGGAATGCCCATTGCATGGAAAGGCCATTATTATGCCCGTGCCGGTGAAAGCTTAACCCATCTGGGACTTGATAAAGTTGATAATATCCGTCAACAGACGATGATTGAAGACTGGTCTGCCCAGATCATCCCTGATGGAACTTTTGATCACCTTGACACGGATGCCCTGCAAAAAGCACGTGAGTCGTTTGCACAAAAATATGCAAATCGATTTTCCAGCGAAGGGGTTATGGGCTGGCCCATGAAAACGTTTCTTGACCGGGCCAAATTAACCCAGGATGGCAGAATTACACGCACAACAATACTTTTGTTGGGAAAACCGGAATCAGCGTATCTGCTGTCCCCGCATCCAGGGCAGATCACCTGGAAACTTGAAGGGCTTGAACGGGCGTATGAACATTTCGGACTGCCTTTTTTCCTGAATACAACAAGTGTATATCGAAAGATACGAAATATTCAGGTCCGCATTCTCCCGGATGATCAACTGTTTGCCGTCGAGGTTTCCAAGTACGACCAACGTATTGTTCTAGAAGCACTGCACAATTGTATCGCTCACCAGGATTACTCTCGTAACGGACGTATCATTGTGACGGAACAGCCGGATTGTCTGTATTTTGAAAATGAAGGCCGATTTTTTGAAGGGCTGCCCGAAGACTATATTATCGGAAATAAAACGCCGCGTCGGTATCGCAATCCTTTTCTGGCCCAGGCAATGGCTGAATTGAATTGAATATGATAGATACCATGGGGTATAGTATTCATTCCATCCACGTTGCCCAGGCACGTCGTTTTTTTCCAATGCCTGATTTTGATTTAAGTGAATCCAATGCGGTTAGGCTTAGAATTCATGGAAAAATAGTTGATCCGGCGTATAGCCGGATGCTTATTCAAAAGATAAATTTACCCCTTGATCAAGTCCTGGCATTAGACAGAGTTCAAAAAAGGTTGCCATTGTCGGATGATATGATTAAGCACCTGCGAAGGCAGGGTTAATCGAGGGGCGTAAACCTCATTTACATGTATCTGCTACGGTGGCCAAAGTGACTGCCACTAAAGCCGATTACATCAAAACAAGAGCTCAGGATGACGATTATTACTGCAAACTGATCACCGATTATTTGAAAAAATTTAACAAAGCGTCTCGTGGGGAGATAGATAAATTGCTTCTGAATAAATTAAGCAATGTTTTGGACAATGAACAAAAAAAGAAAAAAATTGCCAATCTTCTTACGAAACTTCGAAGATCAGGAAAAATTCAAAATGAGGGTTCTAAAAAGACCCCCCAATGGAAAATTGCAGAATAAAATACATGTTTTGCAGAATAAATGCAGAATAAAATATGCTAAGTGACTTAAAATGAAGCTAAAATTTAAAAAGCAGGCTTATCAGACACTCGCAGTTGAATCTGTTGTGGATTGTTTTAAAGGGCGGCCAAATACAGCCGCCATCCGTATCAAAATTTTCAAAGCCGCCGACTCATTGATGTAATTAAAGCCAATCGCCCTAACTTCGTGGATGGGCTTTGTCGTACACCGCCATCAGGCGATCCATGCTCACATGAGTGTACACCTGGGTAGTAGACAGGCTGGCATGGCCCAATATCTCCTGAATACCCCGAAGATCTGCACCGGAATCCAGCATATGAGTGGCAAAGGTATGCCGTAAGGTGTAGGGTGATATTTTTAAGCCTAACCCGCATTCCAAGACCACCTTATCCAGAATACGTCGAATGGACGGCCTGCCAAGCCTTCCAAAATTTTTATTTAAAAATACGGCAGAATAATTTTTCTTAAGATCAGCCCGGTAGGTTTGGATGGCATCAAGGGCACTTTTGCCCACTGGTATGATGCGCGTTTTGTTTCCCTTGCCCAGTACCCGTATCAGTCCGGCATTAAAATCAATCACGGAGCTGAACGCCTTTTCATTGATCAAATTCTTACTGAAGGACAAACCGGCGTTATGGACCGGGGTTACCAATCCCATGACATTTTTGATTTGCTTCAGGGCAAAAACAAACATTTTGTTTGTCGGATCAAGTCCAAAACGACAAGGACAATCATTGAACAATATCCAACGGAAAAAGGCAGTTATATTTTTTATGATGCATTAGTGCTTCTTGGAACTCCGGGGCAAAATCAAACCCGGGAACCTGTCCGTGTTGTTGGTTATCAGATTTTCGGGACAAAATATTATGTTGCTACTGATCGTCGTAAGCTGACTGCAGAACAAATAGCAACGATTTATAAACTCAGGTGGAGTGTAGAATCCTTCTTTAAATGGTGGAAGGAGCACCTTAAAGTTTATCACCTGATTGCCAGAAGTAAGTATGGTCTGATGGTTCAAATTTTGGGTGGTCTTATAACATATCTGCTGATGGCGATATATTGCCATGAAGAATTCAATGAGAAAGTCTCCATCAAAAGGGTTCGGCAATTACGAACTAAAATTTTGAATGAATTATTTAACGGCCAAGGCAACTCTGAACCGATTGAGGACAATAATTTCAAAGAACCAATAAAATCACGTGATGCAAAAACCTAACCGGACATCACTGGGGTATAGTAGGGTATTATTAAATATTTTGACTTGTAATTATAATTCCCCCTGTTCTCATTTAAAAATTTCAAGACCTACCTCTTTTATATATCGGCGATAGTGAAGATAACCCCATAATTCGGAGAAACTATAATGGGAGTAACAATCGGTATTGACCTGGGCACAACCAATTCATGCGTGGCTATTATGGAGGGGGCACAGGCAACTGTGGTGATAAATCCCGAAGGGACCCGGACTACACCGTCATCAAGAATACGGTGGAGCAATACCTGGGAGAGAGCGTCAGGGACGCCGTGATTACGATACCGGCGTACTTTGACGACAGCCAGCCCCGGACAAAAATTAAAAAGGCCATCGGGCGACTGAAAAAGCCATGGAAAGGGAAAACATAAACGAGATTGATCGGTTGACCGGTGAGTTGCAGAAGGCATCTTACAAGATGTCAGAACAACTTTACCGACAGGCTTCCGGATCGGATGGCCAAGCGAGTCAAAATTCCGGAGATGATGTCATTGATGCGGATTATAATGATGTGGCCTGACGCCGGAGGCATTGGGGGAGGGATCGGACATCCGATGTCCGAAAACGGAGAAGATGAGACCCCACAGCTTCCGGTTGAATATACAGCCCGAAACAATTGTCATAGGATAGACTCCTTTAGGTTAAATGCCGGGGCAAAGGTTTCGGCGAAGGCCTTGCTTCCGGACGTTGCAAACCCCTGCCTCAGACTTATGACCGGTACCGGGCAGTGCCCAGTGCCGGAACACCTTTTCGGCCAGACTGCCGAAGCGAAACCAACTGAATAATCCCCTATTTTTAGTAGTTGATTAATGATTTTTTTTATAGTCTTCTATAGTATTGATTTGCAATCATAAACCATCTATTCTTATTTAAGAATTTCCAGAAAGACCTCTTTTCCGTAAATCCTGTAAACCTGTTACAACTGGGAATCCAGACTCTTAATCAATTTGGAAAAGATAAGGAGGAAAATTATGACGATCAAAAAACAATATCTAAAAAACAAATCACAGTGCAAGGTAACTTTCCTGGCTCAAAAAGAGATGGGAGGTGGTGCAAAAGAAATGCACGTGGTGGGTGAATTCAATCAATGGGACAAATGTGCAACGCCCATGAAAAAGGACAAAAACGGCACCTTTACTGCTACGGTGAACCTTGATCTCAATAAAAAATATCAGTTCAGATACCTTTCGGATGGGGTGAACTGGTTCAACGATGCAAAAGCCGACGCGTATATTCATAGCGTTTACGGGAATTGTGATAACTCGGTGATTGTTATTTAGTGTCTGAACGAAAACCGTAACAAAATAACAAATGACCTGTATTTACTTAAATAAAAGGAGACAAAAATGAAACTGACCAAATGGGATCCGTTCCGGGAAATCGATGATATGTTCACCAAATACTTGACGCATTCGAACCGGCCTTCATTGGGTAATCAGGAACTGTTGACTTCTGGAGACTGGGCTCCTCGCGCGGACATTGCCGAAACCGATTTGGATTTTACCATCAAGGTGGAGATCCCTGAAATCAAACGGGAAGATATCAAGATTACCATTGATAACGGGGTTCTCAACATCAGGGGAGAACGGAAACGGGAAAAAGAGGATAAAAGTGTAAAGTACCACAGGATTGAGCGGCATTACGGCAGCTTTCTGCGCAGTTTTTCCATGCCGGACAATGTGGCCGAAGAACAGATTGAAGCCCAATTCAAGGAGGGCGTATTAACACTTCGCCTGCCTAAAACGGAAAAATCAAAACCCAAGCTAATTGAAATTGCCGTGAAATAGATTATTGCCGCCTGTACGCAGTAATACCGAAAATACGTCCCGGGCCGGAAGTATGGAATTCTGACCCGGGCGATTGACTTTGATCAAATTTATATGTAAGTCCGGGGATAGCGGTCAACACCTGTAAAATTTCCTACCTGACCAGTCTGATAAAGCAAACGAACGGCCAAACAAACGAGACCGCCCAGAAAGCCGGCATTACTGCCCGGCAGCTAAATCGCCTGCTGACCCTGCACAGGCTGGATAAAAAACAATCCCCAAAAAAAAGACGCCTAATGTCTTATTTTTGTGTAATAAGCTGAAATTACATATGATTTATTTTTTAATATAGTTTGATATAAAATTTGCTTTACATAGCTAAACAGAACAAGGTCATATCGTAAAATCTGTAACAGAGGGGAAAATATGAAACACTCTTCAAGAAGCGGGATTGCAAGTCATATGCCGAATCAGAAACCGGACGGCCTTGCCCCAGACGCGTTAAAAAAAATCAGCAGGAAATTCATTGTGATGAGCGGTAAGGGAGGCGTCGGGAAAACAAGCGTATCCGTCAATCTTGCCATTGCACTTGCAAATATGGGGTATAAAGTGGGATTGCTGGATGTTGATATCCACGGACCGGATGTCCCCCAGATGCTTGGACTATCTGGTATCCTCTCGGTCGACCTTGATAAAAAGATGGTGCCCATGCGCTATGGAGATAATTTAAAGGTTGTATCCATGGAAATCCTGACCCAGAACAAGGACGACGCCATTATCTGGCGGGGACCTGTCAAACATACCGTCATAAGGCAGTTTATCGGGGAAGTCGGCTGGGGTGTCTTGGATTTTCTGGTCATTGACTCCCCGCCTGGAACTGGGGATGAGCCCTTGACCGTTGCCAAGTTGATCCCGGACGCCCAGGCCATTATCGTTACGACTCCCCAGGAAGTGGCACTGGCAGATATCCGCAAATCCATCAGTTTTTGTCGAAAGGTTCATATGGGCATTTTGGGGATTATTGAAAATATGAGTGGGTTTATCTGTCCTCATTGCGGGAAGAATGTTGATATTTTCGGAACCGGCGGAGGAGAAAAAACCGCAAAAACCTATGGGCTCAGGTTTCTGGGCAGAATTCCGTTTGACCCGGACATGGTAACGTGTGGGGATCAGGGCGTTTCATTTCAACACTTACACGCGCAATCTCCTATCACGGATGCGTTTATCCGCATCGCGGAAAAAATGATACCGAAAAATTGAAGAATACGGCAAAATATGGATTGAATGTCACTGCACCAAGATGATATTCAACGCTTCATCAATCCATTCAACAGGTAAAAATTCAATGGATTGACGCACCTCTTCCGGCAACTCATTTACATCACTTTCATTGCGTTTGGGCAGGATCACCTTTGTCAGGCCGGCCCGATGCGCCGCAAGGACTTTCATCTTGATCCCGCCCACAGGCAGGACCCGGCCCCTGAGCGTGATCTCTCCCGTCATACCGATATGCCTGCTGATAATCCGACCGCTGAACAGACTCGCCATTGCCGCAAGGATGGTAATACCTGCAGATGGACCATCTTTTGGAATTGCACCGGCCGGAACATGGATGTGAACATCGGTATGTTTAAATACATCAGGATCAATCCCGAGCTCTTCGGCTTTGGACCGAATATAACTGTGGGCGATCTGAGCGCTTTCCCGCATCACATCCCCCAGCTGTCCGGTGATGAGAAACGTCCCTTTGCCTTTCATCCAGGTTGCCTCGATGAAAAGGATATCCCCCCCAACCGTTGTCACTGAAAGGCCGGTGGCGATTCCCGGTATTTTGAAAGGCTCGGAAGATTCGGATTCAAATTTTTCCTTTTTCAGGAACTCCCGGACATGGTCGGAGGTTACGGCAATATCCGTTATTTCCCGGCTGACAATTTTTACGGCGATCCGGCGGCAAATGGTTCCGATTTCACGTTCCAGATTCCTGACCCCCGCCTCCCGGGTATAGCTTTGAACGATTTTTTTTAAAGCGTCTATGCTAAACGATACTTCTTTAGCGGTCAGGCCGTTTTGATTCAACTGACGATGGACCAAATAATTTTTTGCAATCATGATTTTTTCATATTCCGTATAACCCTCCAGCTGGATGATTTCCATGCGGTCCTTCAGGGGCGGGGGGATGGCCTCGAGCTGATTCGCGGTCGTGATGAAAATCACATCGCTCAGGTCAAAATCCACATTCAGATAATGATCACGGAAAGTATTGTTCTGTGCAGGGTCGAGTACTTCAAGGAGGGCACTGCTCGGATCACCGCGCCAGTCGCTGCCGATCTTATCCACTTCATCCAGCATAAAAACAGGATTACGCGAGCCTGCCCGTTTAATTGCCTGTATGATCCGGCCGGGCATGGCACCGATATAGGTTCGTCTGTGACCGCGGATTTCGGCCTCGTCCCTCATTCCTCCCAGACTCATGCGCGTGAATTTTCTTCCAAGAGAACGGGCGATACTTTGCCCGAGACTCGTTTTCCCGACGCCCGGCGGTCCGGCAAAACACAAAATAGCGCCCATGGCCTGGTTTTCATTTCCGATGGTGTCGGGTTCCGACTGAATCCGGCGGGTATTTACCAGCTGTCGGACAGCCAGATATTCCAGGATTCTATTTTTGACGTCTGCCAGGTCATAGTGATCATCATCCAAAACAGTCCGTGCGTGATTGATGTCCAGTTCATCTTCTGTCCGTATCTGCCAGGGTAAATCGACGATCCAGTCCAGATAGGTTTTTATGACGCCGTATTCCGCCGAGTTCCGAGACATCTCGCCCATTCGTTTCAACTCGCGCAACGCCTCCTGTTTGGCTTCATCCGGAAGGCCGGCTTTTTCTATCTTCTCAGTATATTCATCGACGTCAGACTGGCTTTCCTCCGATTCTCCCAACTCTTTTTGAATCGCTTTGAGCTGCTGGCGAAGATAGTACTCATGATGTTTTTTTTCCATGGATCGGTTGACATCCGATTGGATCTTCTGCTTCAGCTTAAGGATCTCCTTTTCATGCGATAAATGAAAAATCAGCAGGTGCAACTTATCCTTCACGCTGTCCGTTTCAAGCAGTTCCTGCGCATCCTTGAGTTTAATCTGGATATTGGATGCCACCAGATACAAAAGATGACGGGGATCTTTTATTTTATCAATGTAATCATGCGCAGCAGCCGGAATATTCGGAAGAAGTGAAATGAATTCCTTGGAAAGCGTCTGCAGGGTTCTGAAAGCAGCTTCAAGCTCATTATCGTGTTCGAGAGTGTCCGGGTGCAATAAAATCCCTGCTTTCAAATACGGTTCTGTCTCATGCCAGGAGGTAATGCGGAACCGTTCAAACCCATAAAGAAATATCTGCAGACTGTCGTCGCCCAGATGAACGATCCTGTTCAGTATGCAAACGGTGCCGATCTCATGAATTTGTTCCGGCATGGGTTCTATGACCGAGCTGTCTTTCATTGCTGCAAGCCCGATTAAATGATCGCCTTTAAAAGCGTCTTCAATCAGCTTCATTGATCCGGGAATATTTATCGACAACGGCAGGGGCATAAACGGGTATGCAACCGTATTCCGTAAAGGAAGGATGGGAAGCTTGTCAGGTATCTTTTTCAGAAATACTTCATTGTCTTCATGTAAAAATGATTCCGTCATTCTTATCGCCCTTCCTTCATCTCCGGATCAAAGGGTGTTTAGCCCTTCCCACAGCTTATCGCAGTTTTCGACATCTTGCTTTGTCACTTCACACCAAGTCCCTTATCAGCTTAGCCAAAAAATTAAAAGTGGGTTATTCATCCGCCATTTAAAAGGCTTTGATCAAACAAGGTAAAAAATCTCTTTGCTTGAAAACTTGGCACGAGGATTGCTTTGAACGTAAAACGGCTGAACAATATGACCTCACCTAAAATGATCTGTATTTGGAAGGAAAAAATGAATAATAACCAAAAAGCCGCCAGGCCAAATATTTTGGTCGAAGATGACAAGCCTCCCAGTATTCGGAAATCGGAAGAAGATGACCCTTTGTCCTTGGCCGGAGAATCTCTCCGGTCTTTATTAACACCCACACCCCGGATCCCCGAAAAGAAAACAAGTCTGGTTTCCCATCATGGGAAAACAACCATAAAAACAAAAGCCTTTCGGAAAAAATTTTATCCTCTGATTTCCGATAAAGAATGGAACAACTGGCAGTGGCAGCTGCAAAACCGTATCCAGAGCCACGAAAAACTCAGCCGGTTCCTTACCCTGTCCCAGGAAGAGACCCTGGTCAACAGGACCTCCCAGCTTCCGTTGAGCATCACGCCCTATTACCTGAGCCTGATTTCACCGGATGACCCGGACCACCCCCTGCGCAAATGTGTTGTTCCCAACGTGAACGAATGGCTTCAGATGCCGGGAGAATCCGACGATCCCCTGGGCGAAGACCAACAAAGTCCTGTTCCCGGCCTTGTCCACAGGTATCCGGACCGGGTCCTGTTTCTGTTGTCGGATTTTTGTTCCACCTATTGCCGGTACTGCACCCGTTCCCGGGTGGTAGGCCACGGCACCATACATCCCAGCCGGGTACGGTGGGAAAAGGCCTTAAAATACATTGAAAAAACGCCTGCCGTCCGTGACGTCCTGTTGTCCGGGGGAGACCCGCTGACATTGGCAGATGACCGCCTGGAATGGGTATTGTCAAGGCTGAGGCAGATTGACCATGTGGAGGTGATCCGCATTGGGACCAAAGTCCCTGCGGTTCTTCCCCAGCGCATCACGCCCAATCTGGTAAAAATGTTGAAAAAATACCATCCCCTGTGGATGAGTCTGCATTTCACCCATGCTGACGAATGTACACCCGAGACCGCCAAAGCCTGTGCAAGGCTTGCGGATGCAGGTATCCCGCTTGGATCCCAGACCGTTCTGCTCAAAGGCATCAATGATTCGGCCAAGACCATGGCATCCCTGATGCACGGCCTGATGAAAATGCGGGTCCGTCCCTATTATCTGTACCAGTGCGATCCCATCACCGGTTCCGGCCATTTCAGGACCTCCATTGAAAAGGGCCTGGAAATCATCCGCAGCCTGCGGGGGTTTACCAGCGGGTACGCTGTTCCGACCTATGTGGTGGACGCCCCTGGCGGTGGTGGAAAAATTCCGCTCATGCCTGACTATATTCAAGGCCATACCACCGACAACCTGGTCATGATCAATTATGAGAACCGCACCTTCTTGTACCCCGATCCGGTTTCAGCCCCTGCTGAAGACGTATTGAAATAAGCCAAAACCCAATTTCGGCGGCACAGCCGTATAAAAAAAGCGAGGAAACAACTTGAAAATCGGAATGACCTATGATTTGCGTCAGGAGTATCTTGACATGGGGTACAATGAACTGGAAACTGCTGAACTGGATGTTGTTGAAACCATTGAGGCCATTGAGGGTGTGCTGTTGGAACTCGGCCATGTCCCGGTCCGCATCGGCCATGCCAAAGCGCTGATGAAAGCGCTGGTAAAAGGGGAAACCTGGGATCTTGTTTTCAACATTGCCGAAGGACTCAAGGGAGCGGCCCGTGAAGCACAGGTTCCGGCGATTCTGGATGTGTACGGAATTCCTTATACTTTTTCCGATCCTGTGGTGATGGGTCTTTGCCTGAACAAGGCGTTGACCAAACAGATTATCAGGGATGCGGGCCTGGCAACATCGCCATTCGTGGTGGTTAACGGCGCCCTGCCCCAGCCGATTCCCTTTACTCCGCCTTTTTTTGCCAAACCCGTGGCCGAGGGTACGGGTATGGGCATAACGGAAAAGTCAATAATTGAAGATTCCGGAGTACTTGCCGGAATTTGCCGGGATCTGATCCGTCAATTTCATCAACCCGTACTGGTGGAACAGTTTCTTCCGGGCAGGGAATTTACCGTGGGAGTGACCGGGACCGGACCGGATGCCCGGATCATGGGAACCATGGAGATTGTTTTTACCGAGGCGGCCAAGGGGCAAACCTATTCCCTGGAGAACAAAGAAAACTGGAAAGGCCGGGTGGCCCTCCACCCGATGGCAGCCAAGGAAGACCCCCTGATCCGGGAGGTGGAGCGCCTGGCGTTTGATTCCTGGAACGCGCTGGGGTGCCGTGACGGTGGACGGATCGACATCCGGTGTGATCTTGAAGGAAAGCCAAGCTTCATTGAGGTCAATCCCCTGGCCGGGTTGCGCCCTGAATATTCCGATTTACCCATCCTGTGCGACTATTTTGGGACATCCTATGTCCGGTTGATCGAATGCATCCTTAACTCCGCATGCCGGCGGATGGGAGGCGGCGTCGGCAAATGAAAAAAATCATTGCTGTTGTTTATAACGCTGTGGCCCAGGAGAGCCAGCCGGATGAGCTTGATGTCCTGGACCAGGTGGCTGCGGTTTCAAAAGCCCTCACGGACCTTGACTTTAATCCGGTACCTGTTCCCTGCGGGTTGGACCTTGAACATTTTAAGCGCGATCTTACGACGCTTCAGCCCGGAGCGGTATTCAATCTGGTTGAATCCCTGGAAGGAGAAGGCCGACTGATTCATGTGGTGCCGTATCTGCTTGACAGTCTTGGCATTCCCTATACCGGCTGTCCGGCGGATGCCATTTACCTGACCTCCCACAAGACAGCGGCCAAGGAGCGGATGCGACAGGCCGGGCTGCCGACGCCGGACTGGGTCGGCCCATACCAGGCCGGTATGGCCGTACAATCCCGGGCATTGATACATTTAAAAAAAGGAGTAACCGACGGTCCCTGGATCATCAAGTCCCTCTGGGAACACGGATCTCTTGGACTGGAAAAGGAAAATATCATCACAGCCCTGCCGGACAGGCTGGGACCTCTGCTGGAAAAAGCGGCACAAGGGTTGGGGCGTGCCTGTTTTGCCGAAGCATTCATCAATGGCCGGGAATTTAACCTCTCCCTGCTTGGGGATGGAAAAGAGGTCCGGGTGCTGCCGCCTGCAGAAATCCGGTTCCTGAATTTTGGTCAGGATGAACCGAAAATCGTGGGCTATCGGGCAAAATGGTGCCCCGAGGCCTATGAATACCAGCATACCCTGCGCAGTTTTGACTTTTCTGAAACCGACAGGGAGCTGCTGTCTCGTCTTTCCGATCTCGCGCTTTCCTGCTGGGATCTCTTTTCCCTGGCAGGGTTTGCCCGGGTGGATTTCAGGGTGGATGACAACAAAGATCCCCATATCCTGGAAGTCAACGCAAACCCCTGCATCTCCCCGGATGCTGGGTTTACGGCTGCCCTGGACAGAGCCGGGATTTCATATACCACAGCCATTGCCAGGATTATGGATGCTGTAATCCGGGCCGGGAAATAGCCTCATGTCCGGGAGCAGAACACCAACCGTCGGGGTCCATGCCTTTCCCAAAGATGTCCGGTTGCGATATACGCCCCGTGCGTCTGATGTTGAGAGTGTCCGTACCCTTGTAACGGAAACCGGATTTTTCAGGCCCGATGAAATCAGCATTGCAGCGGAACTTGTGGAAGAGTGCCTGAAATCGGGAGATGAGAGCGGCTATCATTTTGTGATGGCGCAAAAAGAAGGCAACCTGGCCGGGTACGGATGTTTCGGCCCCATCCCCTGCACCCTTACCAGCTATGACATATACTGGATCGCCGTTGCACCTAAGTTCCAGGGAAAGGGCCTGGGAAAGTGCATCCTAAGGGAGATGGAGCGGTTGATCCGGGAAAAGGGAGGTATGCGGGTATACGTGGAAACCTCAACCCAGCAAGGCTATGCATCCACCCGGATGTTTTATGAACGATGCGGATACCGGTGCGAAGCCGTACTGGATGATTTCTACGAACCAGGGGACGGAAAGGCAATCTACAGCTGCCGGGTAAATAATCAGTCCTAGAATCCCAGAATAAGCAATAACCATGCCGTAGGTGTTGTCTCCGTTGACCGGATGAACTATATGCACAGGTCGATATTTCCGAAAAAAAGGACCTTAAATGTCCCTGATATGCATATACGGACGTTTCATGTCTGATTTGGATGGCTGTTATCCATGGACCAGACCTGTCCGGGCCGTCTGCAGCGTTAATGCCTGTTTCGTATTCAGGTGGTATCGGAGTTGCTTGAGAGAGGGGAGACCATCAAAAAAATTTTCTGCAACGCAGCAGATGGATGACTTTTCGTTCAAACACTATTTAAACTCAAAAGGGAGATACACACCATGCCTGCAAAAATGATATGCTACGGATCAAAAGCACGCGATGCAATGCTCGTGGGCGTTAACACCCTGTCCGACGCCGTAAAGGTGACCCTGGGTCCTAAAGGAAACAACGTGGTTCTGGAAAAATCCTGGGGCACCCCCCTGGTCACCAAGGATGGGGTCACCGTGGCCAAGGAGATCGAATTATCCGATAAATTTGAAAACATGGGTGCGCGAATGGTCAGGGAAGTGGCCAGTAAAACCAGCGACACCGCCGGTGACGGCACCACGACGGCAACGGTTTTGGCCCAGGCCATTTATAACGAAGGCTGCAAACTGGTCTCTGCAGGTGTGAACCCCATGGCGCTGAAACGCGGCATTGACAAAGGAGTCGACGCGGTTGTGGATAATCTTAGAAAATTATCCAAACCCACCCAGGATAAAAAAGAGATCGAACAGGTGGGCACCATCTCGGCCAACAATGATGAAACCATCGGAAAACTGATTTCCGAGGCCATGGATAAGGTTGGCAAAGAAGGCGTCATCACCGTGGAAGAGGCCAAAAGCATGGAGACCACATTAGATGTGGTGGAGGGCATGCAGTTCGACAGAGGATACCTGTCGCCTTATTTTGTAACGAATGCCGACAAAATGGACGTCGTGCTCAAAGATCCTTACATCCTTATCCATGAAAAGAAGATTACCGTAATGAAGGAGCTGCTGCCGTTACTGGAAGAAATTTCCAGAAGCAACAAGCCGCTTTTAATCATTGCCGAAGATGTCGAAGGCGAGGCCCTGGCCACCCTCATTGTCAATAAACTGCGGGGCAGCTTAAAAGTGGCAGCGGTGAAAGCCCCCGGATTCGGGGACCGCCGAAAGGCCATGCTTGAGGATATCGCAATTCTGACCGGCGGCCAGATGATCTCCAAGGATTTAGGTTTCAAACTGAAAAATATTAAAATAGAAAATCTGGGAACCTGCAAATCCGTCAAAATAGACAAAGACAGCACCACCATTGTGGACGGTAGCGGCGTTCAATCTGCCATTGAAGGCCGTGTGAAGCAGATCCGAACCCAAATCGAAGAAACCGCCTCGGACTATGATCGTGAAAAGCTGCAGGAGCGGTTGGCCAAGATCATCGGCGGGGTGGCGATCATCAATATCGGCGCAGCCACGGAAACCGAAATGAAGGAAAAAAAGGCCCGTGTTGAAGACGCATTAAACGCCACACGGGCAGCTGTTGAAGAAGGTATTGTCCCCGGTGGCGGCGTCACCCTGGTTCGGTGCATACAAATGCTGGAAAAGATCAAGGCCGAGGGCGAGGAACAACACGGGATCAAGATTTTGAAGCAGGCATTGGCCGAACCGTTGAAGCAGATTGCCCGGAATGCCGATATGGAGGAAGCTGTTGTCCTGAACACGGTATTGGCAGGAGATGGCGATTTTGGATACAATGCCCAGACCGACACCTATGAAAATCTTCTGGCGGCCGGCGTTATTGACCCCGCCAAGGTGGTGCGCTTCGCCCTTCAAAACGCGGCCTCGGTTGCAGGACTGATGCTGACCACTGAAGTCATGATCACCGAAAAACCTCATAATTTGGGTGTAGTGAAATACTAAAACAGGTCACAATGCCCAAAAAAACATAATCGATGACAACAGGGCGCATTTGTTACGCCAATCGCGTGTTCAGAGCCTCGAATGGGATTACCCGCCTCTCGGGTATCCTATCCATTGACTTTTTGCCCTGGTCCGCTGTAATACAACTGCATGAATATCAAAATAACGATAAGCCGGGATACCGGCCTGAAAGAAAATCAGGTGGCAGCAGTTCTGGATCTACTGGACCAGGGGGCCACAGTTCCTTTTATAGCAAGATACAGAAAAGAACGCACAGGCAGCCTGGATGAGGTGGCCATATCTGATATCCGGGACAGGGCAACGGCGTTGAACGCGCTGGAAGCCAGAAAACAGGCCATTATCAAATCTTTGGAGGAACGGCAGCTTTATACCGAAGAGCTGGGGCGGCAGATTGAGAATGCAGACGCCATGACCCGGCTGGAGGATGTGTACGAAAAGTACCGGCCCAAAAAGCGGACCCGTGCCACAATTGCCCGGGAAAAGGGACTGGAGCCCCTCGCCATGATGATTCTGGAACCTGAAACCGGCATGAACCTTGAAAAAGAAGCAAGCAAATTTATCGGTCCTGATGTGGCAAACCCGCAAGAGGCATGGGCCGGAGCCAGGGATATCATTGCCGAAATCATTAACGAAGATGCGACAATCCGTTCAGAAATCAGGGATCTGTTTATCAAAACCGCCATGATCCACGCGACGGTTATCAAGGGCAAAGATGAAGACGGGGCCAAGTTCAAGGACTATTTTGACTGGGAGGAGCCGGCATTTAAAGCGCCGTCCCACCGTATACTTGCCATGCTCAGAGGAGCCGGGGAAAAAATTCTGCGTGTTCATGTTCTGCCCGATGAAGAAAAAGCGTTGAATATCATCCATGGCATTTACCCGGGCAAAAGAAAGCTTTGCCCCGGCAGCCGGGAGCAGATCCTTGCGGCCGCCGAAGACGCATACAAACGACTGCTGTCCAAATCCATTGAAAATGAGGCCTTGCGGATGCTCAAACAAAAGGCCGATGAAAAGGCAGTCGCCGTTTTCTCGGACAATCTGCGGCAGGTACTCCTCTCCCCTCCCCTTGGCGGCAGACCCGTACTCGCGATTGATCCGGGGTTCCGCACCGGGTGCAAAATCGCCTGCCTGGATGCCACGGGAAAGCTGGTTCACCATGATGTGATCCATCCCCACACCCCAAACGGAAAACAAACCGCTTCACAGCTTATCCCCGAACTTGTCAACCGATACAAAATCGGGGCTATCGCCGTGGGCAACGGCACGGCAGGCCGGGAAACCGAAAGCTTCATCAGGGAGCTGACTCTGCCCGAAGATGTGGATGTGATCATGGTGGATGAAAGCGGGGCGTCCATTTATTCCGCTTCCGAAAACGCCAGGGAGGAGTTCCCGGACCACGACATCACGGTCAGGGGGGCTGTTTCAATCGGCAGACGGCTCATGGACCCCTTGGCAGAACTGGTCAAGGTGGAGCCCAAATCCATCGGGGTGGGACAATATCAGCACGATGTGGACCAGAACATGCTCCAGACAGCCCTGGACGATGTGGTAGTGTCATGTGTCAACCAGGTGGGTGTGGAAGCCAACACAGCCTCAAAGCAGCTTTTATCCCGGGTGTCCGGCCTGAATGCCGGCATCGCCGCCAACATGGTCAAATACAGGGACGAAAACGGCGCATTTACATCCAGAACCGATTTTCTCAAGGTGCCCCGCCTGGGCAAAAAAGCATTTGAACAGGCCGCAGGATTTTTAAGAATCCAAAACGGAAAAAATCCCCTGGACCGCAGCGGCATTCATCCCGAGTCCTACCCCGTTGTAAAACAGATGGCCAAGAACCTTGGCTGCCGTGTTGAAGAGATGATGACAACAAAAGCCCCGGTGCAAAATATCGACCTTGCTCCCTATGTAACGGCGACCATAGGCATTCCCACGCTAAAGGACATCCTTGCTGAACTGGCAGCCCCGGGCCGGGACCCGAGACAGCGGTTCCAGGCATTCTCCTTCGACAAAAATATCCATGAAATCAAAGACCTGGTGCAGGACATGGTTGTTCCGGGCATTGTAACCAATGTCACCGCGTTCGGGGCCTTTGTGGATATCGGGGTACACCAGGACGGCCTTGTTCATATCAGCCAGCTGGCTGACCGGTTTGTCAAAGATCCCAATGAGGTTGTCAACGTACGGCAGCAGGTCAAAGTTCGTGTTCTTGAGGTGGATATCCCCAGAAAAAGGATATCTCTTTCCATGAAAAAAAATAGAAAGGACATTAAATCGTGAAAAAATGGTTAATGTGCGTATTGATCCTCCTGATGATGGCACCTGCAGTTCAGGGCAAAGATAACAAAAAATCAAACAATACATCCAAAGCTGTGCAGAAAAAAGCTGAAAGCGCCTCTCCAGCCCAGGAAAAAGAAACTCCTTTCCAGGCGTTGATTGTTATGGAAGCCAGCACCGGACAGGTGCTCGAAGAGGTGAATCCTCATCTGCAACACCCCCTGGCCAGCGTGACCAAACTCATGACCGCCGCCATCATCATGGAAAAGCTTGAATCCGGGGCCGCCCAGTTGAATGAGACAATCACGGTATCCGGGGCGGCCTCAAAAATGGGCGGCAGCCAGGTCTATCTCAAAGAGGGCGAAGTCTTTACCCTGGAAGAGTTGATGAAGGCCATCATGGTGGCCTCGGGAAATGATGCCGCCTATGCAGTGGCGGAACATCTTGCGGGAACAACGGACGCCTTTGTCGAAGAAATGAACAAGAAGGCGAAACGCCTGGGCATGAACGATTCCGAATTCCACAGCGTACACGGCCTGCCCCCGTCTTCGGAGGATCAGGCAGATGTCAGCTCCTGCCATGACCTGATGATTCTGGCCCGTGACCTGCTCAAATATCCCAAGCTGCTGGAATGGACAGCCCTCCAGATTGAGCCTTTCCGGGGCGGCGCATTCATCATGCACAACCACAACAAGATTATCGGCAAGCTTCCGGGTACGGACGGATTAAAAACCGGGTATTATTCCAAGGCCGGATTCAACATTGTGGCAACCGCAAAAAAAGACGGTCTCAGACTTATTGTAGCGGTTCTCGGAAGCCCCAGGGCCAAAATCAGGGATGCCGTGGCCATTGAGCGGTTTAAGAAATATATGGCCCAATACCAGATGGCAGTCCTATCCAAGAAGGATCAGGCTTTCGGGGAGGCGCTTCAGGTCCCTGACGGCATGGTCACGACAGTCCAGGCTGTGGCAGCAGCTGATTTTTCCTATCCGTTACCCAGAGAGAAAAAAGCGGCAGTGAAAAATGAAATCCGCCTGCCCAAGGAGATCAGCGGCGGCATAGAACAGGGCCAGACACTGGGTGAAGTGGAATTTTTCCTGGATAACCAGTCCATTGGCAAGGTAAACCTGATCTCTCCGGTTACGATCGAAAAAGCCGGATTTTTCAAACGCCTGTTCAGGTGATTGATAATGACTTGCAATTTGTAGATCTGACTTACAAAGGAGCGTCATTATGACTGTAAAACGGCAGAAAAAAAACAAGATGACACCGGCGGAATATCTTGCGCTTGAAAGAAGCTCGCTTGATATCAAGCATGAATTTTTTGACGGTGACGTTTTTGCTATGGTTGGCGCCGGAATAAATCACAACCGTATTAATATCAATCTGGCAGGAGAATTAAGGAATACGTTTAAAGCTGATAATTCTCCTCATATTGAGCAATATATACGCAGCGATAACGGCAAATGGGAATATCGCTCATATGAAAGTCCAGACCAGATGTTAAATATGGAATCCGTTAATTGTGACGTGTTGCTGTCTGAAATTTATCTGAACGTCAACTTTGAAACACAATCAAGAGAGGATTGAACAAAAAAAAAGACACCCATCTGCGGCCTTGCATCCGGGCAACTTTTCGTCTAAACACGGGTTTGCGTCTCATTCCTAAACCCAGGACTTTGCATCATGGCTACAGTTCTATTCTTCAACCTTTCAGGCAATTGCTTTGAACAAAAAACCCGATAAACACCTGCCCCAAACCAATTTCTAACATTTTTTAATTCAGCTGTCATAAGTTGTTTGACGCCCTTCTTTCGTTCAGATACATATTAATGTCAGTTTAAGACAGTTGACGGTAGCCTTTGGAGAAAACACAGGCAGCATATATATGGATAAATTATTGAAACTTGACGTTCACCATTTTTTCACAAGGCTTATACTGATACCGGCACTCATCATGGGATTATCATTCACTATTGCTGGGTATTCCCATGCCCAAAATTCAATGAATAATGCAGCCGCCGGCATTCAGTTAACCCCGGCTGAAAAGACCTGGCTTGACAGACATCCCACGATCACCATTGCAGGCCCCCGATCTTTTCCGCCATTTCACTATTATGAAAAGGATCAATTAAAAGGCATCTCAGCCGATTACATCATCCAGTTAGCGGACCAATTAGGGCTTAAATTACGCATCCTGGCAGACCTCCCCTGGACCGAGGTATTGGAAAGTGTCCAGCAAGGAGAAATTGACCTGATACCCTGCATTGCAAAAACAACTGAACGGGAAACCTATCTTGATTTTTCTGTGCCCTATCTGACGTTCCCGCTGGTTATCGTCACCCGTGACAACAGCCCCTTTATGGGCGGCATTGAAGACCTTCATGGAAAAACCCTGGCCATGGTACCCCAAACCCTTGCACAAGAATGGCTTTCCAGGGACGGAATTGACTTTTCACCCCTTTATGTGCAATCCCCGTTACAGGGGCTTGAAGCGGTCTCCTTTTCACGGGCAGATGCCACCATAGAAAACCTTGCAGCCGCCACCTATTTGATTCATCAAACCGGACTGACAAATCTTAAAATCGCAGCACCGACACCCTATGACAATTATCAGCTGTATATGGCCGTGCCAAAGAGGCATCAGGAGTTTCTCACAATCCTGAACAAAGCGCTTGCAGCCATCTCTCCCCAAAAAAAAAGTGAGATTCGCAACCAGTGGCTGTCAGTCAAATACGACTATGGGGTCAACCGCGAAGATGTGTTTCGATATATCTTTCTGGTTCTTTTGTTCTCTCTTGGCATTATCTTTATTATACTCTTCCGAAGCCACAGGCTTACAAAAGAGACCCGGGAAAGAATTGCCACGGAAAAAGCCCTGCGTGAAAGCGAATCAAAACTTCGAAACATCCTCGAAAACAGCACCAACATGTATTACGCCCATACCCCTGACCATGAAATTACCTATATCAGCCGCCGATGCAGACAGATTCTGCAATGCGAACCCCAAGAGGCCATGAAACGATGGACTGAATTTGTTACGGACAATCCCATCAATCTCAAAGGTCTTGAATATAGTGAAAAGGCCATCAGAACCGGGCAGCGCCAGCCCCCATACGAACTGGAACTAAGAGGAAATAGAGGACGTAAAGTCATCGTGGAAATTCGTGAAAACCCGGTTGTGGAAAACGGCAGGACCGTGGCCATTGTGGGTTCGGCAACCGACATCACAGCGCATAAAAAAGCGGAACAAGAGAGGGAAGCCCTGCAACGCCAACTCATTCAGGCCGGCAAAATGGAGTCCATCGGCACACTGGCAGGCGGCATTGCCCACGATTTTAACAATATTTTGGGAATCATTCTGGGAAATGCCCAACTGGCAATGCTGGACCTGCCCCAAGAAAATCGAGTCCGGTCACGCATTAATGAGATTGAAACCGCCTGCCTGAGGGCCAAGGACGTTGTCCTGCAACTGCTCAGTTTCAGCCGGCAGAGAGAACAGAGGAAACAGCCTTTAAATCCGGCCAAACTCGTGACCGATACGGTCCGGCTTTTAAGGGCATCCATTCCCTCGTCCATTGAAATCCTCTACCAAAACCATGAACCGATACAGACAATCAATGCCAATCCCACACAGATCCAGCAGATCATTATCAACCTGTGCAACAATGCGGCCCAGGCCATGGAACCCGGCGGCGGCACCCTGACCATTTGCCTGGAAATGGCAGACGCCCATGATTTAACCATGCCCGAACTCGAGGCGTTCTCTGCAACCGAGGCTGTCCGGCTCACCATTGAAGACACAGGCACAGGAATTGATCCGGCCATCCAGGACAGAATTTTTGATCCCTACTTCACCACCAAGGAGGTCGGCAAAGGATCGGGCATGGGACTGGCCATGGTTCACGGCATTGTTCACAACCATGGCGGTGTCATATCCGTTAAAAGTGAAATGGGATGCGGCACTGTATTCACTGTACTTTTACCGGCAAGCCCCATGCCCCCGGCAGACGAGGTAGCCGCTGATAGCGGGTCCGTACCCGGAGGGACAGAAAGCATTCTTATAGTGGACGACGAAAAAGGGCTGACACAGATACTGGAGGCGATGTTGACGAACCTGGGTTACACGGTAAAAACCAATCAGGATCCGGAAGAAGCCCTGACCACATTCACGGCATCACCTTCCCGGTTTGATTTGATCATCACGGATATGACCATGCCGCACATAAACGGCCTTGAACTTTGCGCCGCAATAAAAAAAATCCGCCCGGATATTCCGGTGATTGTCTGCACAGGACACAACAGCCAACCAAATGCTGATTTTCTTAAGCACACCGACATCGCCGCAGTGGTCATGAAGCCTGTGACCACCACCGAAATTGCACAAACCATTCGAAGAATTCTGGATTAACTGCAAAAAAAAAGAGCGGCGTTACCCCAAACAGTTGAGGCAGTTAATGTTCAGATTGGGGGACAACCCTATATCGTAGGTACCGGCACCGCAGGATTGGCAGGCAACCGGATCCATATCCTTTGTCACGGGATTGTAAATCATTGTAAAATCGGCATTATTTCGGCCGGATATAAGCCTGACAAACACCGTGACACAGGCAGAGGTCAGGTACATGGCTGCCGCCGGTTTAAAATCAATACGGATCCCGTATTTGTTAAGCAGATCTTTTTTCTTGGCGGCAAGTTCGTCTGGAATCATGGCGATTTTTTCTTCCCGTTCCCTGACCAGGTCCTGGGAAAGGCCGCTTCTGCTAAGGTTTTGCCGCATCTCCTTTTCAAGGGCCTGGTAATATGCGTCAAGACTTGCCGTATCCCTTTGAAACCGCCGGTTCATGCTCTCCACAAATGAGGCCAGGCGCTCTTGCACCAGCTCTTGCCCATATCGGGAGACAACCGTCCGGATCGCTTCAATCTCCTTTTCGTTTAACCCCCGGGCTTTTTTGACGGTGAAGTCCTTTTGAACATGGGAAAGGCCCTGGGCCATGTCCGGGATAACCACGCCGGTATCCAGGTTGACGCAAATCTCCACAAGGCCTTGTTTTATCTCATCACTTTGGGCAGTATACCGACAGGTCAGTACAAGATACCGGGTTCTTGCCTCTCCGGTCTTCATTACCCGAATCTTGGATTTGTGGAATTGAAACCGGTCTTCGATCAGCCGATCAAACCCCTGGGTTTTGATATAATCAAATTTTAGTTCGGCCCGGGCAAAGGGAACGGATTCTCCTGCCAGGGTGAGCATCCGGTCAAGCAACGGGGTATGCAGTTGCACGGCATAGACCTTTGACCGATCCTCCGCCGCAACCGCTTCAGGCCCCACCCGGAAAAATTCATCCATGCCAAGGGTTTGGGCTGCCGCTTCAGGCAGCAGGATTTCCCGGGTCAGGCCCTGATCTTCCACAACCCCTCCCCGGGCTTTAAAAAACCGGCAGGCGAAATCCATGGCATCAATCTGCTCATGTTTGTCAAAGTTCATAGCTGTCTCCAAAAAGCTTGCCGTCCAGTTCCTTTGTTTTCACATATCCTGTTTTGGCCCGTTTCAGTTTTGTTCCCAATTTGGCAAAGGATTGGTCCCGCTCTTCCGGGGTTTGAGACCCCACCCAGATGTCGCAGACCATATCGGAAAACTCTTTTTCCCCTGTAACCCTGCCCAGGATCATGTCAATCTCTCCGATGACCATCTCAAACATATTGATTTTCCGGTCCAGGATATCCAGGATGTAATCCTCAATGGAGCCTTGGGCACAAAAATTATAGATCTGCACTTCTTTTTCCTGGCCGATGCGGTGGATACGGCCGATTCGTTGTTCAATTTTCATTGGATTCCAGGGCAGATCGTAATTGACCATCCGGGAGCAAAACTGGATATTGCGTCCCTCCCCACCGATTTCCGTGGTGACCAGCACCTGGACATTCTCCTTAAACCCCTCAATAGCCGCATCCTTTTTCTCATTACTCATGCCGCCGTGGAAAAGAACAAAGGAGACATTATTCCACTCCAGAAATTCAGCCAGATGCTCCAGGGTCGCCGTGTATTTTACAAAGACAATAAGCTTTTCACTGTCCGCTTTGACCAGTTTGAGTAACGCCATGTTCTTAGGGGTATCCACCGTTGTCCGGCACAGGTTTCGAACCGCTTTAATCTCTTTTTCAGTCTCCAGCAGCCAGGACCCGTTGTCAATCATCCGTTCCAGGGTGGCTTCCACCGCCCTGGGAGATGATCCGGCCTGGGCCAGCAGATTTTTAATCATCAGTTTGGACCGCCCCTTGTTCTGATCATTAAGCAGGTGCAAAAGGGTCTGAAGGCGTTCATAAAAAGCGGCCTCGTCCTTTGTGGGCGCAATGCGGATAGTGGTGGCAAACCTGGGCGGAATGTGAATCCCTGCCAGGGCCCGGGTATTGCGGATCATCACCTGGCTTAACAGATTTTTGAGCATTTCCCTGTTCTGGGGGTCAGTGGGGTCGCCGCGCTTCATGAACCGCTCCCTGAAGGAGGTCGCCGTCTCAAGCTGCCCCGGCTTGAGCAGGGTGATCAGATTGTACAACTCCATGAGGTTGTTTTCCACAGGCGTGGCTGTCAGTAAAAGGATAAATTTTTTCTTCAGGGCATTGACCAACTTGAAATTCAAGGTGGATTTATTTTTTAGATGATGGGCCTCGTCAACAATCACCATGTCATACTCCCGGCTGGTGATCAAATCCCAGTTTTTCTTTGACTTGGCCTGGTTGATGGACGCCACCACAACCTTTTGTTCCCAAAAATTATTGTCTCCGGATTTGAATTCCGGACTGTCGGTTGACGGCACATTGAGGTTGAATTTGGATGCCATTTCCGTCTGCCACTGGGAGACCAGAGGGGTCGGGGTGAGGATCAGCGCGGTTTTCACCATGCCCCGGCGCAAATATTCCGACAGGATGATCAACGCCTCAATGGTTTTACCCAATCCCACTTCATCGGAGAGCAGCGCCCTTCCCCGGAATTGCTTGAGTACTTTTTTGGCGGTCTCCTCCTGGTACCAGAACGATTGGATTTCCGTAAGTCCCGGCAGGCAGATCAGGGTTTCAAAGGATTCTGCAAACCGGATTTTATGACTCATCAGTGCCAGTTCATACAGATCCGGCCCGGCGGTTTCAGTTACGGCAAGGGCCTTTACAAACGCATCTTTGTCAATGTTCACGGTCACGGGAACCGATGCCGGTTTTTCAGACGCCTTGCTATCAACAGGCGGAACCGTTGATGGTTCGGGTGTTGGGGTCGGCGGGTCAGCCATATCTGTCATGTGTTTGGCGCCCGCCTCCGCCAAACCGTCCTGCGGTTTGTAACTTTCCGCCATTCGCCGGATGCTTTCCTCGCGCTCCCGGGTTTCGGCAATTACCTCTTTGCAATAGGCAATGATATCTTTGATGGTGGTCCTTTTTCTTCGCTTATCGTCAATTTTAAGCAATGTGAAATTTTGGAGCAGATCTTCAGCGGTTTTTAAGCAACGCTCGTATTTTCGGGAATTTATCAAAAAAATGACCCGTTCATACCGCATGGAATCCGTCATTTTTCCGATTTTCTCAAGGCAGTCCATGGCATCCAGCTGTACCTGCGCGTCGCCTAATTCCTGGCCGATCCGCCCCATAAGGAGAATCACCACCTCTTCTTTGGGAAGCAACTTGACTGCGTTTTTTATGGACTTGAGCGCCTGGGAAGGGTCAGCGATCTCATAATAATAAAGGGCGTCTTCATAGTAAAACCAGCCTTTATCAGCGACTGCCTTTCCGGCCTTGGCCAGCCGGACCTGCACCTGCTTTTGCTTGCGTTTTTGTTTGCGCTTCTCAGCTTTTGATTTTGCCAACACTCCTCCCTGTTTTTTTGTCTCCCGGTGTTGCTGACCGACAATTTTGAAAGACGTCAGATTGGAAAGGATTCGTCACATTCTGTATTCAATTGTGCGCTACCCTAATTCCCCGGCAAAATTGTCCATACTTAACAGTTCATTCTCATCAGCATCAATAAATTTGTGACAGTGTGGACATGTCATTTTTAACCGTCTTACACCCCCTTTCATCAAAAATTTCCGACAATGAGGACAAAAATATGATTTAAATTTTAAATCGCCCTGTATCGTTTCTATTTTATCCAGTTCCAAGTCCAATCCTTTCAATTCAGTTACTTGATTTTTCCAAATGAATTAATATTACGTTGAGTACTTATATCAGAAGACTATTACTGTTTCAAACTATGATGGTAACGTTCCAGTAACTTTTAATTTATGCTTTTATCATAGTGCAGCACAAAGGGGGATGGCTTCCATCAAAACATGATAACACCTCTTCCAATGGGCAAAATTGAATATCCCGATAATAGAAATACAAGCACATAAGAATTATCAATTTGCCAAAAACCCCTATTTTATATAGGTCTTGAATCGTTTCTGGTTTAGGTTGGATAATTGTTACTGACTAGAAATGAAGGGGTATGATGACAAAATAAAGGAGTCTGTCAGATGATCAATGTCACTAAACCTGCGCAGGAACAGGTGAGGATGTACTTTGAAGGCAAAGAAATTACGCCCATCAGAATTTTTCTCAACAGCGCCGGATGCGGCGGGCCAAGCCTTGCTATGGCTTTGGACGAAAAAAAAGATACAGATGCCGTATTTACCTTTGATGAGGTGGAATACATTATGGATCAAAACCTTTTGGAAAAGGCCGGCCCTGTGGATATTGATTTTGCAGGCACCGGCTTTCGCCTTGAATCCGCCCTGAAACCGGCAGCCGGATGCAAGGGGTGCAGCGGCGGGACATGCGGCAGTTAACCGGAGGGTATGTATGGCTTTTGAAGTCCACCTTCATCCCAAACTGGAAAGGCAGCTTACTGCAATGGAAGGTCAGGCCAATGCACCATCCATTGCAGCAGGCCGCGCCAGAAAAATCATTGAGGCCATGATCCAAGGCCGGACATCCCAGGCGTCAGGACTGTTCAGGGCGCGTTCAGATGCCCGGGTGAAAAATTGCTGGAAATATGACCTTGGTGCGGGATACCGTCTGATCTGCATCCGCACCAAACAGATCATTTACATCATGCATATCGGGGATCACGAAAGCTGTGATGTCTGGCTGAATAATAATTCAAAAAAACAGCCCCACAATACTGAAATAAAAATGACCGCCTTCACCATTTGTGACAACCCGGCACCCTTTGATTTTCAAACAGCCCGGTCGCCGAACCGGAAACCGGCTTTTGATGATCAGTTCCTGACACCCATTCCCCAGGAATACCTCAGAAAAGTCTTCTGCGGGCTTGTGCCCGGTTGATACGCTGACTGTTAGCGGCAACATATTGAATTTAAAAACAATACTCTAATCGAGATACTGATGTAAAAAATACCCTTCAAAGGAGGACATTATGACCGAGGCGGTAAAACTTGATAAAGGAAAAAAGGCAGTGTTTAAAGAAAAACTGATGAACAAACTGCCTAATGGTGTCAATCTAAATACCTGCCTGACATGCGGCGCATGCGCTTCCGGTTGCCCGGCAACAGGGCTTCGGGATATGGATCCGCGCAAATTTGTCAGGATGGTGGCTTTGGGCATGGACGAGGAACTGCACATGCACCCATGGGTGTGGTTATGCTCCCAGTGCCAGCGGTGTGTTTATGTCTGCCCGATGAATATTGATATTGCGGCAATGGTGTTTGAGGCCCGCGCCTCGTGGCCCCGGGAAGAAAGACCCAAAGGCATTCTAGGTTCATGTGATATGGCCATGAGAAACACCAGCGGCAGCGCCATGGGTATTTCCGAAGAGGACTTTGAATGGGTGGTTGGCGACATTCTTGATGAAGTTCATGAAAACCAGCCGGGCTGGGAAGATCTTGAAGCACCGGTCAATAAAGAAGGAGCACACTTCTTTTTAAGCCAGAATTCCCGTGAACCAGGCACGGAACCCGAGGAGATGATTCCGTTGTGGAAAATTCTGCACATTGTCGGCGCAGACTGGACCTATGGCACACGGGGCTGGGGTGGAGAAAATTACTGTATGTTCCTTGCAGATGATGAAAGCTGGGAAAAAACCGCAAGAAACTCCATTGAATCTGCCAAGGAGCTGGGTTGTAAGGTGTATTTAAACACCGAATGCGGCCACGCCACCTATGCCATATGGAAGGGCCAGCAAAAATACAATATAGATAAGACCGGTCTTGAAATTGCACCCATTGTTCCATATTATGCCAAATGGATACGGGAAGGTAAACTCAAACCCAGTTCCGACTGGAACAAAGACTTAAAAGTCACATTTACATGCCAGGACCCCTGTCAACAGGTTCGAAAAAGCTTTGGTGATCCATTAGCCGCAGATTTGCGCTATGTTATCAAAGCCTGTGTTGGTGAAGAAAACTTCATTGACATGCAGCCGAACTATTCCAACAATTTCTGTTGCGGCGGCGGTGGTGGATACCTTCAATCCGGCTATAACGAAGAACGTTTGAAATACGGTGAAATCAAAAAAGATCAGATCCTGGCCACCGGTGCAGACTACTGTGTCACCCCCTGTCACAACTGCCACGATCAAGTCCATAAGCTGGCGGATCACTATGAATGTAAATACCATACCATTCATTTATGGACACTGATTGCGTTTTCATTAGGTGTGCTTGGTGCAACGGAACGGCTATATCTGGGGCCGGACCTGAAAGCACTTAACATGCCGGAAGGCCAAGAACTAGAAGACGAGTATTAAAGCAGTTCACGAAAATTTAACTCTTCGATAAAACAATACAAAAATTTCGGGGACAGGACATAATCCATATCCTGCCCCCGTATCTTTTATCAAAAATATCAATTCAAGTTCACCTTTTCTATTTATATTTTCGCTTTGATTCGAACGTTTGCCATCCTTATACTGAACACTTTCAGCATAGATTGAGTCCGTAACAACTTAAAAAGGGCATTTTATCTGTGGCGGGAACAAAAAAATATTGATGTCATAAAAAGGAGCGTACAACAATGAGCGAAGATTACACCCCCATGTGGAAAAGCCTTGGCATGGATTTGGATGCCCACGACGCATTGCTCGGCGTTCTGGGACAAGGGTATCAGGAGATTTACCTGGCCCAGAAAAATCGACCCGAAGGCATGGGTTATTTTGATTTTGTCATGAGCGAGGTTCATGGGTTGAGAATCAAGGAGCTTTTGGACGAAAAAAAGCAGAACCGTAAAATCATTGGCAGCTATTGCGTATTTGTTCCCGAAGAGATTGCGCTTGCAGGCGGTGCCACCCTGGTAGGGTTATGTTCCGGTGCGGACTTTGCCGTTGAGGAGGTGGAAAAACATTTACCCAGAAACACCTGTTCATTGATCAAGTCCTCCTTTGGTTTCAAGCTTGGTAGGGTTTGTCCCTACCTTGAAAGCGCAGACATGATCGTGGGAGAAAATACCTGTGACGGAAAGAAAAAAGCCTATGAAACCTTTGCCGGTATAGTGGACAACCTTTATGTCATGGACCTTCCCCAGGTCAAATCCAGCCAGGGACGCTCGCTTCTCAAAGCAGAATATGAACGGTTCAAAATAGCAGTCGAGAAATTAACGGGAAATAAGATCACCGTAGAATCCCTTAAGGAAGGAATTAAGGTGGTCAATGCCAAACGAGCAGCCCTGCACCGGCTGGCAACATTAAGAAAGGCGGACCCGGCTCCCATTTCAGGACTTGACGCCCTTCTGGCCAATCAAGTGTTCTTTTACGACAATCCAGCCAGGTTCACCGAATCGGTAAACAAAATCTGTGACGAACTTGAGGTGCGAATTAAGAAAAATCAGGGCGTATTCCCTTCAAAAACCCCGAGGATTCTCATCTCCGGCTGTCCCATGGCCGTACCCAACTGGAAACTGCCCTGGATAATTGAAACCTCCGGTGCCGTAATCGTAGGCGAAGAGTCCTGCGTGGGCGAAAGAGGCACCCGGAATCTGACCGAGGATTCAGGAAAAAACCTGGATGAATTGATGGAGGCTATCACAGACCGATATTTCAAGGTGGACTGCGCTATTTTTACCCCCAACCAGGACCGGAGCGACCATATTGTTGAAATGGTCAAGGCCTATGGTGCAGACGGTGTGATCCATTACGGTCTGCAGTTCTGTCAGCCTTATATTATGGAATCCATCCCTGTGGAAAATAAACTTGAAAAAATAGGCATTCCCTGCATGAGGATTGAAACCGATTACGGCATGGAGGATGTCGGGCAGCTTAAAACCCGGGTGGAAGCCTTTATAGAACAAATCTCTGACTAAGGAAAAAAATGATTTGCGCAGGCATTGATATCGGTTCCAGAAGCATTGAACTGGTAGTGGTTGAAAACAAAAAGGTGATTGAAACCCGCCAGACAGATACCGGATTTGACCCCATTTCCCAGGCCAAAAAAGTGATGGATGGGGTAAAATTTGACAAGATCATGGCCACAGGTTACGGACGCAACCTTTTTGAGGTGGCGTTTGAAGATGCATCAACAGTCACGGAAATCAAAGCCCATGCTGCAGGCGTTCGCCTTGAATTCCCCGAAGCCCTTGCCATTCTTGATATTGGCGGCCAGGACAGTAAGTCCATCCGGCTCAATGAACAGGGTCGGGTGGTGAAATTTGAAATGAATGACCGGTGTGCTGCGGGTACGGGCAAGTTTCTTGAAATCATGGCACAGAATCTGGGGTTTTCCCTGGATGAGTTTGGTCCGGCCGCCCTTGCTGCCCAAAAAGATCTTCAGATCAACAGCATGTGCACCGTCTTTGCAGAGTCTGAAGTGACATCGCTCATTGCCAAGGGCCAGGATCGACAGGAGATCGCCCGGGGTCTTCACTTAAGTGTGGTCAAACGTGCCGTGGGCATGCTGAACCGCGTGGGAGCCCAAGGGCCCGTTGTATTCTCCGGCGGGGTGGCACAAAACCCATGTATGGTGCAAATGGTGGCAGATGCCCTGGAAAAAGAGGTCCTTGTCCCCAATCACCCCCAGATGATGGGCGCCTTGGGCGCAGCCATGATCATGGCTGAAAAACAGTGAAACGGATCAACCAAAAATTTCTCTGAGACGTACCTCATCCTGCCAGACAGCGTCTGTATCCGCATAAAGTTGCTTAAGGGTTTGGGTCACATGCGCCTGCATCTGCCCAAATCCGTCCTTCCCCATATCCCGGGGCACATGAATAGGAGAGCCAAACCGGATGATTACCCGGGAAAAGGGTTTGGGCACCATGAAACGGTCCCAGGAATTGAACGCCCACAGGTTCTGCCCGGACATAATGACGGGAACAATGGGCAGTTGCGCATACTGGGCAATGCGAATCAGACCAGGTTTGACCACGCCGAACGGTCCCTGGGGGCCGTCCACGATATGGCCGATTTTGTAGCCCTGCCTGGCCAGGATTTTCATGGTTTCAAGGGCCTGGTCCCCCCCATGGGATGAAGACCCCCTCACGGCCCGCCAACCCAGAATGGTCACAGTCCGGGCCGCCATTTCACCGTCTCTACTCTGGGAAATCATAATGGCAATGGGCTTTCGGTTCGAAAAAAAGGTTATCCCCGGAAAAAACCGCTGGTGCCATGAGGCATAAACCAGTCGCCCACCAGCCTTTAAAATGTTCTGTTCATTGTCCGGATCGACAATTCTAATCCGGTAGGTGGCTGACAAAAGCCTGACAAGAAACAACCCTGCGTAGGGAAACAGATAATGGTACAAAAAACGCCTGAATTTCTTTTTCACCATTCACTTCCTCCGATCACCAGAAGCCGGAACAAAAAAAGTATAACCCGACGTTTATTAACACAAAAACAGGAGATCTGCCAAGTCTCCTGAAAAGCGGACAGCAATTCTCATTTTATTCTCGCACAAAGCCTCAAAGGCACAAAGGACCACAAAGTTGAATAAAAAATCTTTGTGTCTTGGTGTCTTTGTGCGAGTTTTTCAACTAAAAAGATTTATATTTAGAATTTCTGAAAGCGGATTTAAACTTCCTGAAAACGCATTAAAACACTTGCCTTTAGGTGCTTGGATCTCTACAATAAATTCTCGTTTTTATTCACACTCAAAATAACACGCGGATCGAATGAATCAGAATGAATTGATTGAACAAATCAATAGCCTTAAAGATCAGTTAAAAAAAACGACTTTTGATCTTGAAAAAAGAAAAAAAGAACTTCACTGCTTATATACGATTTCAAAAATAGCCGAAACAGAGAATCTTGACATTGATTTTCTGATGCAGCAGGTGGTAGAGATCATTCCCTTCAGCCTTCAGTATCCGGACATATCCGCCGCAACAGCAGTCGTCTTGAATAAAACATATAAAAATTGTCCCCATGCGCCTAACCAATGGAAAATTTCTGCGCCAATAAAATTTTCAGGAAAAAAGATAGGATCGTTAACCGTATACCTGACCCGGAAGCCTCACCAAAACCTTGAAACGCCGTTCCTCAAGGAAGAACAGGACCTGATCAATGCTGTTTGCGAACGGGTCGGAAAAATCATACAACGCATACAGATTACTGAACAACTCAAAGCGATTGAGTACGAACTGCACTCAAAACAGGGAAATCGGATATGGGTGGAAGAGAATCAGACCAAAATCCCCTGGAACAGCTCGCCTGCCCTCTTCTCCATCCTGGGGGATATCACCCGGGAAAAAGAAAAAGAGCACCTGGTTACTCAGGAAAATATCCGGTTGCGATCCAGCATAAAAGAGCGGTACCGGTTTCAGAATATTATCGGGATGAGCCCGGCAATGCAGCATGTATATGATCAAATACTGACGGCTGCCAACTCTGATGCCAATGTTTCGATCTACGGCGAGTCCGGAACAGGGAAAGAACTGGTTGCCAGAGCCATTCATGATTTGAGTCTCCGGAATGCCGACGCCTTTGTCACCATCAACTGCGGCGCCATTCCTGAACCGCTGATGGAAAGCGAATTTTTCGGCTATAAAAAAGGGGCCTTTACCGGTGCGGTATTTGACAAACACGGATATCTGGATCTGGCAGATACCGGCACCTTGTTTCTGGATGAAATCGGAGACCTGCCGCTAAGCATGCAGGTCAAGTTGCTGCGGGCCATTGACGGCGGCGGATATTATCCCATTGGCAGCCAATCAAAGCAAACATCGGATTTCCGGATTATTGCCGCCACCAACAAAAATTTGAAACAATTGGTCGGTGAAGGATTTATGCGGGAAGATTTTTATTACCGTATCCAGGTCATCCCCATCTTCCTGCCGCCTTTGAAAGATCGAAAAGAAGACATTCCGCTCTTGATTGATCACTTTACCGACATATACGCCAAAAACAGTCCTTTAAAAAAAATCCCCAACCATATTGCTGCACAAATTTTAAATCACGACTGGCCCGGAAATATCCGTGAACTGCAAAACGCCCTGTTACGGTTTTTTTCCACCGGCGAATTTGAAATTTTAAATATGACGGTCAAGCCAATCCAGTCTGATCATTTCAAGCAATCCATTCCGCCTGGAGACACGAACACTGACCTTTCCCATGCCATAAAAACAGTTGAAAAAGAACAGATTATCAATGCACTGCAATCGACGAACTGGCATCGTTCCTGTGCGGCGGCAAAGCTTGGTATCTCCCGCAGCACCCTGTTTCGCCGGATGAAAAAACATGGTTTAAAATTGAAACGAAATGTTCGATATTGACACATACCCTATAAATCCCCATAAATCCACATAAATTCAGCTTGTTCCATAAGAAAATTCAGCTATTGTTTCAAAATTGACACGTTCGTCTAAATCAAACAGATGACCGGATAAAAATAAAAATCAAATATTATTAAATAGTTACAACAAAAAAGAAGGTTGGCATCGTTATTGCTGACAACCCTTCCCATTACGGATATGGAGGCTATATGAAAATTCTTATTGTTGAGGATGACCCCCAGGTTGCCGCCTATATTCAAAGAAGACTGGAACGATGGGGATATGACTATCAGACAGCAGGCAATGGAAAAGAGGCTTTGCACCACGTTTTAGAAACCGCATTTGATGTCATTTTACTGGATATCATGCTGCCGGACTACCTGGGATATGATCTCATCCCTGAATTCAAACAGATTGATCCGGACATCAACATTATCACCATGACCGGAGAGAATTCGCGTGAATTAGAACAACGTGTCAGAAAAGAGGGAATTTTATATTACATGGTTAAGCCGATTGAAACTCAAAACCTTAAACTCTTATTGGCACATCTGTCCAAAAACGGATAGTCGCCAGGCATCAGTCCCGGATTGACGCCATAATTTTTTTGCATGATTAGATTTCAACGTTAGGGCCATGGATTTTAAAATTTCCATGGCCCTTAGAAATACGATTTATCAAAAAGGAGGAAAGTGAATGACCCAGGACATAAGCCTCATGGACCAAGCCATCAGGGAGATCAACACAAAAATAGGGAAATACCTGACCTTTTCCCTGGAAAAAGAAGAATATGGCATCGGGATTCTAAAAGTAAAGGAAATCATCGGAATGATGCCCATTACATCGGTTCCCCGGACCCCGCAGTTCGTTAAAGGAGTGATTAACCTGAGAGGAAAAGTGATCCCCATTGTGGACTTGAGAGCCAAATTCGGCATGGCCGGCATTCCATATACGGAACGAACCTGCATTATCGTCGTGGAGATTGACTCCAGCGATGCCACGATTCTCATCGGCATCGTGGTGGATGCGGTATCTGAAGTCCTGAATATCCATGGTGATGAAATTGAAGACACCCCGGCCTTTGGCACCCATCTGGACACTGAATATATCATGGGTATGGCCAAAATCGATGGAGGGGTCAAAATTTTGCTGAATATTGACCGGGTTCTTTCCAGCGCAGAGATTCAAGATTTTCAAAGTATCGCATAGCGGATTTGAACCCAATAATAAAACATATGATAAAAGGGAATGCAAAGATGAGAAATATGAGTTTAGGAATTAAAATATCCGCAGGATTTGGGCTATTGATCCTTATTGCCATTGCGCTTGGCGGGATGGCGGTCTGGAATATGAACACGGTTAAAACACAGAGTGTAATGCTGGCTGAGGAATACGTACCCCAAGTGGAGATGGCCATGGCGCTCAGGGGGGCTGTAAACCGGCTGATGTTTGAAATGCGCGGGTATGGATTTACCGAGGACGACGCTTTCTATCAAAAAGCCCGGGAAGAGCTGGCGGCTGTGGAAAAAGCATTTGAAGCGGGAAGGCGTCTGGATGAAAAAGCAGTAAATCTTAAAAAGCTCAAGAGCGAGTTGGCCGAGGCGGCCAAGGGCATTGACGATTATAAGGCATTAATTGAACAAACCGTGAACACGAGTGCCGAACTGGCAAAGAACCGCGGAGTGCTGGATAAATCCGCAGCCCAATACATGGCCAACAGCAATGCCTTCCTGGCCAGTCAAAACCAGCAATTTGAAAGGGACTTGGCCGAACGGCAGCAAAAAGTCACCCATGTGAGTAACTTGGTTGACATCGGTGCTGAGGTCCGGGTGATGAATTATAAAGCCCAGGCCAATAATACACCGGATATGATTGATGCGGCGGCCGGCAAACTGGACAGCGCCTTCACGGTGCTCGAGAACCTTCGTTCCATCACCCGGGATGAAGCAGACCTGCGGCGCATTGATGCCACCGCTTCCGCCGGCAAAAACTACCAGGAGGCCATGAAGGCCTTTGTTCCGGAATTCAGAAAGTCGCTGTTGGCGGACCAGGGTGTATTGGCCCGGCTCAAGACCCAAATGGACGAAAATGCAGCGGTCTATATGAATAACTGTAATGAATTCCTCAAAGGACAGCAGGAAAAATTAAGCCGGGATATGCTGGATCGACGGAATAAAATAACCCTGGTGGGTGATGTGATCAATCTGGGAAATGATGCGCTTATCGGTACATTTAAAGCCCAGGCCATGAGAAGCCCGGCTGTAATAAAAACAGCCATGGAAGATTTTTCCAAAATTAATGATAAACTCGATGCCATCAAAGCCGCGACACGTTCAGCAGAAAACCTGAACCAGATTGAAGCGGTCCGGCAGGCCGGCACCACATATAAAACAGCCATGTCTGATTTTCTAACCAACTGGACCCGGCTTCAGGAAATCGGCCTTCAGCGACAGGAAGCCTCTGAAATGGCCATTGCCGCATGCAAGGTCATGGCTGATGCCGGAATGTCCGGAACCAACAGCGTTGCCGCCGGGGCGGTCGCCTCCCTTGGCAATGCATCCACGGTTATGACTATCGGTTTGATCGCTGCGCTCATTGTGGGATGCATCATCGCATTTTTTATTACCCGGGGCATCACCGTACCGGTGAACCGGATTATTGCCGGTCTGAATGAAGGTGCCAATCAGGTGGCGTCTGCATCCACGCAAGTCTCTTCATCCAGTCAGTCCATGGCGGAAGGCGCCTCCCAACAGGCGGCATCCATTGAAGAGACCTCTTCCTCCATGGAAGAGATGTCATCGATGACCAAAAAGAACTCCGAAAATGCAAGCCATGCAGACCACCTCATGAAAGAAGCCAATCAGGTGGTTAAAACGGCCAATGACTCCATGGACAATTTGAATCTCTCCATGAGTGAGATCTCAAAAGCCAGCGAGGAAACCTCCAAAATCATCAAAACCATTGATGAAATTGCATTCCAGACCAATCTTCTGGCATTAAATGCGGCTGTGGAAGCGGCCCGTGCCGGTGAAGCCGGCGCCGGATTTGCCGTGGTCGCCGATGAGGTCAGAAATCTTGCCATGAGAGCAGCGGAAGCAGCCAAAAACACGGCAGCATTAATTGAAGACACCGTAAAAAAAGTCACTCATGGATCTGAACTTGTCTCCACCACCTATGAGGCCTTTTCAAAAGTGGCCCAAAGCTCTGCTAAAGTCGGGGAGATCGTGACCGAGATATCCGAAACGTCCAATGAGCAGGCCAACGGCATTGAACAAGTCAATTTAGCGATCACGGAAATGGATCAGGTAGTACAGCAAAATGCCGCCAATGCAGAAGAATCGGCTTCAGCATCAGAAGAAATGAGCGCCCAGGCCGAACAACTCAAGGAGTATGTGAGGGACCTGGTACTCATAGTCAAGGGCAGCGGCAGACAAAACGAATCCATAGCCGGACGCACGCAAATCAAAACCATTGCTGGACCGAAAAGACAAGTGCCGGCCCCGGCATCATCCCGAGAGGTCAGGCCGAACCAGGTGATTCCGCTGGATGACGATGATGATTTTACTGATTTTTAAACCAGTTAAATAACCTCGGCAGGATGGAAAATTATCCATCCTGCCCGTCCAGTGTGTACAGATTAGAACCATGACGGACATGACGATTGATTTTCCTGTATATTCTTCATGCGCTTCATGCTCTTCATGGTAAAATACTTAATCCTGTCTTGGGACAATGTGTAATGGTCAATGATAGACATAGAAACGATTTTTGGCATCAGATTCCCGGGCTTAAATTTCCTGGAAAGCGTTCCTACCAGGTCACCGTGGCGCTTGTATTCGGATTGATCGGATTCGGCGTTAATTTTCTGGACATTGAATTTTTAAAAACCGGCGATTTTAAAATCAGCATTCTGCTGGGGGTATTCTTTCCCCTGCTCATTGCCTTGGCCTGGGGCTGGCGCTACGGACTGCTTTGCGCCCTGGCCGGCGGATGCCAAACCATGTGGTGGCTCTGGTACGGGGGAGGCTGGGGGGTCCTTTACTCGGTGCCGGTCTTCACCTTATGGATTGTCTGGCACGGCTGGTGGGCCGACCGCCGCTCCGGCAGCTCTCCCTGGTATATGACCTCGTTTGCCGTGGAAATTCCGTTCCGTATTATTAGTGAACTGGGCTTTATGATGCTATTTCCATGGCTGGTCTCTTTGAATCCACCGCCCTGGGATCCCTTGCTGGTACAGGACCACGTGAGTCCGGCCTGGCTCCATACGGTGGGCATTAAAAACACGGTGACAGCCTATCTTTTTTTAATGATCGCCTATGTCATCTTCAGCCTGGGGCCTGCCCGGCGTTTTTTCGGCCTGTCGTCACGACGGGCCCAGGCCGATAGCATGGTCATATATATCACTGCCATACTCTTTGGCGTGGTTTTGTGGATACTGGATGTTCTCACGAATTACTTTTTTTTCCCTATTGAGGGACAAACTTTCTGGGGGCTTGCAGTGCATGGGGCAAGCCCCAAAGAGCTGTTTTTTCGATCCTTTTACATAACAGCGGCCTTGCTTGTTGGGATCGTCATGGATCGCGTCAACCGCAGCCGGGTGAAACTGCAAGAGCGCTTCGACCACCAGAACCGTGCGCTGGCAGCCATCCGTAACGTCAACCAGCTCATTGTCGCAGAAAAGGATCCGGATCGCCTTCTGAATGAAGCCTGCCGTCTGCTGGTGGAAACCCGCAGCTTTTATAACGCATGGATCGCGCTGACAGTCGACGGGCGGCCAAAGAAACCATTTTATCATGCGGGGTTTAACGGCGGGTTTACCCCCATGGCCGAATTCCTGCTCGCCGGGGATATACCGGCTTGTGCCAAAGCGCTCCACACGTCCGGCAATATTCAGGTAAAAGAAAACCCGTCAGAATATTGCAAAGGCTGTCCGTTGATTTCTCTCTATGCCGGCCGGGCCGGGCTTTGTGTGGGGCTGAATCACGCTGACAGGAACTTTGGCTGGCTCAGCCTCTCCTGCCCCATCGAGTTTGTCCACCTCCCCGAAGAACACGACCTCATAAAGGAAGTGGCAGGCGACATTGCCTTTGCTCTATGGGTCATTGAAAATGAAAATCACCGTAAAACCGTTGAAAGTCAATACGCTGCCATATTAGCAGCCTCTGTTGATGCGGTGATTGCTTTTGACCTGAATGGCAGGATCACGGTGTTCAACCCCAGCGCCGAAAGAATGTTTGGTTGTAAGGCTGAAGATGCCCTGGGGTCGTCCATCACACGCTTCTGCCCTGAAGATCGTTTGGCAGAGCAGGAAAGAAAGGTGCGTTATGTGTATGAAACCGGTGAGTTAACCGGTTATGAGTCCGAAAGGCTGGCTGTCGATGGCCGACGGATATGGGTGGAACTCTCAATGTTCCTGAGCCGGAACGATCTGGGCCGTCCACAGGAAATAAATGCTATTTTACGGGATATCAGCGAACGGAAAAAAATGGAAAAACAGGTGCAGCAAGCCCAGAAAATGGAAGCCATTGGTTCTCTGGCCGGCGGTATTGCCCATGATTTTAACAATATCCTTTTTCCGATTATCGGGTTTTCACAAATGCTGATGGAAGATTTTTATAAAGAGAGTACTGAATATAAAAATGCCAGGGAGATTCTAACAGCAGCCGGAAGGGCTAGCGAGCTTGTCAACCAAATTCTTTCTTTCAGCCGTCAATCCGAAGATAAAAGCATGCCGGTTCGATTTCAAACTATTATTAGAGAGGTGTTGAAACTCTGCCGGTCAACCATCCCGAGCAATATAAAAATCCATCAGGAGATCAATTCCCAATGCGGTTATATAATGGCAGACCCGACAAAACTGCACCAGGTCGCCATGAACCTGATGACCAATGCGTATCATGCCATCGCGCCGGACCATGGAGAAATATCATTAAGGCTTTGTGAAAAAGAATTCAGTCAGGAAGATATCCAGGCCGTTTCACTTAAACCCGGCCGATACGTGATGCTCACCGTTTCCGATACAGGTAAAGGGATTGACCCTGACATCAAAAAAAGAATATTTGATCCGTACTTTACCACTAAGGAGAAAGGTAAAGGTACCGGATTAGGCCTCTCTGTTGTTCACGGAATTGTCCATGCGTATGGCGGTGAAATAAAAGTGTACAGTGAAATTGGACAAGGAACGACGTTTAATGTTTATCTTCCTTTGATGGAAACATCGGTTGAAATCCCAACCGAAAAAAAGATGAAAATCAACCCGATGGGAAATGAACATATTCTTTTGGTTGATGACGAACAACCGATTGTTCAGATGGAGAAAACCATACTTGAACGGCTTGGCTATCACGTAACATCCCGTACGGGAAGTATTGAAGCCCTGGAAGTGTTCAAGGCAAAAGCCGACACATTTGATCTGGTTATCACAGACATGACCATGCCCAACATGACCGGAGATCAATTGGCAAAAGAGTTGTTGGCCGTTAACCCGGATATCCCTGTCATCATACTTACCGGCTTCAGTGAAAGGATCAACAAAGCTACAATAGAGACCATAGGGGTAAAAGGACTTCTTATGAAACCTGTTGTGATATCTGATATGGCGCTGGAAATCCGAAGGGTATTAGATGAAAACCAAAGCGTTGCTTAGGGATTATCCTAAAAATAAAATTTAAAATCCGGACAAAAACATGACTTATGAAACCATAATATCAACTGACGAATACAGCGAGCTATCGGTAAAGCTAAACGAACTATCTATACTGATTGCCGGTTTTTGCCCAGGTGAAATCCCTGACCTGGGACTAATGCTCAACAATCTTGATGATCTGATCAATATTGCTAAAGGCATTGATCCTGCAACTTTTTATGACATTTCAAAACGCTGCAAAAACTATGTAGAGAAGATGATCCTTAAAAACCTTGATGATACAAAACCGGTTGAAGAGGGCGTTGCCCTGTTGAAATCCATATTGTGTTATTTAAAAAAAGGTGAACCATTTACATTTGATTATGCAGATGTACTTGAGATGCTGGAAGAAAATTTGTCAGGAGATGTTAAAGAACAAACAGCGCAGGTCGAAAAAAAAGACGCCAATGATAACATTCAAAACGCACCTGAAAAAATTTCCGATGATGACATGGAAATCCTTACTGATTTTATTTCAGAGGCGCAAGAAAATCTGGATACCATTGAGGTCTCCTTGATTGAACTGGAACATGATCCAGTGAATACCGATATCATCAATGACATATTCCGGCCGTTTCATACAATAAAAGGGGTTGCCGGATTTTTATCCCTGACTAAAATTAACACGCTTGCCCACGCAACCGAAAATTTGCTGGACAGTGCCCGAAGTGGTGATTTTATCATCAACCATACGGTCACAGATATCATTCTGGCGTCTGTAGACACCCTTAAGGCGCTTCTTGACAAGGTAAAGCAGGGTATTCAGACAGGCTACAGAGAGTCGGATGATGATATTGATGTCGATTCTTTAAGGAGTCGGCTCAAGCAACTTCAGATATCGCTTACCAAAGGAGAAAAAGAGCCTTTGGGGGAAATCCTTGTCCGTAAAAAAGAGCTAAGTCAATCCGACCTTGATCAGGCACTTGAAATTCAAAATAAACATTCGGTAAAAAAACTCGGGGAGATTCTGGTTGAAGAAAAAAAGGTGAAACCTAAACAGGTTGCCTCAGCCCTGATGGAGCAGTCTTGCCTTAAAAAGAAAATAGATGTGCAAGTAAGGGTCAGCACCCAGAAACTGGATGATCTCGTGGATTATGCCGGAGAACTTGTTATTGCGCAATCCATGCTCCGACAGCAGACTAAAGAGGATGCCATTGTTAGTAAGACTGTTTCCCAATTGGGACAGATCGTAAACCATATGCAGAATATCGCCATGTCCATGCGTATGATCCCGATTCAGGCAACATTTATGAAAATGATCCGTCTGGTCCGCGATCTTTCCCGAAAATCGGGTAAAGAGATCCATTTATCCATGACCGGGGAAGATACTGAGATTGACAGGAATGTCGTAGATGCCCTTTATGAGCCGATGGTGCATATGATCAGGAACGCCTGCGACCATGGAATTGAAGCAACATCTGAACGATCAAAAACAGGCAAGCCTGCCCAGGGCAATATACATCTTTGCGCCTATCATAAAGGCGGGAATATTATCATTGAGATTGAAGATGACGGCAAAGGCCTGGACAAAGATAAGATATTGGAAAAAGCCAAATCAACCGGACTGATTAAAGGCGATGAGCAAATGACCGATACCCAGGTTTTTGATCTGATCATGCAGCCGGGATTCTCCACGGCAAAAGAGATAACAGACATATCCGGTCGCGGGGTGGGCATGGATGTGGTTAAAGATGGTATTGAAAAATTTCGCGGCCATCTTAACATTGCGTCGAAAAAAGGAAAGGGCACTAAATTCATTATCAGCCTGCCGCTGACTCTTGCGATCATTGACGGTATGCTGATCGGAGTGGATGATCAAAGATATGTCATCCCCACCATTGCTATTCAAAAAGCTTTCAAACCACGGCAGGGAGAGTATTTTACTGTAAAAGGCAAAGGTGAAATGGTCAAAGACCGTGGCAATCTAATCCCTCTAATACGATTGAATGAGATTTACGGGACCAGTAACAACAAAAAATCCATAGACGTGTGTTTGGTTGTGGTGGTTGAATCAAAAGAGGAAAAAAAAGCAATCTTGATAGATGAGCTTCTGGGTAAAGACGAGTACGTGATCAAAAGTCTGGGCAACAGTATGAACGATATTCAAGGTATAGCCGGCGGTGCGATTCTGGCTGACGGAAAAGTGGGACTGATTTTAGATGTAGACGGCATTTTTTCCATTGTTGCTCAAAGGCCATTGGAGATCTGATGGTCAATATATATTGATTATGGATGAGGATTTTTAATGGCTAACGATATCAAGGTTCTGGTGGTCGATGATTCTGCAGTTGTGAGAAAAGTATTCAAAGACCAGTTAAATAGACAAAAAGGAATAACTGTTATTGATACGGCACCAGATCCCTACGTAGCCCGGGATAAAATTGTAAAGTTAAACCCTGACGTTCTCACGCTTGACATCGAGATGCCCCGCATGGACGGTATCACCTTCTTAAAAAAGTTGATGAAGTATTATCCACTTCCGGTGATCATTGTCAGTTCTTTGACAAAAAAAGGCAGTAAGCTTGCCATGGAAGCCTTGTCAATTGGTGCATTGGAGGTAATTTCCAAACCCAATTGGGCTTATTCGGTCGGTGATATGAGTGTGCAGCTTGCAGAAAAGATCCGGGCAGTCCATGGTGCGGAATTAAAAAAACGAGGCGGGGATAACCAATCAAGGGCATCTATGGGTAAAACACCCCTGGCATTGGCAGAAACGACAAATAAGATCATTGCTATTGGGGCATCCACTGGTGGAACCGAAGCGATTAAAAAGGTATTGACCTCCATGCCGCAAAATTCTCCCGGTATGGTCGTGGTGCAACATATGCCTGCCCAATTTACCACCTCGTTTGCAGAACGCTTAAATGAACTGTGTCAGGTGAACGTCAAAGAAGCCCGGAACGGAGATACGGTAACAAACGGAGAGGTCCTTATCGCCCCGGGTAATTATCACATGCTTTTAAAAAGAAGCGGGGCCCGATATTACGTGGAGGTTAAAACCGGTCCACTTGTTCATTATCAGAGGCCGGCGGTTGATATTCTGTTTCGATCCGTTGCAAGGTATGCCGGCGCAAATGCACTGGGTATCCTTTTGACCGGTATGGGAAAAGATGGGGCCGAAGGTTTGCTTGAGATGAAAAAAGCAGGGGCCGTAACCATTGCCCAGGATGAGGCGTCCAGTGTTGTGTATGGGATGCCCAAAGAGGCCAAGCAGATTGGCGCGGTTGATTATGTTGAAGATATTTTAAAGATTGCTGATCGAACATGCTCTGTTTTGCAAAAATTGTTTGCTTAATTAAACCTTGGAAGGAAATCTAATAAAAATGGATTCGGTCACCTTTACATCAAATGAATTTATTGAACTCAAAACCCTTGTGTACCAGATCTGTGGTATCAATTTGCACGAGGGAAAGCTGGAGTTATTAAAATCCAAGGTTGCAAAAAGAATGCGACTGACCAAAATGAATATTCATGAATACTTATCTCATTTAAAATCAAACGAACATGAAGTTATTGAATTCATTGATACGGTGACAACCAATCATTCGTTTTTCTTTAGGGAAAATGAAAGTATTGAGTATATTGTCGATCATTTCAATCGAAATCCCCAAAAAGCTAAAAAACAGTTTAAGATATGGTGCGCAGCCTGTTCCACAGGGGACGAACCGTATACCATCGCAGTTCAATTAGAAAACTTGGGGCTGTCATACACCATTCTTGCTACAGATATCTCCCATTCTGTTTTGGAAGTTGCGGCCAGGGGAATCTATAAAAATGATAAAATCAAGAACGTGCCAAAACCGATCTTACATAAATTCTTCCAGAAAGGCGTCGGCAAATACAAAGATCATGTAAAAATCAAAAAAAAAATACAGCAACAGATAACCTTTAAAAAATTCAATTTAATTTCGGACATAATGAAACAAACGGATTTTGATTTTGTGTTGTGTCGAAATGTAATGATCTATTTTGATAATCAAACAAGCGAAAAAGTTGTAAACAAACTGTACAAATCAATTTCACCAAATAACTTTTTCGCTATAGGAAATGCGGAAAGTTTGATGAATATGAGGCATAAATTCAAAGCTGTAAAAGGCATGGCAAGTCTCTATCGTAAGTGAATTGTCGTCAATATTTAATCCAAGGGACTGAAGTCCTTCACGCAGCGGAAAAGCATTATGACTCAGTGGTTGTTACTTTTACGTTAACGCAGCGTATCGTTACTTCGCAACCTTATACGTTACAAATGTAACGCATATTATCATTTTTAGTATTTATTTGTGAAATAACAAAAAAAGATACATTATGAAATCAACATACTAATTGAATTTTATTTTCATATTGAGCAGGTGGTATAATTTTTGGTTGTATTATATTTCGAAACGTTATTCATTTAACCTTTAATACAAAAGGATAATTTAATTATGTGGAAACTGCTGCAGAAAATCAGTAAAAATTTGAGCCTGGCGATTCCGACAATGATGCTGGCCGGGTTCATATTCGGCATTTTTATGGATGCCGCTTTTTTAAAATCCCTGATTATTCCCTTCACCTTTTTAATGGTCTACCCCATGATGGTAACCCTGAATATCCAGAAAGTATTTGAAGGCGGAGATGTGAAGGCCCAGGTGCTTACCCAGGCGATCAACTTTGGCGTAGTCCCTTTCCTGGCCTATGGTGCGGGTCTGATCTTTTTTAAAGACCAACCCTACATGGCCCTAGGTCTGCTTCTGGCAGGGCTGGTACCCACTTCGGGCATGACCATCTCCTGGACCGGATTTGCCAAGGGCAACCTGGCGGCTGCCGTAAAAATGACGGTTATCGGTCTGACCCTGGGCTCCATTGCCACTCCTTTATATGTCCGCATGCTCATGGGCACAAGCATTGAAATTGACATGGCAGCTATTTTTAAACAGATCGTGGTTATTGTCTTCATTCCCATGGCAGCCGGTTACCTGACCCGCCGGTCCCTGGTAAAAAAACACGGGGAAAAGAGATTCAAGACATTGGTGGCACCCAAATTTCCGCCGCTCTCCACCCTCGGCGTCGTGGGCATTGTGTTCATTGCCATGGCGCTTAAGGCCCGGGCCATTGCCGCAGCCCCCAGCATGCTTGCCTACATCCTTATCCCTTTGGTGATCATTTACGGATTCAACTTCATCTTCAGCAGCTTTGTGGGCAAACGGTTTCTGCCCAGAGGAGATGCCATTGCACTTGTTTACGGCTCAGTCATGCGCAACCTCTCCATTGCCCTGGCCATTGCCATAAACGCATTCGGCAAACAAGGCGCCTCGGCGGCCCTGGTAGTGGCTGTAGCCTATATCGTTCAGGTCCAATCTGCGGCCTGGTATGTTAAACTGACGGATAAAATATTTGGACCGGCGCCTTTGGACGAGGAAGAGCCTTCAAAAACAGCGCCTCAAAAAGTGGCAAAACCTGTATCTGAGGCCCCGGATGAACCCCAAGTTTCCATGGTCGCAGAGATTAAAAAAATCCTTTTTGCCACGGACATCACGCCTGCGGCAAAATATGCGGCCCGCTATGCCTGTAGCATCGGTAACAAATTCAACGCAAAGGTGTGGGCCATCCACGTGGTCCCGGATCTTTTAGCAGAATATTCGGCAGACGCCGGTGTTACCATAAAGGACCCTGAAAAACAGGAGGCGTTCAACCGGGAGGCGATTAAAAATGCTGAAAAAATTCTTGAAGAACGCATCCGAACCACGTCGGAAAAGGTGATCCGGGAAATCTCAGCCTGTCCCTTATCAAAGCACCGCATAATTGTCAAAATAGGTGATCCTGTGGAAGAAATTACCAAAGCGGCGACCCAGGGAAAATTTGACTTAATCATCATGGGCACCCACGGAGATCAGGGTATTGATGATATCCTTTTAGGCAGCACAGCCCAAGGGGTTATTCATGAATCAAAGATTCCTGTCCTTGTGGCACGCCCTTCCTGACACGCTTTTAATCTTATTGTCCCGCTTTTTTTAAAAAAATGCGGGACATTTTTTCACATGATCAAAAGCCTGAGATCAATTAATCTCTGGCCACCGGGATTGAATCCGTTATTTCCGATCCAGGACGGCTCTGACTTTGACGCCCAGGTCCGTCTTTGAGAAGGGCTTTTGAATGAACTGTACGCCTTCATCCAATACACCATGGTGGGCGATCACATTCGCTGTATAGCCGGACATGAACAATAGCTTGAGATTCGGATAAAGCGACAGCAGGTTTTTTGCCAGGTCCCGACCGTTCATCTCGGGCATCACCACATCGGTCATGAGCAGGTGAATATCGCCGGCGTGTTCACGGGCAAGCGCGATGGCTTCTCCCGGCGTGCCGGCCGCAAGGACCGTGTAACCGGTCCGCTCCAGCATCATCGTTGTCATTCTCAGGATGGCCGGCTCGTCTTCGACCAGCAGGATCGTTTCGCGACCGCGCGCGGCGGGTCGGATCGCTTCCTTGTCCGGCCACCGGACCTCTTTTGTCCGGTGGCGCGGCAGGTAGATCCGGAAGGTCGTACCCTGGCCCGGCTCGCTGTAGACATTGATGAAACCATTGTTTTGCTTGACCACACCATAGACCGTGGCAAGGCCCAGGCCGGTGCCTTTGTCCGATTCCTTGGTGGTGAAAAACGGTTCGAAGATATTTTCAAGCGTCTCGGCGTTCATGCCGCAACCGTTGTCACTCACCGTCAGCAAGGTATACTCACCAGGCACAAAACCAGCATGTTCCTTGCAGTATTCCTCGTCAAAAACAATGTTGCCCGTTTCGATGGTCACTTTGCCGACATCAGCAATGGCATCCCGGGCGTTGACGCACAGGTTGGCCAGAACCTGGTCGATCTGGGCGGGATCGATTTTCACCGGCCACATCTTCTCGCCCGGAATCCAGGCCATATCGATATCTTCACCGATCAGCCGCTGCAGCATGTTGAGCATGCCTGCCACGGTTTTGTTGAGATCGATCACCTTGGGGGCCACGGTCTGTTTGCGGGCAAACGCCAGGAGTTGCCGGGTCAGATCGGCGGAGCGTTCACCGGCTTTTCTGATTTCCGTAAGATCGGCATACAATGCCTGATCCGGGTCCATCTCCTCCAGGAGCATATCCGCATGCCCGAGAATAATCCCCAGCATGTTGTTGAAATCGTGGGCCACGCCGCCTGCCAAACGGCCTACGGCCTCCATTTTCTGGGCCTGGCGCATTTGCTCTTCCAGTTTCTCATGCGCTTTTTTTTGGCGGGCGTCTTCCTGGATGGCAAACAGAATCGGCGCCGTTTGCGCTGCCACGCTTTCCAGAAGGTCCCGGTCGTCCTTGTTGTATCCCCCCGCCTTGTCGGCTACGACAAACTGGCCGATCAGTTTATCATGGTGCACAATGGGCGTCGCCAGGGCGTTCTCCAGGGCCACATGTCCTTCGGGAATCCGGAGGTTTTCGTTGGCGACCAATGTCTGCTTCTCCATCAGCGACCGACCCCACAGCCCTCCCCAGTCGGCTCGGGGAAAAACGATGCTCTTTTCGGGCACCTGGCATTGATCCCAGATCTCCCGCGTCATGGAGGGACAGACCAGGTCGCCGGCCTCATCAATGTACCCGAAAAAGCCGAACCGGCTGTCCAGGGCACTCAGGAGGACATCAAGAACATCAGCAAAGACCTCGTTCCGGGAGGAGATCAGAAAAACACTGGCGATCTGACTGGATAGTTTGATGGATCGCTGTTGTCGGGCAAACGCCTCTTCAGCCTGCCTGCGCTCGGTAATGTCCGTAGCGATGCTCAGAACGGCTCGCCGGCCTTCCCATTCGATTTGTTTGGCCAGAACCTCAAGGGGGAACGTCGAGCCGTTCTTGCGATAGTGCTTGACATCGAAGCGGGGGCCTCGTCGAGCATGTGGCCCAGGATGGCAATGCGTTCTCGCGCGCGCTTTATTTCCGTGATGTCATGCAGACTGCCATACAGACGGTTGACCGCGCCATCGGCACCGTGCTCTGGAATTCCCCGCACGATGCAGTGACGCAACTGTCCGTCGGTGCGCGTGAAACGTACTTCCAAAGCATAAGGGACGCCGTTTTGCAGGCAGTTTTCAACCGCCTTGGCCAGGCGCGCGCGATCCGCTGGGACATAAAAAGCCTGGTGCTCGGCAAATGGGGGGGCTTGTTCCCTGGGTTCGAGTCCGAAGATGCGGAACAGTTCTTCCGACCAGGTGACCTTGTCGCCTTCGGCTTCCCACGCCCAGCTGCCCACATGAGCGAGGGCCTCGGTGCGGGCCAGCATGTCGTGCTGCCGTCTGAGCGATTCTTCAGTCTGTTTTAGATCCGTAATGTCGGTATGCGTGCCGAACATGGATAGCGCCTTGCCCACGTCGTCGCGGGTCATGATGCGCCCTCGATCGAGAATCCATACCCAGCGGCCGTCCTTGTGCTGCATGCGGAACTCGCAGTTGTAGTCGGTCGTCCGGCCCTCAACGCAATCCGCCAGGGCCTGGCGCGCCTGTCCAAGGTCTCCCGGGTGAACCAGGCGTTCCCAGGTCGCATAGTCGTAAGGCGTCAGTTCCTCGATGGTGTATCCGAGCATGGCCGCCCACTGCTCGTTGAAGCGGGTTTCATTGGTCCGGACGTTCCACTCCCAGGTTCCCACGTCCGACCCCTCGATGACGAGAGCCAGATGTTGTCGGTTTTCCTCCAATTTTCGCGCCGCTGTGATCTTGTACAGGGCAAAGGCCAGATCACCGGCCACCTCGTTGAAGAGATCCTGTTCTTCGTCGTCCCGGGCGTATGCGGCAGGGACGGAGACCGTCAGGATACCATAGGTCACGCCGTCCGCTTCCAGGCGGCGCACCAAACCCGCCCGGCCGCCGTATTGGCCGTGCAGGGGGCAGTCGGGACAATCCGCCGCCGGGTTGCCCTTCACCAGCGTCTCTCCGCTTTCCATCGCGCGGGCCATACAATCCGGGAATTGCCCACGCTCGAGGCGCTTGCGCAGGATCTCGAACCCGCCGTCGAACCCCGCAGCCGCGGCCGCCGCCACCGGCCCTTCGGTTTGCAGCCCCAGCCCCCGGGCCGCTTCACCACCCAGCAGGGCAATCCAGGCGTTGTGATACCCCATTGTTTCGGTCAGATTCCCACACGCCTGCTCGATCAGGCACAGCGGGTCGTCCTCGACCACGATAAGCTGGTTGACGTTGCGGATGGCGAGTAGCACCTGCTTCAGATGGGCTTCCCGGGCCTCGGCCTTTGCCAGACGCACCACCAGGGCCTCGCGTTCGCCCAGAATGGTGTCCACACGGCCCTCCCGGATGGCCTGCAGCGCCGACTCCGCAGCCTCCAGGCGCCGCTTCAACTCATCGTAAGACGGTGATGTCGAAGTACTCATTATGCATCCCCTTTCGGAAACAGCGATGCCAAGGCCGTTAAATCGCTCAAATCGCCGTAAATCAGCATTCCCGGTGCGGGTTCGAGCACCTGAAGGGCGGGATTGACGAAAACCCCCTGATCCAGGGCCGTCTGGGGGGCCTGGTTCACATCGATGACCGCTACTTTGAATTCAACGTGATCAAGCGTTTCCCGCAGTCGCCGAAGATTTTCCCTGGCCCTTTGCGAGTTGAGGGCATCACCGCAGACAAAAAGCCGGGCCACACAGCGGCGGATCCCGGGGTTTCGGGCCGGCTCTTTATTTGACATGATCCCCCTCCTTTCCGCCGATCTCAAAACCGTTGTCCGTGATCCGGAATTCGTGAATGCGGCTCGAATGGGCGCGGCCCCGTGATTTGAGGACGCCCAGGTCCCGCACGAAGCACCCCTTTTTTTCCACGTTGCGCAAAACGATCACCGTATCGATAACCGAGGAAAGATCGATGCCTGTGATTTCCCGGCCCGGGTCCATGGCTGAAATCAGGTTGGTGAGCAGCGTAGTGATGCCGCGTTGCTTGCAATGATCGATGATGCGAATGAGGAAATCGAAAGCCGCGTGTTCCGAGCCCATGCGGCGGCAGGCGGAAATGGCGTCGATGATCAGATGATGCGGTTCAAACGCTTCGATGGCGCGAAGTGCCTGGATCAGGTGTTCCTCGATGCCCTGGGATTCGGGCATGTGGGAAATAAATTTCAGCTTGCCGGACTCCCTGGCCGGCCGAAGGTCGAGGCTGGTGCTCAGCATGCAAGAAACCAGGGCGTCCCAGCTTTCCTCGAAATCCAGGTAGAGGACGCGTTCGTCCAACGAAACCATGGAAAGGGCAAACGCGCAGGCGAAGGTGGTCTTGCCGGTGCCGGAATTGCCCGTCAGCAGTGTGCAGGAGTTGCGCCGGTAACCGCCGCCCAGAATCTCGTCCAGTTGATTCACGCCGGTGGAGAGGTTTTCGCCGAGGCTGGCGTGCTGCAGGCTGGCCTGGGTTACGGGAATGATCCAGACGCCCAGGTCCGTGAAGCCGAACGGATACTCGTTTCGGCCGTACGCGGCGCCGCGGTACTTGATCACCCGCAGACGCCGGGTAGTGACCTGCTCAAGAACCCGCTGGTCCAGTTGAATCACGCAGTCGGCCATGTAATCAAGGAAATCATAATGCAAGGCCAAAGACGGGTCCGTTCGGCGCTTGACCGTCATCAAGGCCGTCATCCCGGCCTCGCGTAGCCATTCGTGCAACAGATGGAGTTCGGCCCGCTCTTTTGCGATGTCGCCCAAAAGGCGAAGAAACACGTCCGGGGCATCGACAACCACCCGTTCGGCCTTCATGGTATCTGCCTTTTGCCGCAGGATGCCAATGACGCCGCGCAGGTCGAAATCGCCGGAAAGCACGGCGTCCGGTTGGATACGGGCTGATACAACGGCTATAAGCCCTTTGGATTCGAACTCCGGAAGATCCCACCCGAACCCCGCGGCATAGTTTTTCAAGGCCGGCTCCGTTTCCTCGAAGGTCAACAGAATGCCGGGGTGCCCGGCCATGGCCCCCCGGGCAAGGAATTCAAGCCCCAGCATGGTTTTGCCTGTTCCCGGTCCGCCGCTGAGAAGTGTCATTGCGCCTTTGGGGACGCCCCCGTTAAGGACCTCATCCAGCCCCCGGATCCCCGTAGGAATCTTAGGGATTCCAGGGGGGCCGGAACCGCTGTTTCCCGTATTTTTTGTAATGGCTGTCATCACGATCCTTCTTCCTTTTTGGTTTTCTGGATTCATTTTTAATACCCTATGAAACTAAAATGGGCACCGCAGGCGCTTCGCCGTCTTGTTTCTTGTATCTAGTTTCGCAAAACCGCAAAACTCACCCCGAAAAGGGTTGAATAAAGGAAGTTCTCATGGCAATAAATGTTTTGCCAAAAACAAAGACTCCCAAAGGAGAACATGCCATGAGAACACGCCGTACATTATACCCTCAAACATCGGAAATGTACATTTGCGAATTAGATCAATGTCCGTTGTGTGGTGAACAACTGGAGTTGAGTCGTTATTCAAGCGGACATAAAATTGTACAAAACCTGTCATCGACAGTGGAAGTCGGTTATTGGCCCAAGCAGTGCGACAGTCCCGGTTGCACCAATTACGGGGAAAAGTGGCGATCCTCTGAATGGCAGCAAATTGCTCCGATGTATTGCACCTATGGTTTTGACGTCATTACAACGATCGGATGGCAACGACAGGCCAGCAGATGTACTTTCGAAGAGATTCACTCGGATTTAGCCGGCAGAATCACCATCAGTGAAGCCCGACACGCTTTCTGCCAGTTGCATTATCTCAAAAATATCGCTGAACCGGCAGCATCCGCTGATGAGACAATGAAAGTTGAACTCAGGAAAACGGTCCGGGAAAATGCCGGGGAGATCATCCGTCCCGAGCATCTGAAACAACCCGGAGTATTGACGGTAACGGGTTTGCTGCCGTCAGCTGTCGCGGAACAAAAAGCGAGTTTTTTTCACACGCCAGGCGTGATTCTATTGTCGGCCATTTTTCGTGGGGGCAATCCCGCCGTGGTTGCGCTCGTTTCTGGTTGCCCTCGTTAGGGGGCAGGCACGGTGGCCTGTCCAGACAGCGGCCATTGTTCGATTTGATTTTGTCTGTCCACTTTTCTTTTCACATTTTTCTAATCCTGTCTTCACAGGGATGTAACATAATTTAGGTAAGTTATAGGACAAACAGGATGTTCATCTCTTTAATAAGGATAGGAAATGATGAAAATAGACCTTCATGTACACTCCAAGTTTTCCAAGCGCCCTTCCCAGTGGATCCTGCAGAAAATCAGTTGTCCTGAAAGTTTCACGGAACCTATGCTGGTGTATAACACAGCCAAGGCAAAGGGCATGTCCCTTGTGACGATCTCCGACCATAACACCATTGACGGGGCCCTTGAAATTGCCCATCTGCCGGACACATATATCTCCGAGGAGATCACCGCCTATTTTCCCGAAGATGGTTGCAAGGTGCATGTACTGGCCCAGAACATTACCGAAGCCCATCATAATGAGATCCAGAAAATTCGGAAGAATATCTTTGATCTGGTGGCCTACCTCAATGCTGAGAACATTCTCAATATTATTGCCCATCCCCTCTACGCCGTCAATGACCGGCTGACCATCAACCATTTTGAACAGATGCTTCTACTGTTTAAAAACTTTGAGCTCAACGGTGCAAGAAACGACAAACAAAATCAAATTGTTTCCCAGGTGCTTAAGCAGCTCACCCCCATGGACATTGAACGACTGTCAAACATTTATGATTACCAGCCGCTGTTCGACACACCATGGAAAAAAAACCTCACCGGCGGATCCGATGATCACTCCGGGTTAAATATCGCCAGAACCTGCACGGCTGTGGATAATGCAACGAATCTTGACGATTTCATGGCCGGCATCCTTAACGGCAAATCCCGGGCCGTATCCGATCCGTCCACGCCCCAGACCATGGCCCACAACCTCTACGGCATTGCCTACCAATTTTACAGCAACCGATTCAACCTCGGGCGCCACACAGGCAAGGACCAGCTGCTCAAATTTCTTGACCAGTCCCTGATGCCGGTATCCAATGTAGATGACGGACTTATATCAAAGTTTTACACCTTCTTCAGCAAACGTAAAAACCGCCAGGAAACAACCCAATTCGTTTCCATAAAAGATCTGATCAGAAGGGAGACCGAGCGTCTGTTTGCCGAAAACCCGGACCTGATGAATATCGCCAGGGTCCAATCAAACAAAATACGCCTTGGCTCCTCCCTGGAAAAACAGGAACAGCACAGGGAAAAATTATGGTTCGATTTTGTCAACCAGCTCTCAAACAAAGTTTTGTCCCACACAGGCGACCATCTTCTAGGACAGGCCTGCGGGGCCAACCTGTTCAACATATTCCAGACCATCGGCTCTGTGGGCGGGCTCTACTCTCTTTTAGCACCCTACTTTTTGGCTTTTGTCCACTTTGCCAAGGACAATGAAATAAATGCGGCGGTCCTTAACCGGTTTACCGGATACAAAAACGGGATACAGGCCCCTAAATCCAGGGTGAAGCTTGGGCATTTTACCGACACCTTTTACGATGTCAACGGTGTGGCCCAGACCCTTCAACAGCAGGTGCAAGCCGCATTGAAAAACGACAAACACCTGACCATCATTACCTGTGATGCCCAAACAGGAAGAACAGGAAACGGGGTAAAAAACTTTACCCCCATCGGCGTTTATGAGATCCCGGAATATACGGAACAAAAAATGTATTACCCACCATTCCTGGAGATGCTTGATTATTGCTACCACCAGGGATTTACCCATATCCACTCCGCCACACCCGGCCCCATTGGTTTGGCAGCCCTGGCCATTTCAAAAATCCTGAAACTGCCCTTGAGCTCAACCTATCATACCCAGTTTCCCCAATATGCCCAATATCTGACCGGGGATGATTTTATCGAAGGCCTGACCTGGAAATTCATGATCTGGTATTACGACCAGATGGACCAGATCTATGTTTCCAGTCAGAACTCCTTTGACGAGCTCACCGAACGGGGCATCAAGGCCGAAAAAATCCGCATCATGCCCCGGGGCATTAACACGGAAATTTTTCATCCATCAAAGCGGTGCGACACCCTGACTTCCAATTTCGGGGTCAATGAGGATGCGTTGAAATTTCTTTATGTGGGCCGGGTCTCCAGGGAAAAAAATCTGCCGCTTCTGGTGGATGCGTTCAAAACGCTTTATGCGACCAATGACAAGGTGCATCTCACTGTTGTGGGAGACGGTCCTTATGCCGATGAAATGAAAGGTATGCTCAAAAATTATCCCGTGACCTTCACAGGGTACCTTTCCGGTGAGCCCTTATGCCGGGTGTATGCTTCGGCAGATATCTTTGTATTTCCATCCACCACAGACACTTTTGGCAATGTGGTGCTTGAAGCCCAGGCTTCGGGCCTGCCCGTGATCGTGTCGGACCTGGGCGGCCCCTGCGAAAATATGCTGGACCGTAAGACCGGCATTATCATTAAAAGCGATGATAGCACAGCCCTTTTATCTGCCATGCAGGAATTTGTGATCGCCCCCGGGTTGTGCGCTCAAATGTCCCGGTGGGCCAGGGAATACATGGAAAACCGCTCATTTGAAAATGCATTTATACAGTCCTGGGAGTTCTACAAAGAGATGGAGCCCCCGGTATCCATGGAAGAATTCTTAAAAGCGGTATGATCATGGCCCATATCCATTCAGGACTGAAAACCGCCGCACTGATCCTCAAAGGCAGGATGCCCGGCCAGCTTGTTATTCAAATTACAGACCGGTGCAATGCCACCTGCCCCCAGTGCGGCATGCGCAAAACCAGTACATTTGACAGAACCCGGCTCTCCAATGATCAGCTCAAAAAAATCATTGATGCGGCAGGGGAAAAGGGATTCCAGGCCATTTCGTTTACCGGCGGGGAACCCATGCTGCTGCGCAAGGATCTGCCCGAACTTATCCGGCACGCCGGAAAAGCAGGGATTCCCTATATTCGCACAGGTAGCAACGGATTTTTTTTTGCCGACCATGAAAATCCGGGCTTCAAAGACAAGGTAAAGGCCATTGCCGATGAACTTGCAGATACCCCATTGCGCAACTTCTGGATCAGCCTGGATTCATCCGTCCCGCACATCCATGAGCAAATGCGCGGGTTTAACGGCGTTGTCCGGGGTATGGAAAAAGCATTACCCTTTTTTCATCATGCAGGAATTTTCCCTTCCGTGAATCTGGGTCTGAACCGCAATGTGTCCCAACTCACCCGGAACGTAAGCGGTGTATGAACCACACCTTTTTAAGCCTATCGGGGTGTTGTATAGTTTTCCAGCAAGTTTTTATCCACGTTTTGTGGCATCAAAGCTTTAAATTCGTCTTCCGTCATGGCTTCCGGTAAATTTTCAAAAAGAAATTTGAGGTACCAATAAGGTTCAAGTCCATTGGCCTTGGCGGTTTCGATTAGGCTGTAAATGCAGGCACTGGCCCTGGCGCCTTCGGATGTACACGAAAATAACCAATTTTTTCTACCGACCACAAAGGGTCTTATTGCATTTTCAACCACATTATTGTCGGGCATTACCAGACCACTTTCCGTATACAGGACCAGCCGATGCCATTGATTAAGGGTGTAGTTGATGGCTTTGCCAAGAAGGCTTTTGGGGGGCACCTTCTCAACTTGAGCATCCAACCATTTTTTAAATTCATCAAGGATAGGCAAGGCTTGTTCCTGCCTTTTCCGGTAAAGTCCATCAGCAGACAAACCAAGTTCTTTGGCCTCTCTCTCTATTTTGTATAATTTGCTGATGTACTTCAGGGCTTTGCCGGAGATTCCTGTCGGTTTGCCGTCTTTATTCCCGGCAGCTTTGACCACCTCCATGAACTTTCGACGTGCGTGTATCCAGCAGGCAACATGAATGATTCCCTCAATATGATCAAGAAAGTCATATGCGCCATAACCATCCGTTTGGACAATACCCTGATAGCCGTTCAAAAAATTACGGGCAACATCCCCGGATCGAGTTGGGTGATACTGGAACAGAATAATGGGATTGTCCGGTGTTCCTCCTTTGAACACCCACATATAGCATTTTGACCGTTTCGGTTCTTTCAGAACTTGGACAGTTGTTTCATCAATATTGATCACTGGACCGTTAAGGATTTCACCCTTCATGAATTCCAGCAGGATCTCACAGCCCTGGGCCACTTTTATTGCCCAATTGCACATATTTGATCTGTGAATGTCTACTCCAATTCGGTGAAACTGTTTTTCCTGCCGGTAGAAAGGCAAGGCATCTGCAAATTTGGCGGTCAGGATATGAGCCAGAAGTCCTGGGGTTGCAATGCTTTTGGGGATCATTTGTTCCGGCATTCTGGCAATGGACACTGTCGGGCCGTCATCTTCAACACCTTCACAGTTTTTACATGCGTATTTATAACGGATATTCTTGATCACTCTCATCTGTGCCGGAATAATCTCAAGCTGTTCAGATTCTTCCTGGCCACAACGCGATTTCATGCAACCACAGCCACATGTTTTTTCTTCCTCGCTCAGATCGTGGATCACTTCAACCCGTGGAAGGTTTGCAGGCAAAGGCTTGCGCCCTGTTTTTTTCCCCTTATGGGCAGGCACACTGATTTCTTCGGGCTCGTCGTCTAATATGGGAGTATCCGGTTCAAAAGTATCGAAAAGGGAGCGTTGACCGTCATCCTTATTAATTTTTTCTGTCTTTTTGCCAAAAAGTCGGTCCAGAAGGCTTTTAATCTGCTCGTTGAGAATTTTTATTTCGGCTTTATAATTGTGTTCTCTGTCTGAAAAATCACTGACAAAAGAAGCCATTATTTCTTTTAATTTCTCAACGTCATTTATGTTCGCAAAAGCCTCTTGATTCATGCGTTGTATATACCATAACCACCCGGTTTTTGACAGTTTTTTCTTCAAAAAACAGCCGAATATTTTAATGGCTTATGTGCTTTTTCCTGATGAATTGAGAGCCCGTCCATTAGCCAGGAAAGTTCTTTTGCGCCAATGGTTAAAATCTCATTTTTTGACTTGGGCCATTGAAAACAATCCTTTTCCAGCCTCTTGTGCCAGAGACAGAATCCATTACGATCCCAATACAGGATTTTCAATATATTCTGTTTCCGATTACAGAATACAAACATGTGTCCTGAGAATGGATCTAAATTCAATGTTTCACTCACAAGTATGGATAACCCATCAATGGATTTACGCATATCAGTGCTCCCAAGTGCAATATGAATTTTTAAATTCTGGGTGGGAGAAAACATCAGCACCTCCCCAATACTTGGAGTACCTGGGCCAGGGTTGTCTGGGAAAATCCATCCGGTATTTCGATCTGAAATCGGTTATCTATATTCAGCCTTAATCCTTTTTGCTCAGAAAGGTTTAGAACCTGGGTGCTTTGTGTTGAAGGGAGCTGAACGAATTCTGGAAAAAGGGTCTGGTTTTTGAATTTGCTTTTCCAGTATGTAAACTGGTTGGGCCTTAAGTCATGTTGCCTACAGTATGCATTCTGTGACATGCCGGATTCAGACCATTGTTTAATATGGTGCTTCCAGAATTGGGTGCGCTTTTGATTTTTCTTGTTTGCTTTTGACATATGATGAACCTCCGCTAATTAAAAGATGGCTCATCTTCTCATGGCACGCTAACGATTTGTAGATGGGGTTTGCTAACCGCTTACCCCGGAACATTGCATCGCCGAGCGGAAAAGACCTTTGCGCCCCGGAATCATCCCCCTTTTACCAGGCCTTTGCCCAGGGATTTGCCGACTTCTATCGCAAGGTGATCAACATGGGATTCACCATTGCCAATGCCTGCTACCCCATGAGCATGGCGGACAGCGAAAATAAAGGTGACCTGAATGCTGTCTATGCAGCAGCGTCTGCCGACCGGGTGGTCTGTTTTACGGGTACGGAAAAAGCACTGTTATTCAAAGCGCTTTCAGATACCATCCCCCGATTCAGGTCCCAAATAAGAATTTTTTCACCCCTTGCAGGCCTGCACACCGTCCACAAGGTCTATTCAGGCGAAAAAACAGACACACCATACGGCTGCCGAGGCGGCATTGATTTCTTCTATGTCAACTGCACCGACGGAAACACCTACCCATGCGGGTACAGGGGCGCTGACAATTTAGGCGCGTTTCCGGACTTAAACATCAATGCCATTAATCCTACAGGATACTGCCTGGCCTGTGACTGGGAATGTTTCAGGGACCCCACAGAACTTGGCGGCCCATTAATGGAAGCCTTTTGCGCACCATGGCACCTTGCAGCCAGAATGGCCAAAGACCCAGAGTACGGCGCTTGCTGGCTCAAGGACCTTCAATATTACAAAGCCTGTGATTTCTTTAACGGCAGACGTCCACCCCGGCCAACGGCTTTGGAAAAATTCTAAACTGCAAACCTTGAATCAGCTTCCAGCACCAAAGAAACGATCGTATCCGCCAGCTCTTCGCTTGTTCCGGGGGAAAAAATATCACCGGCCATGTCCGCTAAGGCGTGTATAAAACAGATTGGCATTCAAGGTTTTTGCCACAAGGTCGCTTAAAGGGGCTGTTTCTTTGCGCGTGGCTGAAAACCCGTGGATATAGACCTCACACAAGTCCAACTCCTATTCTGAATTCCGTTCGCGATTTTTTTCGTAAAGCCTTCTCTCCTGACGATAAAATTCAACGCCGGACACAGTTGCATAAGAACTGATCTTAGAACTTGTCAATTCGGGAGCTTTCAAGTTGACAACCGTTCAAACAAAACGTAAATCATGTTTAAAAATTTAAAAATTTAAAAATCGGTTTCCGGGTACAGGAGTGGATAGAACTGGGCAAAACGCTGTTAAATAACCGTTGAAATCAAATTAATTGACTGCAGGATCGGGGGGAAAGAGATAATGAAAAAATGGTTTTTAATCGTATTGATTATGGGAACGGCCGTGCCGGCGTTTGGCGGCGGTATTGACAACAAACAAAATTTTTCAGCGGCATATGTCGGCAGCTTGAGCCGCAATGCCGCAACAGACGGGGCGGATGCCGCAGCGTACAATCCTGCCGGCCTGATGCAGCTTAAAAACGGGACCTACCTGGAAGTCGATCTCCAGCCTTTTACCTTCGACTATGACCATGAATTCAACGGGGAAACCTATACCGCCAGTCCCAACCTGATCGCCCCCATGGCCTTCGGAGTTCACAAACGGGAGAAATGGGCCGTGTGGGGCACTTTTACCATTAACGGCGGCGGCGGCGAGACCGAATATGAGAACGGCAACATTATCACCGAATCCGTTGAAAATCTCATGAACGCCGGTGCGTTCTCACCCTATATCCCCTCAGGGGGCGCGCTTTCCATGCCCTATGCCTACGCCAAAAGCTATGACTATACCTTCACCACAGGCCTCTCGTTCGATCTTCACCCCATGGTCTCGGTTTCCGCCGGGATCAGGTACGTGAGAACCGACAAAGAAGTGGATCTCCACGGAACCTATAACGGCTCCTATATCCTTGCCAGATACGATCAGGAAGCAGACGGTTTCGGCGGGGTGATCGGCATCGACATCCACCCCTCAGACAAGCTCAACATCGGTATCCGGTATGACTCACAGGTCAACCTGGACTGGGAGACTGAAACTGACACATCAAACCAGCTCGGACTCATTCTTCTCAATGCCTTTGGCCGGGTGGACGGCCAGAGCTATGCCAGGGACCTTCCGGCCGTACTGGCGCTCGGTCTTGAGTGGAAGGTCCTCCCTAGGCTCACACTCAAGCCCTCATTTTCCTACTACTTTGAAAAGGATGCGGACTGGGACACCCAAAATGACGCCGTGGACGGCAACTCCTTTGAATTGGCCATGGCCCTTCAATACGATCTCAACGCGGCCTGGTCCCTGACAGCAGGTTATCTTTATATCGACGTGGACATGAAGCCTGAAAACTTCGGCATCATTGAGCAGATGAGTCCGCCCCTTGACTGTCATGCTGTTGCCGTCGGCACAAGGTACAGGATCTCGGAACAAATTACTCTGATCTTGGGCATTAGCGGATATTTTTACACGGATGCCACAGCTCCCGCAGATTTTTCCAAGGGACGCCCCCAAGTCACCTACGACAAAACCCTGTATATAGGAGGTATCGGTATCCAATATCGTTTTTAACCGGCCAAAATTCTTTAATAATTGAGCCAAATGTGCGAATAACAAGCAGTTCCGAATTAATGACAGGATTAATAAATTGACAGGGTCGCTGAGACGGGTTAATTTCTATACAACTTTAACGATTGGGTTAAGGCTTCCTAATAGACTGAAGGGAGCTTTTTTGTGAAAGATCAGAATTGAAATCAAAACAAGGCGGATTATGAACATTAAAAATTCATTTTTCCACAACAAGGCCCTGCTGATTATAGTTACCGTGCTGCTGGTTTTAGTGGAACTTCAGATTTTCTTCGTTTTTGCTGCAAAATCAGGAAAAAAGAATACCCTGCAGGTTCTGAATGATTCAGGAACCGTCATTTACGAAACTGATGGAACGCGTTTAACCCAGTTTAAAAAATATTATTTTGAAGCAACTTTCGGCCCTTTTGAAAATTATGAAAAAAAGCTGGTCACACGAACAGTGCCGTTTCCGTTCAGGGCCTGGTTTGCCACGGCCATTGGACTTCCTTTAGGGTTTACGCTTTTGTTGGCATTTATTATATCGGCGTTTTCAACACTTGTTGGCAAAAAGCAAGAGGAACCCCTGGAAACCGAGGACAAGGATACGGATGCCAAGCCAAAGGGGAAAGTGGATCATTTTTTAGCCCAGATCAACCGCATGAACATTTTTATAATTGGTGCGGGCGTTTTTTTGGTTGTGCTTGCCTTCTGGGTGCTTCCCAATCTGGTTTCCGTTATCGGTCAAACCGGTCTTGAAATTATTAACCGGTATGGATGGTTTTTTGCCATTGCCGGCATGGCTGTTCTTTTAATTTTTGCCTGGTTTCTTTACTTACGATATCTTTTGGCCAAAAAGGCTTTGGAAGCCGAAACCCATATCCGTGAGCATCAGTTGTACCTAAGCAGACTGCCTGCACCTGAAGCGCCTATCCTTAAAATCGAAAACAAAACTGATTCCGATATACTGGAGGTTTCCGATTCAGAAAATTAAAGGAATACAGTGCCAAGACAAAGAAGACCAATCTGAGCAATGAAATCAACAGCAACAACCTGACCCGCTCACGAATAGCACTGCTCAAATATCTCATGTCAAATACACTGCAGGATGTCTGTGTTGAATTGTCTGATACCTCTCGGGAAGCATCAGATAATTCCGAATCTGCATCAGCAATTGCCCGGGATATCAAAAAAGTTAGTCAAATGTTGTCAGGTATCACAAAGGCAAGTTCCATCGTGGATGAAAACGCCGAAAAAATGAAGAGAGGGTATGACGATACACTGGACTGTTTCGGCATCCATGGTGTAGGCACGGTGAAATGTTCCTTTTTTAGAAAACAAAATTTCCGGTGCCTTTTCCAGGCACCGGGTTATTCATACACCGTATGGCGCCGGGGATCAAAGGCCTCCCTGATGCCTTCTCCGATGAAGGTAACGGTCATCAGGGTCACCACAAGGGCTGACACCACAGCGGCTGAAATCCACCAGGCTTCCATATTTTGCCAGCCCTGGGATAAAAGTTCACCCCAGGACGGCGTAGGTGCAGGCAGACCGAACCCCAGATAATCCAGGGAGGTTAAGGCCACAATGCCGCCGGAAATGGCAAAGGGTGCATAGGTAACGATCACGGAAATGGTGTTAGGGATAATGTGCCTGAAAATGATCCGCATATGCGAGGCACCCAGGGACCGGACGGCAAGAATATATTCACGTTCCTTTTCCCGGTAGGTCATGGTGCGCATGACCCAGGTAATGGAAATCCAGCCGAAAAAAGCCATAATCAGAATCAGGATCAGGAAGTTTGGCACCACAATGGAAGAAACAATAATAATTACATACAGAAACGGAATATTGCTCCAGATCTCAATGACCCGCTGGAAAAACAGGTCAAACACCCCTCCGAAATAGCCCATGGCACAGCCCATGGATATGCCCACAGTGTAGTTAAGAAACAACAGTGTCAGGGAAAAAAGAATAGCCGTGCGAAATCCGTACACAAGGCGGGCCAGCACATCCCGGCCCACGTTGTCCGTGCCCAGGAAATGCCGAAGGGAAAACGATGGCGGAAACGGCGGGTATTCATTGAAGCGCAGGTCATTTTCATAGGGATTATACGGCACCGGCGGCATAATTACAAAACTATTCCCCCCTTCCCTGTCAAATTTCTGCTTTAATTCCCGGTAATTGGTTTCATAGGAATACCCCAGGCCAAAGGTTTTTCCCGGGATCATATCTGCGTAGGTAGGAAAATAAAACTCCCCCTGGTAACAGACAACAAGGGCCCTGGAATTAATGAACACTTCGGCAAAAAAGGAGATAAACATCAGAACCAGAATAATCACAAGTGACCAGAAACCTCTTTTGACACTGCAAAAGCGCCGGAACTGTTCCTTTGTCACCGGGTTCAATACTCTCAATTCCATACTCCTTAATGAAACCGAACCCGGGGATCCACTATAGCCACACACACATCAGACAAAATATTTCCCACCATGAACAGCAGGGATGAAACCACAAGAATCCCCATCACCACCGGGAAATCGCGGTCCAAAATGGACTCATACCCTAAAAGGCCCATGCCGTCGATATTGAACACCTTTTCAATGAGAAAGGATCCCATGAGAAGAATGGAAATATTGTTGCCGAAACTGGTGGCAATGGGGATCAAACTATTGCGCAGGGCATGACGAAAAACAGCCTGTTTGAAGCTTAAGCCCTTGGCAATGGCCGTACGCACATAATCGGCGGACAGGTTGTCCATGAGCGTGTTTTTCATTAAAAGGGTCATCACGGTAAAGGCGCCGATCATATATGAGAAAAGCGGCAGCACCGTATGCCATGCCACATCCCTTATTTTTTCCCCAAGCGTCATATCAATGAAATAGTCGGACGCAAGCCCGCCCAGGGGAAACAGATCCATACGGGAGGCAAACATCACCAGCATAATGACGCCGGCCACCCAGCCCGGAATGGCGTAACCTGTAAAAATAACCGCAGAGGATATATTGTCAAACCCGGTGTTATGGCGCACAGCCTTGGCCACACCCAGTGGAATACAGACGCCGTAAATGAGCACCAGGCTCAATACCCCGAAGTAAAGGGATATGGGGATGCGCTCTTTAACCATCTCCCACACCGGGTCCTGGTATCGGGTAGACCGCCCCAGATCGCCTTTAAGCACCTTGAGAAGCCAAATCCCATAGCTTTGGAGTACAGGCTTGTCAAATCCGTAATAGGCTTCAAGGTTTTTGATCTGCTCCTCGGATAATGGCTGGCCCTGACCTACCTCCTGGGCCCTGGAACGTCCGCCCTGCTCTCCCATCTGCATGGCCCTGGTTTCGGCAATGATACGTTCAATAGGACCGCCGGGCACAAAGCGGGTGATGGTGAACACCATGATGGTGATGCCGATGAAGGTGGGAATCACTAAAAGGAGCCGTCTGATAAAATACGCTGTCACAAATTAGATACCGTATCAAAAACAGATGCCAGGGCCTTGTCCAGAAGCTCGGGTTTGGTGCCGCCGGCCTGGGCCATGTCCGGTCGGCCGCCGCCACCGCCACCCACAATACCGGCAGCGGTTTTAACAATATTGCCGGCCTTAAAGGTCTTGGTCAGATCGTCAGTAACCATGGAAATAAGCAATGCCTTGCCGTTGGATTCTGCACCCAACAGCAACACGCCCGAGCCCAGTTTGGTCTTGAATTTATCTGCCAGATCCCGGAGCTGGGATGGATTTTCAATTTCCACCCGCTTGGACAACACCTTGACCCCGTTGATCTCCTTGATATCATCGTCAATGTTTTCAACGGATTTGGACGCAATCTTGGCTTTAAGTGCGGCCAATTCCTTTTCCACAGCCTTTTTCTCGGCCACAAAGCTTTCAAGCCGCTCCACCACATCGTCCTTGGCACTTTTCAGAATCCCTGCCACCTTTTCCAGGGCAGAGTGATCCTCATGAACGGCTTCAAGGGCAGTAAGCCCTGTCACCGCTTCAATACGACGCACACCCGAGGCAATCCCCGCCTCGGACAGGATGCGGAACAACCCGATGTCGCCGGTGGCACGGGTATGGGTGCCGCCGCACAATTCCTGGGAGAAATCTCCCTGGGAGACTACCCGGACCACATCCCCGTATTTTTCTTCAAACAGGGCCGTGGCACCGGACCGGACCGCTTCTTCCATGTCCATCTCTTTTGTGGTGACCGCATGGTTTTCAATGATATGGGTGTTGACCTCTGTTTCAATGGCAGCAAGCTCTTCAGGGGTAACCGCGCTGAAATGGGTGAAGTCGAACCGCAGCCTGTCCGGTGTTACCAGAGAGCCGGACTGCTTGACATGATCGCCTAAAACCTTGCGAAGCGCTGCATGCAGGATATGGGTAGCGGAATGGTTTGCAGCCGTAGTCCGGCGAAGCCCTGCATCCACCTTGAGGGTAAATGTATCGCCTTTCTTGCAGGATCCTTTAACGACTCTGCCCTTGTGGATGAAAAGACCGGAAGGGTCCTTCACCGTATCCGTGATTTCAATAAGGCAGGCATCATTTTCAAACAGACCGCGATCCCCGGCCTGACCCCCGGATTCAGCATAAAATACGGTTTCCGGGGTGACCACTTCAATTTCCTCACCCGCGCCGGCCGTGTCCACTTCAGCATCATCCTTGACCACAATAAGCAGATCACTTTGCATTTCAATGGTATCATAACCTTTGAACACGGTTTTCACACCTGCCGAGGTCAGGGGTTTATAGGCCTCGCCCACACCGGCAAATTTCTTTTTAGACTTGGACCTGGCTTTCTGTTCAGCCATGGCCGCATCAAATCCTTCCATATCCAGGGCAATACCCATCTCCTTGACATGATCCTGGATAATGTCAACAGGAAATCCAAACGTATCGTAAAGCTTGAAGATCACCTCTCCCGGAATAATTTTCTCCTTTTTCTTTTCAAGGTCCTCAATGGTTGCCTCCAAAAGCTTCATGCCGGTTTCAAGGGTTTCAAGGAATTTTTCTTCTTCGTTTTTCACCACGTTAAGGATAAAAGCGGCAGACTCTTTGAGTTCCGGATAGGCATCATCCATAATGGTAAATACGGTCTGAACGGTTTTGTGTAAAAATGGTTTGGTCAGCCCGATGCTGCGCCCGTACCGGATGGCCCGGCGCATGATCCTGCGAAGTACATAACCGCGCCCCTCGTTGGAAGGCAATACCCCGTCACAGATTAAAAAAGCGCTGGCTCTTGAGTGGTCGGCAATGACCTTCATGGCCACTTCCACTTGCTTGGATTCCCCCCGTTTTTTCCCGGCCAGTTCCCCGACCCGGTCCATGATGGGGACAAAAAGGTCTGTATCAAAATTGGTGGGCACGTTCTGCAGTACGGAGAGAATGCGCTCAAGACCCATCCCCGTGTCAATACTGGGTTGGGGCAGCGGCGTCATGGTGCCGTCTTCACTTCTTTCAAACTGCATGAACACCAGATTCCACAATTCCAGCCATCGGTCGCAGTCACAACCCACGGCACAGTTGGGATCATCACACCCGAACTCCTTGCCACGGTCAATATGAATTTCGGAACAGGGACCGCAGGGGCCGGTATCGCCCATGGCCCAGAAATTGTCCTCTTCGCCTAACCGGGAGATGCGGCCGACAGGAAGGCCAACCTGCTTATTCCAGATTTCAAAAGCCTGATCATCATCTTTATAAACAGAGACGTAAAGTTTATCGGCATCAAACCCGTACCCGTTGGTCAGCAGGTCCCAGGCAAAATCAATGGCCTTTTCCTTGAAATATTCGCCAAAGGAAAAATTGCCCAGCATCTCAAAAAAAGTATGATGGCGCGCCGTGTAGCCCACATTCTCAAGGTCGTTATGTTTACCCCCGGCCCGCACGCATTTCTGTGAGGTGACCGCTGTGTCGTAGTCACGTTTTTCATCACCTGTAAAAACACGCTTAAACTGCACCATACCGGCGTTCACGAACAGCAGGGTGGGATCATCCTGGGGTACCAGGGACGATGAGCGCACATGGCGGTGGTTATGTTTTTTAAAATATTCGAGGAAAATTTTCCTGGCTTCATTACCTGTCATAGTAGTATTGGCTCCTGCTCAACTGTACCGGTTAGGTTAGTGTTTGAACGGCTCGTTAGAGGAGCTTTAGCTCCTCTAACGAGCCGTTCAAACACGGGTTTTCGGTTCAGGCACTGGGTTTGGATTCCGGTAGACTGTCCTTTCCGGTATCGGCCGCAGTTTTGGCTGCATCCGCTCCGGCAATTCCAAGTTCGGTTCTCACTTTAAGTTCAATGGCATCAAAAATATCGGGATTGTCAATTAAAAAAGCTTTTACATTCTCCCGGCCCTGGCCGATGCGCTCTTTGTCAAACGAGTACCAGGAGCCGCTCTTGTTCACAATATCCAGCTCAACCGCCATATCCAGAAGATCGCCGGTCCTGGAAATGCCATCCCCGTACATCAGATCGAATTCAACACTTTTAAACGGGGGGGCCAGTTTGTTTTTCACCACCTTGACCTTGGTCCGGGACCCGATCACATCTTCACCGTTTTTAATGGCTGCGGCCTTTCTGATCTCAAGACGCATGGAGGCATAAAATTTCAAGGCATTGCCGCCGGTGGTAGTTTCCGGGTTGCCGTAGACCACGCCGATCTTCATACGGATCTGGTTAATAAAAATCAGGGTGGTGGCGGTTTTTCCTATTGTCCCGGTAAGTTTACGAAGGGCCTGGGACATAAGACGCGCCTGCAGTCCCATGTGGGAATCGCCCATCTCGCCTTCGATTTCTGATCTGGGCACAAGGGCAGCCACCGAGTCCACAACCAGGATGTCAATACCGCCGCTTCGCACCAGCATGTCGGCAATTTCAAGGGCCTGTTCACCGGTATCGGGCTGGGAAACCAGAAGTTCGTCACAGTCGACGCCCAGCCGCCTGGCATAGGCCACGTCCAGGGCGTGTTCGGCATCGATGAATGCGGCAATACCGCCTTTTCTCTGGGCTTCGGCCACGGCATGAAGTGCAAGGGTTGTCTTGCCCGAAGATTCCGGGCCGTAAATCTCAATGATCCGGCCCCTGGGGTATCCGCCCACGCCCAGTGCCTTGTCCAGGGCAAGGGAACCGGACCGGATCACGGGAACGGCTTCCACCTCCCGGCCGCCGAGCTTCATGATCGAGCCTTTGCCGAACTGACGCTCAATCTGATTCATGGCGGTCTGGACGGCTTTTTCCTTTTCCTTATTTTTTTCCATCACGTTTTCCTCCTCAATCACAACATAAAGTATATTGCTTTAAGCAGGAAAGCGGCCAGCACCCCTGCCATTAAATCATCCAACACAATACCGGCCCCGCCGGAAAAAGTTTTTTCAAACCAGCGGATCGGAAAAGGCTTTAATATATCAAAACATCTGAAAGCAATAAAGCCTATGACCAACGAGACTAAGCTTATAGGCACCAGGGTCATGGTTACACAAAACCCTGCCATCTCATCAATGACCACAGCCCCCGGATCTTTTTGGCCAATCAGAACTTCAGCCTTTTGGGAAATCCAAATCGCACAAAGTATCACGCCTACCAGAAACAGGGCGGCAGCACCGGGCGTACACGCCGTTGCCAGCCACACCATGATACCGATCAACGGCAGGCCCGCAAGGGTGCCAAAGGTCCCGGGGGCAAAAGGCAGCCGTCCCAGACCAAAACCCGTGGCAATGAAAAGTATTGCTTTTTCTCCCATCAGCCGGATCCTTCCCCGATCTTTTATGACCGTCCTGTTTGCCTGTCAAGGGGATTCGATTCAGCCAGGATCTGCTCATATACCTGATAAAAAGGCAAATTACGATCCAGGGCAATGCGTTTGCACTCATCATATTCCGGCATGATCCGGGCCCGGCCGTTTGGGGAGGTGATCTTTTTGGCGCTTACCCGGCCAAGGCTGGTCTCTACTTCCACGGATTCGCGTTTTAAAATCATTCTGTCGCAAAGGTGATATCGCACCCCGATGGTTGTGGTCTCTGACAGCAGGAGATCTGCAAGCACCTGGAGCTGCGCGGGCCGGCAGATCACCTCAATGCGTGTGGCGGGCCGGTTCTTTTTCATGAATGCCGGCGTAAAACTGACGTCAAGCGCCCCTTTGTCCATGAGACGGTCCATGACAAAACCCAGACTCTCCGGGCTCATGTCATCCACATTGGTATAGAGCACATGAACCTGGTCCGACAGGATGTTATCCGCTGAATTCTTCACGACGGAAGGGGTGCCCAGCACCAGACGCAGAAGATTGGGCACAGATGCGCCAATGTCGCGTTTACCGGCCCCGTATCCCACTTTTTCAATCTGCATGTCGGGCATGCCCCCGAACTGGGGTGCCAACGTTGCCACAATGGCTGCGCCCGTGGGTGTAACGATTTCGGTTTTGGCGTCAGACCCCCTCACTTCAAGGCCCTTAAGTATGGCCACAGTGGCCGGAACCGGCACGGGAATGGTGCCATGGGCGCACTTAATGGTCCCTGATCCGAGGGGAACCGGGGTTGCCGCCACCTGGTCCACCCCCAGGTAATCGAGGGCCAGAAAGCTGCCAATGATGTCCACCAGGCTGTCAATGCCGCCAATCTCATGGAAGTGGACGGTTTCAATGTCCTTTCCGTGGATATGGGCTTCGGCCTGGGCAATGTGTTTAAAGGCGGTCAGGGCATTGGCCCGAACCTGGTCCGGCAAATCCGCAGATTCAATCATCTGCCGGATGTGGGTGTAATGGCGATGGGTGACATGGTCGGTCACATCCACATAAAGATTAACGGCCCGCAGATGGTGCCGGAACACAATTTCAGTGCGCAGGTCAAAACCGTCCAGAACGGGTGATAATTTTCCCTTGAGCCACTCCACAGGGACACCAAGATCCACCAGTGCGCCTAAAAACATGTCGCCTGCAATACCTGCCATCATATCAAGATAAAGAATCATACCGCTGCCTTTCCTGTTGCATGGATTTGAAGAATTTCAAGGACCAGTTCAGCACAACTGACCATATCTTTAAGTGCAATGGATTCCTTAAGGGTGTGGACATCCGTCATGCCTGTGCCGATAACGCCTGCGGCAATGCCTTTGCCGAAAAAGATATTGGCATCAGCCGCACCGCCGCTTGTTTTACAGACCAGGTGGGTGCCCAGGTTCGCCGCAGCTTTTTGGGCAAGCTTGATTACCATATGATCTTCGGGGATGTTGGTGTGGGGAAAATCATTTTTCACAATCATTTCCACCCGGGGAAGCCCGTCCCCACCAGCCTGAAGTTCGGCCATGGTATTTTTAAAAGTGGAGACAATGCCCTGTGTGACCTTATCCAGTTTTGCAGGATCATGGGACCGGGCTTCACCGTGAATTTCCACATATTCGGGCACGATATTGGTGGCAGCCCCGCCGGAAATAAGCCCAAGATTGCAGGTGGTCTCCTGGTCAATGCGCCCCAGTTCAAGCTTGGCAATGGCGCAGGATGCCGCATAAATGGCAGAAATCCCGTTTTCGGGAGAACTGCCGGCATGAGCAGCCCGGCCGTAAATTTTTGCACTGATCTTGTTGGCCGCAGGTGCCCGGTTCACAATACCCCGGGTGTCCACGGCGTCCAGAATGTATCCGAATTTTGATTTAAGCCCGGAGCAGTCAAGGTTCTTGGCCCCTAAAAGCCCCTGCTCCTCACATACCGTCATGACCACCTCAACAGGGGGGCACGGCAGGTTATTATCTTTGATCACCTGCATCACCTCAAGGATAACGGCAAGGGCGGATTTGTCGTCGGAACCCAGGATGGTGGTGCCGTCACTTCTGAAGACCCCGTCCTCAAATATGACCTTAACCCCTTTGCCCGGCACCACGGTGTCCATATGTCCGGAGAGCATTACCGGATCAACGTCTATATTGCCTTTAAATGCGGCCACAAGATTGCCGCAGTCACCGTTGACCTTGGCACCGGCCTCATCAAAGACCACAGTTGCCCCAAGGTCTGTCAGTTCCTTTTCAAGCACCTTTGCGATCACGGCCTCGCTTCGGGATTCGGAATCAATCCGCGCAAGGGTTGCAAACCGCTGCCCCAGGCGTTCTTCATCAATCATATTCTATCCTTTATATACTAAGGCCCACCAGGACCATTTAAACAAGTGGGATAATATACTAGAATTTATCGGGGAATGCCAGTCCCTGTTATCACAGATCTGCAGGGCAATGACCATATAACCGGCCTGCAGCGCAATGTCAATTGCACACCTTTCTGGTACCGGCCTGCGGGAAATTAGCCCGACCGTGACAGATGCGTTTGAATGGCCTAAACTTTTTGCAATAAAGATTGAATGTAAACTTTAATCCTGTTTAATAGACATTTGCAGCCCATTATGTTTATTATTTTGAAACTTAACAGCCTTAATCTTTGGAAAATTTATGGAATACCGATTTGATATTGATAAAGTACGCACCACAATACTGGCAATAGATCCTTTTGAATTCCCTGAAAAGTTACCAGAACTCATAGAGCTTATTGATTATTATTCTATCTTCTTAACCAAGGCGTATAACACGACTTTGGAAATTTCCAAACGATTGGGAGCCGAGCAATATTTTAATTATTCCGTCTGGGCTTTTATGACAGTAGGCCCCGCTTTCATTGCGGCAGAACAACAAGATGCCGATGAAGGCATTGAATGGCAATTGAATTTTTTAAACGGCCTGTCCAGAGTTGTACTTGAAAATATTAATAAAGTCCTGGCAGCACCTTTGGTTCCAGGAAAATTTCCAGAACATTGGATTGTTTCTTTGGATTAAACCTGGCTTCTCCCGAATTGAAAAGTACCAAGGAGAGCGTCACCAACAGAGCCTGGAAAGCGACCAGCAAAAAGGCCATCAAGGACAACGCCGAGGTGATGATTTCCGATCGCTCGGACCGTTGGGTGAAGGAAGCCGGGCGTGGGCCATCGGAGTGAATTCACCGTGCCCATGTGCCCATGTCGATGCGAGAATCTGAAGCCTGACAGTAATTTAGAACCGGAAATTTAAAAACTAAAGATAATCACCATGAGCGCAGGAACGTCCAGGCATCCACTGAAAGAAGCGGCTCAAGGGCACCCTGCCCTTGAGCCGATTATAGGCCAAACACAACAAGAAAGAGCCGAAAAAAGAATCTTCCGGCTCATTATTCCTGTATCCCATAATTAATGAATTTGATCGATAAAAAATCTTATAAAAACTTATGCTTTAACTCGACGACCCAATGCAGCCATCCCTAACGTCCCAAAAGCAAAAAGCACGAAAGTGGAGGGTTCCGGCGCAGGTGCCACCGCCTGCTCTCCCTCCAGAGTAAACGCCATGTCAATACCAATATACTCAGCTACCCAGGCACCTGAATCAAAATAATAGCTCGCTCCGTCTCCCCCCAGCCCATCAGCCCAGTACCACTCGGAAAAATATGTGTTTGAATTACTGATTGAAAGTAGATATGAACCGGCGGAAACTGCCCAGTCAGAAACAGAAACCTGATACTGATAAATCATCTCCCCATAGGCATCATCAAACCCGGAATATGATTTATCAATATTGGAAACATAAGATTTACCAAATAGCTCAGTACCGGCCATATCGAATATTTGTATATCAAAACTATCCACTGTACCCGCTCCTGCCGCTCCGTACATACCATACCATGTCATTAATTGGAGAACGGTGTCGTCTGTGACCACAAAGTTATCAGCGCTGAGATCTCCACCGATATTACTAATAAAACCGTAATTATCTGTATCACTGAGACCCTGATCATAAATGACAACTGCAAAAACTGGTGATGATAGACCAGCTATAATTGTCCCAATCAGTCCCAATACACATACCATTTTCTTAATTTTCAACATATAGCTACCCCTTAATAATTCAAAGAATTTTTCATTTTTATAGTTTATGGCTACATTTGCCGTATAATTAGTATCTGCTGATTTTCTATTTTGTTGGCTTTATAGAAACTATTGAATGTCACCCTACTTCTATTGTACAAAAATTTGAAAAAATGGTCTTATGTTAATAAGCTGTAACTAAAGGATTGAAAATGATAGAAAAAAAACTCTGAGGCTCTCAGTGAAGAATGGATAAAAGACAATATTCATGATCCAACCAACACATTCGTTATTTTACGTAAGATTATCCCTTGGCAAAAAATTACAGACAAACTGGTACACTATTATAGTGACAAAACGGGACGGACAGGAACTCCAATCCGAACAATTATAGCTGTTTTTATTGCCGCAAAGCTCCGGTTGCTCAGTGATCGGGCGATTGTTAGCCAGATCAAAGAAAATCGGTATATTCAATATTTTTGCAATGTCCCAGATGAAAATTTATTCACATTCATGCATCACAGCAACCTGAGCAAATTGCGAAAACGTTTTGATATTAAGGGGATAGAGACCGTGGAATCAATCATTTTTAATATATTGAGAGTTGCCAAAGTAATTGATACAGACAGCATGTTGATTGATTCCACTGTACTGCCCGATAACATCATTTATCCAACAGATGTCGGATTGATTTTCAAAGCCTTTAGAAAAATGGAGCAGTTTGCTCGACAGTATTATATTCCTATCTGGTGGGACAGGAAGGAGCTCAGGCAGCTACGGCGCGAATATAATTTGAATCGAAAAAAGACTGAAATTGAAGATTTATTTTTCGATGCTCTCTTGATATTTTCCGCTGGATTGCGGAAGTTTAAAACAATAGTGAAAAGCCTTGAGGGTCCTGATCAAGACAGAAAAAAAGCTCAGCAGCTTTTGGCTCTCCTGATGTTATTCCAAGATCAGAATGCACTAAAACTTGGGGGCGAAAGACATATTCCAAATCGGATTGTCTCCTTTGATGAACCGGACTCCCGCCCGATTAAAAAAGGCAAAAAACATCCAAGCTGTGAATTTGGAAGTACACTTCAACTTTCGTTCAACCGACAGGGTTTTATGATTACAATGGAAAATTTTATCGGAAAGCCTAATGATAAAACCCTATGGCCCGGGACAGCTCAATTGTTTGAAAAAAGAATGAAAGGTGTTCCTGAACATGCTATCGGGGATCAAGGTTACCGCAGCCGGTTAAATCAGGTAATCCCCAAAGGCTGTCCACACATCTTTCTTGGCAAAAGCCAGGATGTTGGCAAAGAGAAGCGGGACTTTTGTCAAAAAGCCCGTTCTGCAACGGAAGGCTTTATCGCAATTTCAAAAAATATTCGCGGTTTTGGCTGCAGCCTTTATCAGGGAAGCGATGGAAACCGTATTTGGTCTCTTTTATGTCAGACCGCGTATAACCTGAAAAAATTTCTTCAGCTCTATAATGATGAAAAAATCAGTGAAGAAAGCCTGATGAGACTCGGCTTACTGGGCTGATTTAGATCACCCTTATTCAGCGATCTGACTACCTGCAGTTCATCGAGATGGGTGGATTGCGGCTAAAATACGATGAAATTGCCTTAAAAAACGCTCTAAACCCCTAACAAGTCTTTTTTTACCATGATTTTTTAATGAAGGTCTTAAAAGGGGGTCAAGGCTATCTTCTTCATATAGGAGAAAATCAGCAGATACTTATTATTTGCAGAAATGAAGCATATATCGCAATGGAACCCTTGTATTCAAGTAAAACTTATTTTATTCTGCTCAGTGGAGGCTGGCCAACCGATGGGTGAGATATCAGCTGGAATAGTTGGCATTATACCATCGACTTGACCAGCCTTTACATTTCCCAATATTGTGACATTGTCTAATCCCAAAAAACTGGATCATCGAGTGTTATTCAAATTAATAAGGAGAATACATCTACCCATCCTGAATCAGAGATTCAGAAGGGGCTTGTAAAAGCCCGAGTTGATAACCTCTGAGGATAAGCCGGGTGTGTTAATGCGCGTGAGCAGCCTCCTCAAGCACCCTGGCAGCCCATTGATTGATGCTTTGCCCTTTTATTTCTGCGGCTGTCGCCACCGCAGCATGGACATCCACAGGGATTCTTAACATAAGATTTCCCGAATATGTTTTATTGGGTTTCTGGCCTAATTTTTTACAGGCCGAAAGATAGTCATCTATCGACTCGGCAAAAGCCGACTCAAGCTCCGACACCGTTTCCCCATGGAAGCTGATCACGTCATTGATACCAATAACCCGGCCAACAAAAATTTTATCTTCCGGATCAAAATCTATCCTGGCACAATAGCCTTTATATTTCATTCCGTTCATGGCGTCACTCCTATCTTGATCAAAAACTCACGTGCTGCTTTAATTCGGTATTTGAGGGCCTCTTTTTCGGGGTGAGGCCTATGAAAGTAGGCCCTAACGCCATCTTTTTCGAATGTAACACTTGAACCGGAACCCTCTATTACCCGACATCCTACGACAACAAACAAAGACTCTATCTTTTTCCATTCCAAATTGCTGTTTACCGGATCTTGAAAAATAGCGGCCTGTGTTTTTCGATGTTTTGTGTTCATGTTTTAATAATAAATTCATTCGTCATTTATTGCAATCAATAAATGATTGCACTCAGAAATAATGCCCCAAAACGCAACATGAGCCTAAATTTTTTGCAAAATATTTTTTTGGGACGTCTCGAAATTCTATAAAATTTTGTGCGATTCTAATGCGTAATGTGTAGTCAGAGTCAGTGATGTCCGAATGCCATTGGTTGGGAGTCGGACCAAATTAACTAATTGGAATTATGAGGGATATGAGTCAAAAACGTCTCAAAAATCCTCTTAAAAGCCTTATTTAGCCCCCAAAAGAGACCGTTTAAGGTAGAACACATATCATTGGCCCGCGCAAATCGACATTTTATTCCAGACTAGATTCGGCACATAACTCACCGGTGCCATAAGCGGGAATTTCTTCTCAAGTTCTCGAAAGATCGCCATCGTTATTTGCAGTGGCTGTATCAGGCCAAGAAACGGTATACAGAGAAACGTGGAGCGATCTTGCCAGTGCAAAGTCTTTTTTGCAGAACTACCTGCCGGGGAAGGTTCTGGACGTTGCCCGGCTTGATACCCTTGAAATCTGCAAAGACAGCTTTATTGAACCTGATTTGAAGGATTATTATTCTCGGAAATATACGGACACCTTACTTATTTATTGACAAAGATTAAAGCATTTGTTTACATTCTACCATGGCACGAATGGCAAGAGCGGTCGCCCCTGGTTTTCCACATCACATCACAGAAAGGGGAAATAGACGACAGCAGACATTTTTTAGCGATCAAGACTATCAATCGTATCTGGCTTTGATGGCGGAATGGTGCGTTAATTGGTATCTGGCATCGGTGCTGGATGAGGATGAACTGTCTTTGAAGGAAATAAAAGAGATGGCTGAGCAGGCTATCTCCAAAGAGACGGGGGAATATATCATGACATTGGCAGAGAAACTTCGGAAAGAAGGCGAAGAGAGGGGGAAGTTGGAAGGTAAATTGGAAGGGCTCAAAGAAACCATTGAGCTGGGAATAACCCTCAAGTTTCCGGGAGACATTGATACAGTGATGATCGAAGTGAACAAAATTGATGATTTGAAAACACTTGTCAAAATCAAAGAAGCCATAAAAACAGCAAAAGACAGCTCGGAGATCCTGGCCCTGATGAAATAACACGAATTCGGGGATATACTGAATGCTGGTTTTCGGGTCGGACCCAGATAAGTTTCTGTTTTAACGAAAGGTGTTGCTTTAATCATGGGCTGAAAGTGTCTTAGAGTGTGCTTTTCGATGCCCAAAAGAGGCGTTTAATAAAATGATTTTTCCTGATTGTCGTTATTGGAGGGGTTGCGTATCGGGCAAGATTTCAATATACTATGAAATAATACTAAACTTGGATTAGTCAGAAAAATGGACCTCCCATATGAACCAAAAAAACTTGAGACTTGGATACAGGAAATTCGTTTGCTGGTCAGTTTGGAAAAGGTTTCCCTGAAAAAGCACTGTATTTTAAGGATGCGGCAAAGAAGAATATCCATAGATGAGTTCAAGGAGGCTATGTCGCATGCAAAAATTGTAGAATATTATCAGGACGATTATCCTTTACCTAGTGCATTGATCCTTGGTTTCACAGCATTGGGAAGGCCACTGCATGCTGTGGCGGCTTTGGATCAGAATAGTGAAATGCTCTGGATTATCACTTTGTATGAACCTACAATAGAACTGTGGGATGACCAATTCAAAAACAGGAAATAACAACATGGATTGTCCTCTTTGTAAAGGAAAAATGGAGATGGGAACAACTATTCTTCCTTTTGAAATGAAAAACGGCAGAGTAATTGTTGTTCAAAATGTACCGGCAAAGATTTGTGAACAATGTGGAGAGGAATATGTGGATATGGATGTGGCCAGAAATGTAGAAGCCCTGTTAAACCGGCTAGAACTTGATGGATTAAGTATGGGTTTTGTGGAGTATGGTGTGGCCGCTTGAATCAAGGGAGCGAAGAATTCAAGAATTCCGCCTATGAGAAAGTAAGTCAAGAAAAAACACTTCACCCTTTGCATAAAAATGCATTTTTTTTTGCTTACGGTCTCCAGGTTGCCTATTCACAATGTGTTCCTGTATTTGTTCATTAACGGCTCTTGCTTTATCATCTCTTTACAATAAGGTTCTCAGTATTCCTCATCCGCCTATTTGAGCTCTTTTGCCAACCGATATTTTTTCAGCTGGACCGGGCTATTATATCATGGTGGAAAGATCCAACAAAGCCTCATCCAGGCGTTTGGCTGAAATCTTGAACCGGGTTTTGAGCTCCTGGGCATATACGGAAATTTTATACTCCTCCAGCATCCAGAAAAACGCTTCCACTGCATTGGATTTTTCCTTTGAAGAGCCCGGGTCAAGGCTTGAAATCAGGTGGGCAAGCTTTTGTTCATAGGGCACGACAAGTTGTTTTTTCTGGGCCTCTTTGGCCGGGTTGTCCACCCAGCGCCTGGCGCGGATAGAGAGGCATTCCAGGTTTTTTGGCAGCAGCGCAATCCGGTTTAGATCGTAAAGTTCCAGGAAATTGGCCGGGCACAGGTTTTTCAGCTCATTGAATATTGCTGTCAATGCCTCGAAAATGAGCGGTCGCTCCTTGGATGCAAGACTCAAGCTTTGCAGCAGATCAAAACAGGTGGCATATTCCCGGCCCACGGTCAGGATCTCTTCCATGGCCTGGCGGCCAAGGGTGTACAGTTTAGGACGAAGCGCCTGCACATGGTCATCAAACGCTTTTTGTGTGAAAATTTCCTTTTGAAAAAAGGCCTTTGCCATGGCATTGTAGGCCATCCGGGCAAAGGTGGGTTTGTCATTGAAGTAGGGTGCGATCCGCCTTAAGCCTTCAGTTCTGTTTATATCTTTTTTCAATGCCTTGATATCATCGGGGAACATGATTTCGAACAGGCGGCAAACCCCTTTGGCGTGGCTTTCCAAGGCCATTTCCCTTGTTTTGAACAAGGTTAAGGTAACCGAATCGCTGTCTGGTCCGCAGCAAAGACCGGGAAAGGCTTTGCGCCGGGTGCCGTTGCCTTCGTCCAACTGGATTTCCTGTTCTATGTCAGGAAAATTCCACTCCCGGAGACCTGTTTTTTCAAAGGCCTTTTTTGTCCGTTCAAAGGCATTGGTCTTTTGGACCGGACGTTGGGTGGCAAACGTTCCGAGTTTGGATAGGTCCCTTAGGGATTTGATCTCCCTGTCTTTGTGGTCCCGGATGGATATCCGCATTTTCAAGTGATCCGCAAGATCTTCATCCGACCAGGCAGAAGCCGGGATCACAAGGTTGAAATGCTTTTGAATGACGCCGGACAGTTTTGAGTATAAAGGCGCATCCGAGTCGGGCAGGTGGTCGGCAATAAAATCAGCCCGCTGCTGGATGGGCATCAGTTTTATCCGATGGGATTTGGGCAGAGCCTTGATCAAAGCGGCGATCTTTTCCCTGAGCAGCCCAGGCACCAATGTCTCCACCTGGTGGGGGGAGATAAGCGCCGCATCCTGACTTGGCACTTTCAGGGTCACCCCGTCCGTCTTTGCCCCGGGGTTGAATTCGTAATCCAGGGCAAACTCCCCCTGGTCCGTGGTAAGGGTGTCGGGAAACCGGGCCAGCAACGCCTCGTCCACATCTGTCTTCTGCAGGTCTTCACGGGTCATGCGCAGAAAGGTATCATCTTTTTTATCTTTGATGAATTTGGCAAAGGTGCGGATATTGTAAAAGGGTTTGGGGAGCCGGGACTGGTAGAACAGATAAATCTCATCGTCCGAAGCCAGGATATCCCGCTGCCGGGTTTTGTCCTCCAGGGTTGCGATCTCTTCGATGAGATTTTTGTTGTGGGTCATGAACCCGAACTCCTGGTAGATCTCCCCCTGGACCAGGGCATGGCGGATGAACAGCTCCCCGGACTCTTCGGGATTGATTTTTCCATAGGCCACGGATCTGCCGCTTGCAAGGATAAGGCCGAACAAAGAGACCTGTTCGGATGCCACCACCTCCCCGCGTTTCTTTTCCCAGTGGGGGTCACTGTAGGTGCGGGTGCAAAGGCTTTGGCCGATCTCTTCGATCCAGGCCGGGTCGATATTACCCACACACCGGGCAAACAGCTGGCTGGTCTTGACATATTCGGCGGCCACAATCCAGTTGCCTGCCTTGTTGAACAGGCCGGAACCCGGAAAGATAACAGCCTGCCCACCTTTGGCGGCTGTGAAAAGGTTTTTCTCCTTTTTTTGGGCAATGCCGGCCAGATATCCGTGGAGAAGGGCCTTGTGGATGGCGGCATACAAGGGACCGCCATGCTCAAACTGACCAGACTCAAGGTCTTCGGCCTTTAGGTCCTCTGCTGGCGGCGCTGTCTGTTCAATGCCGTGTTCTTTGATTATCCGGGTGATCTGGCCATGGATATCCTGCCACTCGCGCAGTCGCTTGAAGGAGAGAAAATTTTCAATGCACCATTTGCGAAGGGCGGAACGTGATTTTAACCGGTTCCGGGCGTCTATGCATGCATTCCAGATATTGAGCAGGGTAATGAAATCTGATGCCGGGTCTTTGAATTGGGCATGCTTCTGGTCCGCGGCCTGGATCTTGTCTGCCGGTCTCTGTCGGATGTCGGAGACGGTCAGTGCCGTGGTGATGATTACCGCTTCTTTCAGAACCCCGGTATCTCCTGCGTTGAGCAGAATGCGGGAGAGTTTCGGGTCCATGGGCAGCCTGGCCATTAAGCGGCCCGAAGGGGTAAGCCGATATTTTTTGCCTTGTCTTTTTTTTGCACCTGTTTGGGGCCCAGGCTTGTTAGCTGCAATGGCGTCAAGTTCCAACAGGATGTCAAACCCGTCCGTGATGCTTTTTGCGGCAGGCGGATCAATAAAGGGAAAGGTGGATACATCTTCAAGCCCTAACGCCATCATGCGTAAAATAACTTCAGCCAGGTTGCTGCGCAAAATTTCAGGCGTTGTAAAAAAAGGGCGGCCATTGAAATCATTTTCATCGTAAAGCCGGATGCATACGCCGTTTTCCACACGGCCGCAGCGGCCCATGCGCTGGTTGGCGCTGGACTGGGACACGGGGCTGACCGGCAGTGCCGTGGTCCGGGTTCTTGGAGAATAGGCGGGGATACGGGCAAGGCCTGTGTCCACCACATATTTGATGCCGGGGATGGTCAAAGATGTTTCCGCCACATTGGTGGAAACCACGACCTTTCTGCCGGGACCTGAAGCAAATATCTTTGCCTGATCTCCGGCAGACAGCCGCGCAAACAGCGGCAGAATCGTGACTCCGGAAAGGTTTTTCCCTTTAAGTATTTCCATGGTCTCTGAGATATCCTGCTCTGTGGGCATGAATATCAGAATATCGCCGGTCCGGGTGCGCATTAACAGATCGGCCGCGTGTCCGGCTGCTGCCTCCACATACCCCTGGTCATCCGGGGCACCGGTGCTCTCCCCGTTGTTATTGTCCTCTTCAATGGGTGCGTAGATCAGTTCCACCGGGTACATCCGGCCCGAAACCTCAATCACCGGGGCATTGTCAAAGGCTTTGGAAAATTTTTCCGTATCAATGGTGGCGCTGGTGATGATCAGTTTGAGATCACGACGATTTTTGACAAGGCTGCGCAGAATGCCTAAAACAAAATCAATATTAAGGCTGCGTTCATGGGCCTCATCCACAATCAGGGTGTCATAGTGGTTTAAAAAGCGGTCCTGCTGGGTTTCAGCCAACAAAATGCCGTCGGTCATCAGCTTAATATATGCGTTGTCAGGCGTGTGGTCGTCAAACCGGATTTTATATCCCACGGATTGCCCCAAAGATTCATTGAGCTCAAAGGCAATGCGTTTGGCCACGGTCATGGCGGCAATGCGCCGGGGCTGGGTGCAGCCGATCATGCCCGAAACCCCGCGGCCCGCTTCCAGGCAGAATTTAGGAATCTGGGTGGTTTTACCGGATCCGGTTTCACCTGAAATGATCACCACAGGATAATCCTGTATGGCCTTAATGATCCTCTCTTTTTCGGCGTTGATGGGCAGATTCGGGTCAAAGCGGATGTTTTGGGGCAGATTGTCCATGCGCTGCTGCCGGATATCAACCGAGGCCCGGGCTCTTGATAGAAGATCTTTTAAAAAATTTTTGCCGGGTCCCTGACCGGGTTTTTGCCTGCTGCGCAAGGCGCGGGCCAACATATACCGGTCCCGGCACATGGCCTTTGGAATGAGCGTTTTGATTTGATCTGAAATTGACATAATACCGCCAATAGTAGCCAGGGTTTTGAAAATGTCAAATAAACCGTTTGATACTGCCGTCCATTTTTTTATTGACATGGATTTTGGAATAGGGGAATACAATGCTTTACCCTATCGTTGGGGGTATTCTCGGGGCAACAGGGGAGAACTGTAGCAACATCAGCATATTGTTAACGTCTGTGATCCTGCCGTATCCTTAAAAAAAAACGGCCAAATCGCCCGGTAGGTGGAATGGTCATATGTTTGCCTATACACTATAATTATGATAAGAAAATTGGATTATGACTCAGATTATCAGTATTGCCAATCAGAAGGGTGGCGTGGGTAAAACCACCACAGCAGTTAATCTGGCGGCCTCCCTCGCCAAACTGAAAAAAAAAGTGCTGCTTGTGGATTGTGATTCTCAGGCCAATGCCACCACTGCACTTGGGGTGGACAAACCCGCCCTGCAAGCCTCTTTGTATGACGGTTTGATTGGGGAAACCGGCATTGAGAATATGCTTTTGCCCACCATGCTCGAGGATTTGACCCTGGTACCGGCCAATGTCGATCTCATCGGATTTGAGGTGGAAATGATGTCTGTCCCAAAAAGAGAGGCCCGACTCAAGGAGCTTCTGGCTCCCGTGGCCGACAAATTTGATTTCATCATTATTGACTGTCCGCCGGCGTTAAGTCTTTTAACGCTGAACGCTTTTTCCGCAAGCCATTCCGTTGTTATTCCTTTGCAGAGTGAATTTCTTGCACTGGAAGGATTAGGGCAGCTCTTAGATACAATCAAGCGAATCAAGAATGCATTTAATTCGAGCCTTATAATTAAAGGCATTTTGCTGACAATGTTCGACCGCAGGACCAATTTATCCCAGAATGTGGTGGATGAGGCCAGGCAGTATTTTAAAGACCTTGTGTTCAAGACAAAAATTCCCCGTAATGTGAAGCTTGGAGAGGCGCCAAGCTATGGTCTGCCGGTTCTTCTGTATGATAAAACGTCACCAGGTGCTAAAAGTTATATCTCCTTTGCCAGGGAACTTCTAAAACGATGATGAACAAGAAACGAAAAAATACCGGTCTGGGCCGGGGAATATCTGCGCTGATCCCCGATATGGAAGAACCCGAAGCCAATTCGGATTTTTTCTTTTGTAATATTGAACAGTTAAGCCCTAACCGCTATCAGCCCAGAACCCGGTTCAGTGAAGAGGAACAGGAGCGGCTTACCCAGTCCATTGCCGAACAGGGTGTGCTCCAGCCCCTTTTGGCCAGGAAAATTGATGGTGCCTATGAATTGATTGCCGGAGAGCGGCGCTTGCGGGCAGCAAAGGCGGCCGGGCTTGCCCAGGTTCCCGTCATTATCCTGGATCTTACGGATGAGCAGGTTCTTGAGGTTTCGATTATCGAAAATGTTCAAAGGGAAAATCTCAACGTGCTTGAGGAGGCCGAAGCTTATTTCCGGCTCATCGATGAGTTTGGATATACCCAGGAAAAGGTGGCCGAAAAAATCGGCAAGAATCGGTCCACCATTGCCAATCTGCTGCGTCTGCGCAGTCTGCCCGAAAAGATCAAGGAGAGTCTGGTTGCCGAAGAGATCACCATGGGACATGCCAGGGCATTGTTGGGGGCAGGTACTGTTGAAAATCAGCTCTATCTGTTCGAACAGGTGGTGGCGCAACATCTGTCGGTGCGGGAAACCGAACGATTGGTAAATCAGGATAAAAAAGAGCCTCAAAAAATCGCAAAAAACATTAATGCAGACGAAACACAGTTTCTGGAAGAGACCTCGTTTCAGATATCCTCCCGGATCAACTCTCCGGTCTCCATCAAGAAAAGCGGGGGCCGTGGACGAATCGAGATTAAATTCTCATCCGGGGCCGAATTTAACCGTCTTGTGGAGTTGCTGAGTAGAGTTTCATGAAAATTTCAATTGCTAAAACCGCAGGTTTTTGTATGGGTGTCCGTCGGGCCGTGGACATGGTACTGGATGCATCCAATGAGGCCAAGGAACCGATTTATACCTATGGGCCTTTAATCCATAATCCCCAGGTCCTGGAGATGCTCGAAAGCAAACAGATTTTTAGGATGGATACGATTCCCGAATCCGGAAAAGGCATCGTACTCATCCGGGCCCACGGGGTGCCGCCCGAAGATGAAAAGGCCCTGGCTGATGCGGGATTCACTGTGCTGAACGCCACTTGTCCCCGGGTGGTAAGGGTCCAGGTGATCATCGATAAATATTCAAAAAAAGGTTACGACACCATTATCCTTGGGGATGAAAAGCATCCGGAGGTTATCGGCCTTCTGGGATATGCCCGGGGGAAAGGACATACCATCACCAATCTGGATCAGCTTAAATCACTTCCCAGGTTTGAAAAGGCTGTGGTCGTGGCCCAAACCACGCAGAACACCAAGATTTTTGCGCAGATCAAGGAGTGGTGCAGTACCAATACCCCCCATTACGAAATTTTTAATACCATCTGCGATTCCACGGAAAAACGGCAGAATGAGGTCCGGGAAATGGCCGTTACCCATGATGCCGTTATTGTTGTGGGGGGAAAATTTTCCGGAAATACAAAGCGCCTTGCCCAGGTAGCCGCTGAAACCGGTAAACCGTCCATGCACATTGAACAGGCATCGGAAATCGATTATGCATCCATTTCCCATGTACAATCCATTGCCATTACCGCAGGCGCTTCAACGCCCAACTGGATCATCAATGATACCTGCAGCAGGGTGGAACAGGCCTTGAGAGAGAAACGGCCCGGGCTAAAAAAAGTTATGGCCGTGCTGGATGTGCTGATGAAAACCAACATGATTCTGGCCGCAGGCGCAGGTTGCCTGACCCTGGGGACAGCCATGATTTCCGGCGCACAAAATCCTGGTGTACCAGCGGTCATTGCCATGTTTTATATCCTGTCCATGCAGATCATGAACAACATGATGACCATCGGGGCCGATACCTACAACAAACCTGACCGGGCAGCCCTTTATAAGCGAAACAAGCAATGGCTTTTGCTTGTGGCGTTCCTGTCCGGTGCGGCCGGGCTTTACCTGGCATGGACAAGGGGATGGGGGTATTTTAGCATGCTGCTCATCATGATGCTGTTAGGCATGTCCTACACCCGCACCATTGTCCCCTCCTTTTTCTCCGGACGAAAAATGTACCGGATCAAGGATGTTCCCGGGTCAAAGACCATTCTGATTGCAGCGGCATGGGGTATTGTTACAAGCCTGATGCCCGGGATCAGCCTTAAGGCAAACCCCGGCCTGACCCTGGTGGCCTTTGTGTTTGCCACAGTGCTTTCGTTTGCCAGGACCACCTTTATGGATATCCTGGCTGTTCAGGGTGACAGGATTGCAGGCCGGGAAACGCTTCCCATCCTTCTGGGCAAAAAGAAGAGCCTAAAATTTGTTCGTTACACCCTTGTGGCCGCAATTATTATTCCTTTAATTTTAACCGTTTGGGTCTCTCCTGCCGTCTGCGGCCTTGCCCTTATACCGGCTTTCATGCTTATATTGACCTTACGGTATAAAATTGACAGAGATCTTTCCGCCAACTTTTATGAGTTCTGGTTCGAGTTCCCCTTGCTGTTTGCAGGCGTTATTGCTGCTCTGAGCTGATAATTATCCTTTCTTACGGCAAATGCAGGAAAATATATGGCAAATGGGTCAAAACAAGACAATACAGTTCCGCTGATAGGCACCCTGGCTGTTAAAAAGCAACTTATCAGTGAGGAACAGTTGCAAAAGGCCCTTGCCCAATGCAGTGATGATAACGATATAGAAGAAAAACTCACCGCATACTTTCTTGCAGAAAACCTGATTTCATCCCAGAATCTCCACCGGCTGACCATGGCGGCCAAGGCCGTGAGCATCCATCAGAAGGAATATCGGTTTGGCGCCATCGCGCTTGCCATGGGTATTGTGAATAAAAGCGTTCTGGATTTGGCCTTAGAGGAGCAAAAGGAGCAGCTTGAAAAGGGGAAAAAACCCCGGCGCATTGGGGACCTGATGGTGGAAGCCGGCCTGATTACAGTAAAACAACGGGATGATATACTTAAACTTCAGAACCGGCCCTGCAAGCCGCCTGACGGGGCCCACAAACCGCCGGAAAACGCAGAACGTCTCGTGAAGGGGCTGGCCATCGCCCATGATGCGCATTACACTTCGGCCAACAATATTCCGGGGCAAACCCTGGAATCTGATGGAGATCAGGTCCTTGACCGTATGGGACAGGTGGCGCAGATATGCGGCGGGCTTTTACTCCAGATCACCTGCGATCATTTATATGCATTTTTATCAAAAACCTGTGACATGGATCCGGATATCCCGGCCGTGGTTATTCGTGCGACTTTGGCCGAAAAGGGGGTTGTTTTTGGTCTGGCATCCGATGAGCGGATAGAGCGATTTATCAGATCCCCCATTGCGGATTCCACATTTTTCATTGTGGCCCAGGGGGTGCCTCCTTCCCCGGGCAAAGATAGCAAAATAGAGTTTTTTTTTAATACGGATTATCTGAAAACCGGTGGTATGGATGATTTTGGAAATATTGATTTTAAACGCAGGCGCCCAAGGCCGCTGGTGGAAAAAGGCACCGTGCTGGCTGAAAAAATTGCAGGGAGTACACCCCAGCCGGGCAAGGATGTCTACGGCAATACCATTAAGGCGATTGCCGGAATGGATGATCTGTGTCGTGTCGGCGGCGGCACAGTGTTGTCCGAGGACGGTCAGAAGGTGCTGGCCACGGTTCGGGGAACCCCTAGGATCACCCTGGCCGGGTCGATTGTGGTCCATGAAGAATCTGTCGTTAAGGGAGATATTGACAATGAAACCGAGCCCGTTGAATTTGACGGCAACATCCGTGTCTGCGGGAGCATAAAATCCGGTGCCAGGGTGTGCGGCGTTGATATTTCCGCACTGGAAGTGGACAAGGGCACTGTAGAGGCCAACGGAGATCTGACTGTTACCCGCGGCATCAATGCCGCCCGGGTGTACGCCCGGGGCAATGTCTATGCGAACTACATTACCAATAGCGAAATTGTCTGTATGGGTGATGTGTTTGTTAAAAAGAAGATTGTGGATTCAACAATTGAATGCTCCGGGGCCTGTTCGATTATCACCGGTATGCTGGTTTCAAGCCGGGTGTTCGCCAAAATGGGGCTGATGGCCCGCAGTATCGGCTCCGGCGGAACAGCCGGCCCTTCCAGAATCAGGGTCGGGCATGATGCGTTTGCTGCACGGGAACTGGAAAAAAACAGTGCCGGGACAATGCAGGTGGAAGAGGCAATCCATAACCTTGGGAAGAAAAAGAATACGATCCTCAGACAGGCGGCAGGTATTAAAAAACAGATGACCGAACTGGAGCGGGTCAAGGAACGTCTCCTGGTTAAATGCCGGAAAATTGAATCCCGGAGGGCACGCTCTCCGGGTGACCGGGAATCCTTGCACAGCCATTTAACCGGACTTAAAAAAAATTTAAAGGCTGCAGAAAGCAAAATGCAGATGTGTGCGGCACAAATCAAAGACCTTGTAAAACAGGCAACAAAAGTGGACCGGCAGTTCTCTGGAGCCGTGGCATCCCAAAAGGGACTGGTGCATGAGAAAAAAAATTTGCTCCGCTGGTCGGAACATACTCCGGGAAAGGCCCGGGTGGTTGTGGACGGTGAAATCGTGTCCGGCACTGTATTTGTGGGCCTGCACAGCAGATTTGTTCCTGATACTGAACTCTGTCATGTCCGGATTACGGAGCGGCCCGTTAAATGCCAGGATCAGGAACAATCTGAAGTCATTTACCAGATGCAGGTGGACAATCTTTGACAGACGGCCGGCCCTGGGCGATTCCTTATACACAAAGACTCTCATCCCATCAAGGAGCTTCTCCGCAGAGGTGGCCGGATTTCGCGGAACATTGTCAAGTGTGTTGCGGTATTGAAACTGATAGACGCGGTGACACTATTCTCCTCAGTATTTTTCAAGACCTGAATCAGAGACCAGAAATATTTTTCTCGCCCTCATTCGTCTGGTGTACATGCCGGCATATTTAAGGCTTTTTTTGCCAAAAAAATTTCAGGACAGGAATAGAAAGTTTTAAAATTTCCCGGAAAAGATCTGATTTTGAAATGGATTTAAAGCTTAAAAAGGATCTTTTTTATGGTATGCTAGTATCCTTTTTAAACCTGAGGATACGAAAAATTAAAGAACAGCAGGTCTCAGTTATGAAAAAACCGCCTTCTCCGGATTCCGGTCATGTTTATGTATACTACACCCGGGCAGACCGGATATCAGATCCCTGTCTTTTAGAACAATACAGGGCCTGTCTTTCCCCCCCTGAAATCCGGAAGGCGGATCGGTATATGAAACAATCAGACCGGCACCTCAGCCTGGTGTCCAGGGCCCTATTGCGCTATTTGATCGCCGAAACGACCCGACAGGATCCGCGATCCCTTAACTTTTCGGTTAATGAACATGGCAAACCCTTTCTTGCTGAATTGCCGGATATGCATTTTAACCTTTCCCATAGCCATGGTGTGGCAGTCTGCGCCCTGTGCCGGAATGCTGCCGTGGGTGTGGATGTGGAAGATGTGGGGCGGCACACGGATTTTTCCATTGCCAAACGCTTTTTTTCTTCTTGTGAGGCAGCGCTTGTCTCACAGGCACCAGAGGCTGAAAAACGAAAGCTGTTTTTTGATATCTGGACTTTGAAAGAGGCCTATATCAAGGCGGTTGGCAAGGGATTATCCATCCCTCTAAACAGTTTTTCATTTAATGTAAATGAAACTGGCATTCAAATCACCTTCCGTGATACCGGTCGGGCCGACCCCATGTGGCAGTTTTTCCAATGGCGCCCCGAACCCGGCAAAATTGTTGCTGCCGCCGTTCGGTCCGCTTCTCCCATTGTTTTTAAACATTTTGGGTGTGTTCCGTTTGTGGGTATAGCACCCAACCCATTAATTTCCAGGATATGTTTACATGCGATTGGCCTGGAGATTGAGTCTGAATCTATTGACAGAAACAGATCCAACGTATATGGTCTTAAAAAAATATAAGGGGAGAAATAGTTTAATGATCTTTAGCTTCAGCAAAAATTTTTATTTTAGCACTCGATTTTATAGAAAGGACAGCCTGCCTGTGGACAACTGATTTTTCCCATAAATTTTAACTAAATCACTAAAACCGCAGCAGGCAAAACCTGAGGCGGTTTTTTTATTTGAAGCTGATTATAAAAAAGGAAATTGACATGACTGACCATGAGATTAAAGACAAGGACAATCAAAAGCAGGCAGAAGATGATTCTTCGCCCCTGTCTCCGCTTCGTGGCGAAATTGACCGTATTGATGAGCGCATTCTTGAACTGATCAATCAGCGCCTTGAGATCGGCAAAAAAGTAGGGGAGATTAAAAAACAAAAAGGCAGTCAAATTCTGGATCGAACCCGGGAACGCATGGTGATTGAGCGGCTTTCCCGGCTGAACCCCGGCCCTGCGGACGAAAGCCTGATTCAGTATATTTTCAATGTGATCATCACGGCTACACGGGAAATCCAGAAGCCTAAGACCATTGGTTATTTAGGGCCCCTTGCCAGCCATTCCCATATTGCCGCCCTTCATTATTTCAACCACTGCGGGGAATTTGTAGAACAAGCCGGTTTTTTTGATATTTTCAACAATATCGAGCGAAAAGAGCTGCATTTCGGCATTGTTCCCGTTGAAAACTCCATTGAAGGGGCTGTCAACTATACCCTTGATCTTTTTGCCGAGTTTGATCTTGAAATTACGGCAGAGCATTATGAGCCTGTTTCCCATGATCTGTTATCCATTACAGGGGAACTCAAAGACGTTAAAACCGTTTATTCCCATCCCCAGGCCATTGCCCAGTGCAAAAACTGGTTGAAGAAACATCTGCCCCATGCCATAGTCATGGAGACCAGCTCCACATCAAATGCGGCTCTTCTGGCCTCGAAGGATGAACAGATTGCCGCCATTGCATCCGGCAAAGCAGCACATTTTTATAACCTGCTGCCGGTGGCATCAAAAATACAGGATCGTGCCGGAAATATTACGCGGTTCCTTGTGATTGGGGGTGATCGTCCGGAGAGAACAGGGAATGATAAAACATCTATTATGTTTGCCACGAACCACACCCCGGGCGCACTTTTCAGGGCGCTTTCGCCTGTGAACAGATCCGGCCTGAACATGGTTAAACTTGAATCCAGACCCACGCGTCACTATAACTGGAGCTATCATTTTTTCATGGATATTGAAGGGCATATCCAGGATGAAATCGTATTTCAAACCATTGAACAGATTCGAAGCCAGGCCCTGTATTTAAAGGTGCTGGGGTCGTACCCGATTTTTGAAAAACAGGAGATATTACAATGATTGACGCTGCCACCCGGCTATATTGTCTATTCGGCAATCCTGCCAGGCACTCTAAAGGTCCTGTGATTCATAATGCAGCGTTTAAAGATAAGGACATCAATGCCGTTTACCTTGCTTTTGAGGTGCAGGATGCGGCAGGAGCGGCACAGGCTGTGCGTACGCTCGATATCAAGGGAGCTTCCGTAACCATTCCTTTCAAGGAATCCATCATGGAACATATTGACTGGATCGATCCCACAGCCCGGGCCATTGGTGCCGTAAACACTATAGTGAATGAAAACGGCGTATTAAAAGGATATAATACCGATTGTCAAGCCGCTGTTGCGCCTCTTGTCCCCTTTGGCATTTCAGGAAAAACCGTCTGTATTGTGGGTGCAGGCGGGGCAGCCCGGGCCGTGGCCCACGGTATTGAAGCCCAAAATGGGGATATCATCATCACCAATCGGACGGAACAAAAAGGCCGGGCCCTTGCTGAGACGGTTAATGCTCGGTTTATACCTGCCGAAGAGATGGAAAATATCCAGGCGGATGTGATTATCAACACCACAAGCATCGGCATGACACCCAAAGAGAATGAAATCAGCTTTCCGCCCGAAGCATTAAGATCGGAAATGGTGGTAATGGATGTGGTATATACCCCGTTGAGAACCCGGCTGCTTGAAGCTGCAGAACAAAAGGGCTGCACAACCATTGACGGCCTGTCCATGTTCATTGCCCAGGCAGCCGCCCAGTTTGAATTATGGACAGGTATAATCCCTGATACGGATCTGATGCGAAACACCATTATTAACGACTGATTAAAGGAGAACTTTATGAAACTGGTAATTTCCAGAAAGATCCATGACCAGGTGGTCAAAATTCCGGGTTCCAAGAGCATTTCACACAGGATGTTGATCTGTGCCGCGCTGGCCGACGGCATATCTCAAATTTATAATGTGCTCGACAGCCAGGATATTTCTCTTACCCGCAAAACCCTGGAGTGTATGGGGGCTCAAATCGAAAGCAGACAAGACGGTACCCTGTCGGTTACAGGTTTCGGCGGCAGGCCCAAACCCTGGCCGGATCCCATCCACCTTGGTAACTCAGGCACGTCCATGCGCCTTTTAGCAGGCATTGCCGCCCTTGGCAGCACCCCATATACTCTGACCGGGGATGAGCGCATGCGTCAACGCCCCATGGGAGAGCTTTTAGACGCTCTTGGCCGTATCCGGATCAGTGCGGCTTCCCAAAACAATGAAGGTACACCGCCGGTAGTGATCCAGGGCGGTGACAGGGCAGGGGGGCGAACGCTTCTTGACTGCTCCAGGTCAAGCCAGTACCTGTCCGCCCTGCTCATGGCCGGTGCTTTTTTTGATCAGGGCCTCGTGATTGATTTGACAGGGCCTGCCGTGTCCCAGCCATATATTGATTTGACTTTGGATGTGATGAAGCAGTTTGGGGTCAATGCCTTCCAGGTATCCGACACCTGCTATGAGGTCCCGGGGGGCCAGACTTACTCATCCGGAAGCAGAACCGTGGAGCCGGATCTTTCCAATGCCGGCTATTTTTGGGCAGCAGGGGCTGTAACAGGTGCGGATATCGGGGTGGATAATATCGGCACAGCCTCTTTGCAGGGCGATCTGAAACAGGCATATATATTTGAGAAGATGGGCTGTACGGTAAATCATGATGGCCGGGTCCTGCGGGTAAAGGGCCATCCCCTGCACGGCGTGGATGTGGATATGTCCGATACCCCCGATGCCGTGCCTGCTGTGGCTGTAACAGCCGCGTTTGCCGAAGGCACCACCCGGATTCGTAATATTGGACATCTTCGGGTCAAGGAGTGCGACCGCATTGATGCGGTTTGTTCCCAGCTCACAAAAATGGGAATTAAAGCGGTGCAGGGACCGGATTTTATGGAAATTACGGGGGGCACACCCCATGGCGCACTCATTGAAACCTTTAACGACCACCGCATTGCCATGGCCTTTGCGGTTGCCGGTCTTAGGGTGGACGATATTAAAATTGAAAATCCCGTGTGCGTGGAGAAATCATTTCCCACATTTTGGCAGCTTTTTGACGCCCTCTAAAAAGGAGGTACCATGGGTCCCATTTTTCTTATCGGATACCGGTGTACCGGCAAAACCAGTACCGGAAAGTACCTTGCCGATCTTTTGAATAAAACGTTTCTGGATACGGATCTGGTTTTGGAATCAACTTACGGTACAACCATTGCACAGATGGTGGGCCGGCACGGCTGGGCCTATTTCAGGGCAAAAGAAACTCAAACACTTATGAATCTGGATTTGAAGAATTCACCCGTCATAGCTACGGGCGGGGGGATCATCCTTGCAGAAGAAAACAGACAGTTTTTAAAAGAAAACGGGATTGTTGTATATCTTTATGCCACAGCATCCGTTCTGACGGACAGAATCAGCAAAGATGAAAACAACACTGACCGAAGACCGGATTTAACCCGTGACAGCCTTTCCCTTGAAACAGAAAAAATGCTTGAAATCAGAACCCCCTTGTACCAGGAGCTTGCGGGTGTCTCGATTGACACCGAAAAATACACTCCGAAAGCCGCGGCACTAGAGATCAAGGCCCAACTTGATCCAGGGAGTCGGACCGAAATTTCATAAGTTTGCAAAGTAACCCAATAAAATTGTTTTTTTGCAACGCCGCAGGTGGGCAACTTTTCGTCCAAACACTAAAAAAAAGGAGAATTTTTAATGGATATCATAACCCATCAATTAATAGACAATGAATTGTGCGGAACGCCGGTCATGGTTGAAACCGGTAAGAGCCGTGTGGAATATACGACTACGCCCAGAATGGCGACAGATGACTCAGGGCTGGTGCATGGCGGATTTATTTTCGGACTTGCCGACTATGCGGCTATGCTTGCAGTGAATCATCCCAATGTTGTGCTTGGCGGAGCGGATGTTAAATTCCTGAAACCTGTCAAAGCAGGGGAATCGGTCTGTGCCGAGGCTAGTGTATCATCCGTGTCAGGTAAAAAACAGATGGTCGGTGTTGTGGTTAAACGTGAAGATGAAGTGGTTTTCAAAGGGGATTTTTCCTGTTTTATCCTGGAAAAACATGTCCTTGAATAAAAAAATTCCAAGCACCATCTCTTATCAAAACATGGTGCTTGGAATATACATTCAATGGAAAATAGCCGTGAATGCGCTCAAACTATTCGAAGTATCCGATTTTACGCCTCCTGGGGCGTTTTGATCATATCGTTTTCCATCATGTCAGCAATATCTAAGGCGGAATTCAAGGCATCGTTAATCATGAAAAGCTGAATTTTCAGTGTTTTCAATGAGGCCGGGGTCGCCGAAATCTTTTCTTCTGATGCAAGAAGCGACGAAAACAAGTCTGCTTTTTGGGCAAAATCGGCCAAACGTTGACTAAATTGAACGATCTGTTTTGCCCATTTGTCCCTTTCTTCTCTTGTCAGGTCTATATTTGCGTTGTCAGTGCCGTTAATCAGGTGGTCAATCTGGTACTCCTCGGGGGTGGCGATGATTTCGTACATAGGTTGTACTCCTTTATTTTTTGTTTAAAAAATAATATAGGATATCCCCCTGGGTGTAAATAATTTTCAAAATGGACAGATAAAAGGAGGAACGGGCATTGGATATGCGCCGCTGGGCCTCAACAAGCAACGTATTGGCATCCATGATATCTATACTGTCAGCCATGCCGTATTTGAATTGCATTTGAACGGCGTTGAAATTTTCTTCGGCAGATTTCACTTCATCAGCAAGGTTGATCAGGGTCGCTTTTGAGGTGTTAAATTCCAGAAAGGATTGCTTTGATTCAAGGATTATGGCCTTTTCTTCATTGGCAAGTGCCTGCATGGCCTGGCGATACTTTGCCATGGCCTGGCGTACCTGAGCACTTCGCAATCCGCCGTCATACAGGGTAACGACCAGCTGGGCCTGGATATATGCCTCTGCGGTATCATATCCGCCTTGTGCCCCGTTTCCTGTATCATAGGTGATATCTTTTTCCCGGTAGCCGCCTTCAATCTCAAAACGGGGCCAATAGTCACCTTTTTCATAGGCTATGCTTCGCCGGGCAATTTCAACCCCCTTTTTACCTTCCTTGATTTCATAACGGTTTTCAAGGGCCTTTAATTTTATCTCTTCAAGGGTGATTGAAAAATTTTCAATCTCTTTGATATCCCCCGATGCAATGGAGAACTGGTCTTCGATACCGGTGAGCCTGACAATACCTGCCTTGGCTGTCTGAACATTATTGATCGCCACAATCTGATCGGTTTTAGCCTTTGACAATTCAGCCCGGGCCCTGTAAATCGCTGTTTTTGTCACACTACCCACCCTAAGTTTTTCATTTATCGAATCTGTGTATGTGGTCAAGCGCTCAACTTCGGCATCCGCCACCTCCACCAGACGTTTCAAATTCAATGCCTGGATATAGGCCTGAGCCACCTGGAAAATGTAATCAGTTCTAATGTTTTGTTCTGAATATTTTGCCTTTTCAATATCTTTTTTACTGATATCATAGGCGATCAGTTCCCTGCCGTTCAGGGTAAATGACTGGGTGAGTTTGCCGCCTAAGGTATTTACATCAGGCGTGTAATAGTCGTCGTTTTTATAATTCAGGTAACTGGCGTATAGCGTAGCTGCAGGAATAAGCACGGACTGGGCACGTTTTTTATCCTGTTCGGCAATATAGGTCTGCTCCCTGGCAATCTGGATGCTTTCTGCATTTTTATTGGCGATTCGGCATAATTGTTTCAGGGTATATGACGGCTTGCAAAAAGCTTGTGCTGAAAATCCGAAAAGCAGTAACAATGATACCAGAACGAAGAGATGAATCTTGTTTATCTTTAACATTATAACTTTTGGGGGTCGAAGGTTAAAGTCAGTCCAGCAATGAGCTTGAGCCACCCTGCCTGGAAGATACACTCAGACCTATAACCCAGCCAAGGAGAAGCACGCCCACACCGGCCAGAAACCATTTAATCATGCCGGTTTTAAACATGAATTCGTAGTTACCCTTTTGCTGGGCAAGTGTGTCCGGCAAAGATGTGTTCTGGGTTTTAAGGCGTTTGTTCTCTTCTAACGTATCGGTGGCAGAGGCAGCCTTAAGCGCAGTATATTGTGACTTTAAGGTTTCAAGGTTTTGAATCAGGACCTGGTTCTCTTTTTTCAGCTGCTCCATGACGGCGTGGTCTGCCTGTTCCGTCAATGCCCTGATTTTTTCTTCAAGGGCGGCATTTTCTTTTTTTAACTGGTCTATGATCATTGGTTTGGGTAGATCGGTTACAACATAATTTTTGTCGACCCATCCCTGCTCCCCGGATGAAAGTGCCACCTTAAGGTAGCCGTTGCTTTCTTCAATTATGGTTAAAGGGGTATCGCTTTTTAAAGCGGAGATCAAAGGGTAGTTGGGGCCGGGTCCCTTCCTGAATGTAAGAATGAGCATATCAGAGACATAAGCGGTCTGGGCGCGGCATAACCCTGTGATCCCGATAACAATTAGAACAACCGCACAAATTCGTGGAAATAGTTTTAGCATTATTAATTGCCTCCTTAACGGTTTTTAGTTAATTATCAGTCCTTCCCTGTTTTTACAACACCCGGCATGTAAAAAAAACTTGCCAAACCGCATGGAACATGGGATCAATCATTACTTCCTGTCATTGATTACAGTCTGTTGAATTAAAACGGTTGGCGTATGAACCTGGACTCTTTCAAGAAATTGTGTATTGCAAATATCCTTAACGGGGTGTCTGACGGGTTGCGCAAATATTCAAATCCCAGCCGCGTTGCCCTGCTGTTTGCTCCGGGGGCGGATGATCCGGTTCAGATATTTGACCCCCAGGATCTTTTGTTCGGGCATGAAACCGTGCTTGAGGAAATATTTGTTATTCACGAAGACCGTTGGCGGCAGCATATCGGAGAGCAGATTGAAAATCAGCCCAAAGGTTATCTTATCCCCCAGGAAAATTTGGACTTGTCAGGGCTTATTGTGTTTGCAGGCGCAAGTAGTGACTTTTTTTACCAGGTCTGGTTCACCGAGCACCATCCTGACATATGTTCCATCAAACCGACAGAAAAGTGGCTGGAACAGGCTGCTTGCCTGCTTGCCCATGATTATACCTCGGGTAATCCGCCTATCAACTGTTCGGATTATGTGGTTAAGAACTATGCGCTCCAGGCCATAGCCGATTACATGGTGGATGAGCGCAACAGTCATCTCGGGTATGATACTAAAATTCAGATACCCACGATCCTAGACCATATTCTTTCCATTTCAAAAACTAGGGAAGAGGGGTCCTGGGCAAGGGGGCATCTTTTTTTTACGGACCCGGTCAATATCGACACCATTGATTTTTTGACCATGTTCCAGCGTAATGAAAGGCCGGTCATTTCAAATATCAAACACATCAGAAAACTTCTTGTCAGTGTAGAGCGTTCAAATCGTAAACTGGTTTCCGACGGCAATTATGTTGTGGGGATCACATTAGCCCCTGTGCCCGAGTATGCTATTGTTGCCGATTTCAGGGGCGATCACGGTTTTTTGAGTCTGGGTACCCAGAAAATAGCCTCATTTTGTGACGGCAATTTTTATTCCACCACCAGGGAAAACAAGCTGGTGGAGTTGGAGGAATTGCTTTTGGATTCACAGCTTGATATCGAAGCTGCCGGCACCTTGTTCAGTATCGTTTCCGGGTTGATACACAAGGCAGGACATTCACATTACGGCAGTACCGTGGTGATTGATATGAACGAAGTCCCACTGGTGCTGTCCGGCCATGTGCTGGATCCGCCTTTAACTCTTATGGATCGTGATAATTATGACCTGGCTTCGGCATTCATGCGCATTGACGGGGCAGTTCAAATAACACCGGATGCTAAAATTCGCGGATTTGGCTGTCTTCTGGACGGGCAGTCCGTTACCTGGGAAAATATGGCCCGGGGTGCCAGATACAACTCGGCATTGAGATTTTCCGCCACAACATCAAAAGTGATTGTGATTGTCGTTTCTGCCGACAGACCTATTTCAATCATATATAACGGCATTGAATTGAACGGAATATCCAGATGGAAACCCATTTATCAGTATATGCCGGAAATATTAACTCTTAAAGAGCATTTGCATGGTGTGCAGATATGATGAACTGTTATGACTCAATTTGATTTTAAATCATTATCGGATCTGGCCGGCCAGCGTTTGATTTTCGGGTTTGAGGGTCAGAGCCTTAATTCTGAATTAAAATATCTGATAAAGGAATACAGGGTCGGGGGGATTATCCTGTTCCGGTCCAATATTGAATCTGCAGACCAGTTGCGCCGTTTGTGTATGAATGCCCGAAAATATGCACTGGATCAAGGTTTGCCGAATTTGTTTGTTGCCGTGGACCAGGAAGGTGGCCAGGTGGCAAGACTGCGAAAACCCTTTACTGAATTTCCCGGCAATCCCCATATCAAGACCATTGATGATGCCCGTGAATTTGCCCGGATTACAGCATCAGAGCTTTCTGACATGGGTATTAACATGAATATGGCTCCGGTTATGGATGTAGCGCCGCCGGATGTGGATTCCATCATGAAAGACCGGGTGTTTTCAGGGGGGGCAAACCGTGTGTCCCGACTGGGTACTGCGGTGATCCAGGGGCTTCAAAAGGGTGGGGTCATGGCTGTGGCCAAACATTTTCCCGGTATTGGCAGAACACTAAAAGATTCCCATTTTTTTCTGCCTGAACTGAATGCGGAACTGTCCGATTTAAAACAGACAGATTTGGTCCCTTTTGAAGCTGCAAAAAAAGCACAGGTTTCAGGGATTATGCTGTCCCATATTTTGTATCCAAAACTGGATCCGGACTGGCAGGCCAGTCTGTCAAAGACCATTGCATACGATCTATTGCGACAGGATATGGAATACCAGGGCCTTGTCATGACCGACGATCTTGATATGAAGGCCATCAGTCACGATATGGATACCTGTATTCACAGGATCTTGATTGCACAAATCGACATGGCGCTTGTATGCCACGCCGGACCCAATATCACCGAAGCCAGAGAGGCGATGATGCGATATCTTGAAAAGGACGGGGAGCTGTTTGAATCGGGTTGCGCTTGTGTGAAAAGGATTTTAGCGGCAAAGGAAAGGTTTCTTGTTTAAAATTTTACCCGGGAATACACATCATCGCCAAGGCCGCAAACCTGGTTGTCCCGTATCATTTCCCAGCCCCTGGCTGCAATCATGGCCGCATTATCTCCGCACAGGGACAAGGGGGGATAAAACACTTTTATTTGATGCTGGCCGGCCCTTTCAGAAAGGGTGTTGACAAAGGTGCGGTTGGCGGATACCCCGCCCGCAATACCTATGCTTGAACAGTTTCTATCCCTGGCTGCAGCAAGCAGTTTGGTGGAGAGCACATCAATGACAGCCATTTGGAATCCGGCTGCCACATGGGCAGGTCGGTTTTCGCTCATATCAGGGTTTTCATGCAGGTGCCTGGCGACCGCGGATTTAAGTCCGCTGAAACTGAAGTCAAAGTTGTCTTTCCCAAGCATGCTTCGGGGAAATTTGATTTTTTCAGGGTCCCCTTTTTTTGCCAAAGCTTCAATGGCAGGTCCGCCCGGATAGCTTAACCCCATCATTTTGGCCACCTTGTCAAAGGCTTCTCCTGCCGCATCATCCCGTGTTTGGCCCATAAGGGTGAATGCGCCGGGGCCTTTGACATGATAAATATTGGTGTGTCCGCCTGACACCACAAGGGAAATGAATGGGAACCTGGGGGGATTGTCCAAAAGTTGTAAAGAGCAGATATGGGCTTCAAGATGGTTAACACCGGCCAACGGCAGGTTCCGTGCCCAGGCCAGGGCCTTGGCATAGGAAAACCCCACCAGAAGAGCGCCTATCAGTCCCGGACCCCGGGTGGCGGCAATGCCGTCAATGTCATCTAAGCTCACACCGGCTTGTGCCAGGGCCTGAACCACAATCGGATCTATGACTTCAAGGTGCATGCGCGATGCAAGTTCAGGCACTACGCCGCCGTAAATGGCATGGGTGGATACCTGGGAGGCCACAACAGAAGAGCGAATACGCACACCGTCTTCAACGACGGCAGCTGCCGTTTCGTCGCAGGAGGATTCGATCCCGAGAATGAGCATGGGTTTACCTGCCTGAAGGGTAATCAGACGTACTGGGTCTGGGTCTCGTGGTTTTCCCTTTCCAGGATTTCACCGATAAAATACGCTTTTTCGTCCATGGCAACCAGTCTATCCATGACCTCCTGGGCGGATTTTTCAGGGACCACCATCACCATGCCGACGCCGTTGTTAAATGTCCGGTGCATGTCATGTTCCGGCACATTGCCTTCCCGCTGGATAATGTTGAATATTGGGGGAATCTGCCATGACCCTTTGTGGATGACGGCCTTGCATGTCTGGGGGATGACCCGGATGATGTTTTCATCTATGCCGCCGCCTGTGATATGAACCAGGCCGTGAATAGGCAGGTCACGCAGCAGGCTTAAGATCGTGGATACATAGATGATGGTGGGTTTGAGCAGTTCTTCCCCAAGGGTGGTATCCAAGTCAGCCAGCCGGGTATTGACGTCATACCCGCATTTGTCAAAAAAAACCTTGCGCACTAAAGAAAAGCCATTGGAGTGAACACCTGAAGAGGCTATGCCGATAAGTTTGTGCCCGGGACGAATGTAGGAGCCGTCGATGATTTTGTTATTGTCAACGATACCGACGGAAAAACCTGACAGATCATATTCACCACCCTGGTACATGCCGGGCATTTCAGCGGTTTCTCCGCCGATCAGCGCACATCCAGCCTCTGTGCAGCCTTCGGCAATACCCCTAATAATTTTTTCAGCCACACTGTTGTCCAGTTTTCCCATGGCAAGATAATCCAGAAAAAATAATGGCTTAGCTCCCTGGACAATGATGTCGTTGACGCACATGGCCACAAGGTCTATACCTATGGTGTCATGTTTGTCCATCTGGAATGCGATTTTCAGCTTGGTACCCACCCCGTCTGTGGAGCTGACCAGCACCGGGTTGGAAATATTGGCCAGGTTTAGGGAAAAAAGTCCGCCGAAACCACCGATTTCACCCATAACACCGGTACGTGGGGTAGATTTGGCTATGTCTTTTATCCGGTCCACCAGCCGGGTGGCTTTATCAATATCAACGCCGGAATCCGCATATGTTAAAGAGTCATTCATTTCATCTCACCTGTGGAATATAGTAGATCTGTCAATCCCTTTAAAATCATCAATCATACGCCCAAAGGCCGTAAAAAGTCAAAAGCTTTTTGACAAGGGATGCCTGGATGAAGTATTAAGTTGGGTGATTTTAAACACGGGACTATTTTGGAGAAAATACCTTCATGAAAACAATCCATATCGGCCTACTTGGATTCGGTGTAGTAGGGGCAGGCGTGGCAAAATTGCTCAAGGAGAAAAAAGACTTGCTTGAAGCCCGGATCGGTGCCAGTCTGAATCTGAAAACCATTGCTGACCTTGATATTACAACGGACCGGGGTGTTGAATTGACAGGCACCCAATTAATAACCGATGCTGTAACGGTTATCAATGACCCTGACATTGACATTATTGTGGAGCTTATCGGCGGGAAAACCATAGCCAGGGATTTCATCCTTAAGACCCTTGAAAATAAAAAACATGTGGTGACTGCAAACAAGGCGCTTCTGGCAAATTTTGGTAATGAGCTGGTCGCCGTTGCCGGAAAAAATCAGGTGGATTTGGCTTTTGAAGCCTCCTGCGGGGGATGTATGCCCGTCATCAAAAGCCTGCGGGAATCTTTGGTCGCCAATGACATCCATGGCATGTGCGGAATCCTTAACGGTACCTGCAATTATATCTTAAGCAAGATGTCCCAGGATGGCTCTCTATTTGAGGATGCCCTAAAAAAGGCACAGGAGCTGGGTTTTGCCGAGGCTGAACCATCACTGGATGTGGATGGATATGATACGGCCCATAAACTTGCCATCTTAAGTGCCCTGGCCTATGGTATGGAAATCAACCTTGATGATATTCATGTGGAAGGTATCCGGAACATAGGTCCGGCTGATATCGGGTTTGCAAAAGATTTTGGTTATACCATTAAACTGCTTGCCATCGGGAAAAAACATGAGAACCATGTTGAAGCCCGGGTGCATCCCACCATGATTCACAACTCCAATCCGTTGTCTCATGTGGATCACTCCATGAATGCCATTGCCATTGATGCAGACGCCACCGGCAGAACCATGCTTTACGGTCACGGTGCAGGCATGATGCCCACAGCCTCCGCTGTACTCTCGGATATTGCTGATATTGCCAGGAATATCATTGCCGGCACCCGGCGCAGGGTTCCTACCCTTGGATATCCCGAGGAAAATATTCAAAAAATACCAATTCTACCCATGGCGCAGTTGTCCACCCGGTATTATCTGCGCTTTGAAGCCCAGGATCATCCGGGTGTTCTATCCACCATTTCAGGAATTCTAGGTGAAAACGATATCAGTATTAAATCTGTTCATCAAAAAGGGCGCAATGCCAATGGGCAGGTGCCCATTGTGATGCTGACTCACCTGGCCAAGGAAAGCAGGATTCAGGCGGCCCTTGCTAAAATTGTTCAAACCGACTGCGTGGTGGGACAACCCGTTCTTATCCGTATTGAAGATGATGAGACTGAGTAGGGTTCGGTTGTTCTGGGGTATTTATATCCCGATATCCGGGATAAAGGTTGCAGCATAAATAGAATAAATAAGAGAAAAAGGGTTAAAGGAATGAAAATACTTGTTGCAGATCTGGAAGGGGTCTTTTTGCCTGAAATCTGGATTAATGTGGCGAAAAAAACGGGGATTGAGGAACTTAAACTCACCACCCGGGATATCAGCGATTATGATGTGCTTATGACCAAGCGTCTATCCATACTTGATGAGCATAATCTGACACTTAAGGATATTCAGGATGTCATTGCAGGCCTTGACCCCCTTGATGGCGCAAAGGAGATGTTGGACTGGATCCGGAAACGCACTCAGATCATTATCCTGTCCGATACCTTTGAAGAGTTTGCAGGGCCGCTTATGGAAAAATTAGGCTTTCCTGCACTTCTCTGCCATAATCTTACCGTGGACGCAACAAACCGGATTATCGGATACAATTTGAGAATTGACAATCAGAAAGCCCGGGCCGTCAAAGCCCTTCAAGGTTTGAATTATCATGTTATTGCGTTTGGAGATTCCTACAATGATACCGGGATGATCCTATCTGCAGACCAGGGCTTTTTCTTTAAGCCCCCTGAGTCCATTACCAAGGATTTTCCTGATATTCCCATTACCCGCTCCTATGATGAGCTTCAAGTCATGCTTACCACTCTTCTGGCGAACTGAATGATAAACATTGATCACTTTAAAGCGCTGCGGGTGCTTGTCATCGGGGACTTAATGCTCGATGAGTACCTGTGGGGAAGGGTAGACAGAATTTCACCGGAGGCGCCTGTGCCTGTGGTGGCCGTGGAAAAGACCAGCCATACACTGGGCGGAGCCGGCAATGTGATAAATAACCTTTCAGCTATGGGGGCAACGGTCTTCGCCATGGGTACCGTGGGTAAGGGGCCGGCCGGCCGTGATGTTTTAAAAATGCTTGGAGCCTTGAACGTTGATGTCACAGGGGTGATCAGTGAATCGGACCGGCCTACAACACGTAAAACCAGAATCATTGCAGCCAGTCAGCAAATGCTGCGCATTGACAGGGAAGTCATGCACCGGATCAGTGCCCATACGCTTGAGGAATTAACTCGGATTCTTGCCGGTTACATAGACAAAATGGATCTTGTTATCATTTCAGATTATGATAAGGGTTTGGTAACCCGTGAGCTTGTAGCACGTATTGTTGAACTGGCAAACAAATCAGGCGTAATGACCCTGGCCGATCCCAAGTCCATGGATTTTTCCAAATACATGGGGGTAAGCGTTTTGACCCCTAATAAAAGAGAAGCTGCAATTGCCGCGGGTATGCAGATTCAAACTCCCGAAGAGATGGAAGCGGCTGCAGCAAAGATCATGGCTTTGGCCGGGCTTGAAAAACTTCTTATTACCTGCGGAAAGGCCGGTATGGTCCTTTATGAAACCGGAAAACCGGCTGTCGCTATTGCATCCAAAGCAAGGCAGGTCTTTGATGTGTCCGGGGCCGGAGATACGGTTATCTCTATTTTAGGCCTGGGGTTGGCATCAGGTGCCACGTTTAAAGCGGCTGCCGGGCTGGCCAATCTTGCGGCAGGTATTGTCGTGGCTAAAGTCGGTACCGCAACCGCATCAATTGATGAGCTAAAACAGTGTGTTATGGTTAATGTTTGAATTATATGAAAATTTAACTTGACTCGAAAGCTTCTTTGATCTATATTGCTAAATGTTGTTGCGGGGTGGAGCAGTCTGGTAGCTCGTCGGGCTCATAACCCGAAGGTCGTTGGTTCAAATCCTTCCCCCGCTACCAAGTATATCAAGGCTCTCGGCGGTTTCGCCGGGAGCCTTTGTTATTTCTGGAGGGTGAGGTGTGACGTAATTGTCACATCTATGATAAGTTTTGTCAAGGGGAAAATGTAGATTTCCCTTCACTTTTTAAAGACATTCTCCAAAAGCGTTAAATGGCCCATTGCATTAACTCCTGATCTTTTTAATCTATTTCATTTAAGTGCCAAAAAGATAAAGATCTTTTGACCAGACATCTATTTGCTGTATCAGGTCCTTTTGTAAAGGAACCATCACAGAAGATTAAGTTTGGGTAAACCCGCTGACCTTGAAACACTATAAATGATGTATCACGGCGGTTGCCGATCACATAGTCCCCAGAAAGCAAGGACCAGCGGGAAGATCTATTGTAAATGCAATGCTATTAATGTATCAATGCGACCGTATCAGGCAGCCTGATATGGAGCTGTCACCTCAAAATCCTTTTTGGATTTTTCAACAGCCAGCATATAGGCTACAAGCTTTCTTGCTACGGCCAGGGTCGCTCTATTCTTGTTTCCCTTTCTCAATTCCCTTTCATGAATTTCAGCCAATTGAGGATTCCAATGTGGTGCAAGTTTTGCCGCCTCAACCAGAACAGTTTGCAAATGTTTATTCGTTTTTTGGATATCGGACCACGACTTTCTTTGCCGCCAGATTCTTTTTGAGCCGCGCAAAGGC